>NZ_JBSFTT010000076.1:0-15532 GCF_053591415.1 Streptomyces sp. NPDC003032 | reverse complement strand
TCCGGCTTGGGGTCGGTGACGATCGCGTCATGGTTCTCGGTCATGGAAATCCCTCCGGACGGGGCGGATCACGACGCGGGCGGCGCGGGCATGGGCGGCCCAGGCACGGGCGGCCCGAACGCGGGCGGCGCGGGCTCGGGCTCGGCAGGCGCGGGCTCGGCAGGCGCGGGTGCCGCAGGCGCGGGTGCCGCAGGCGAGGGCGCCGCAGGCGGGGCCGGGGCGAGAGCCGCCGGTCCCTCGGACGTAGGTGGCTCGGGCTCGGGTGGCTCGGGCTCGGGCGGCCCGAACGCGGGTGGCCGGAACGCGGGTGGCCCAGGCTCGGGCGGCCCGGACTCGGGCGGCCCGAACGCGGGTGGCCCAGGCTCGGGCGGCCCGAACGCGGGCGGCTCAGACGCGGGCACCGCACGCAGCGCCCCAGCCGGATCGCCCGCCCCGGAAGCCGCGAACGCCTCCGCCTCCGGGCCGGCAGCCAACGGCACCGGCACCGGCACCGGCAACAGCAACGGGGCCACGCCGCCACCCCCCGGGACGCCCCGCGCGCCCGGCGTCGCGCCCCTCGACCACCTGCCCACCATGATTTCCGGCCAGTCTCCGCCGCCCACGCCCACGCCACCGCCGGGCATCCCGTCGTACGGCTATCCCCACCACCCGCAGCACCACCCACAACAGCACCCGCAGCAGCACCCCCAGCACGCCGCCTACGGCTACCCCCAGCAGCCCCCGCCCGGCTACGGCCCGACTCCGCCCTACGGACCCGGCCTGTACGCCCCCCTGCCCACGTCACCGCCCGAACCGCCGCGCCGCAGCGGCCGTTCGACCGCCGCGCTGATCGTCGTCGCGTTGATAGTGGCCATCGGAGCGGGCGGCACCGTCTACGCCGTCATGAACGGCGACAGCGACGACAAGAAGCAGGGCGACGACACCAAGAACCCCACCAGCAGCGCCCCGCGAACCCCGGGCCCCAGCTCGCAGGACCCGGATCCGACCACCCCGGGGACCACACCGCCCGCCAAGGACGAGGGCACCGTGCCGGACAAGTACCTGGGCAAGTGGACCGGCGGCCTCGACAACAAGTTCGGCCACCACACGCGCAACCTCACCATCCAGCAGGGCGAGACCGGTGATACGGCCCTGTCACTGATCGCCGAGGGCCCGATGGAGGACGGCGGCACCTACCGCTGCGTCTTCGAGGGCAAGCTGGAGTCAGCGTCGGACGACCGTCTGCACATCGGCGCGACCGACATCACGGTCGGCGAGCCCATGTCGGCCTGCACCCCCGGCAAGGCGAGCGTCGTGACGATCCTCGGCAACGGCAAGCTGCGCCGCGCGAACACGGACGGCACGGGCGAGTTGACGTACGACAGGGTGGGCTGAGCCGGCGCCGAGCGCACACTGAACCCGCGCCGAGCCCTCGCTGAACCCGCACCGCGCCCGCACCGCGCCCGCGGCCGAACTGAACCGTCGACGAACAACAGCCGACGAAACGGCGATGGCGGCCCGCGCCCGACGCGGGCCGCCTACCGTCACCGCCCATGGAGTGGTTGAGCACCGAGAACACCATCGCCGTGCTCACGGCCGTCCTCGGCCTGTTCGCGACCGTCGGCGCGCTCTGGTACGAACGCCGGGTGCCGCGCCGGAAACGTATCGGCTACCGCGTCCAGATGGACACGGCCATAGGGGACAACGTCCGTACAGGCGGCGCCAACGCGCGCCTCGGCCTGTTCGACGAGACGCCCGAGATGTCCGACGCCACGCTCGTCCTGCTCCGCGTCGAGAACGACGGTTCGCAGTCCGTGTCCGACGCCGACTACACGGGGCGCGCTCTGCACGGGCTGACCGCCGTCTTCACCGGCCGCACCATCCGTGGCCTCGCGGTGACCGCGCCGACCGGCGCCGACCACCTCATGGAGCACTTCACGCCGGGCGCCGGCCTGCGCTACGAGGGCAGCACGCTGCACATCCCGCGCGTCCCGCTGAACAGGGGCCAGCACTACAAACTCCTCGTGCTGCTGACCGGCGGGCCCGTCGGCGGCGAGGTCACCATGTCCGGCGGCATCCAGGCGGGCGAGGTGCAGCCCAACCGCTCCACGACGCCCGACGACAAGCCGCCGCTGTTCTCCCGGCCCGCACAGCTCCTGACCGTCCTGCTCACACTCTCCGTCATCACGCTGGCCTCGATCATCGTGCTGCGTGACGCGGACCCGCCGCCCATCGAGTGCGCGACGGGCGAGTTGACGGTGCTCGGTTCGACGGCGTTCGCGCCGGTCGCAAAGGAGCTGGCGGACAAGTACGAGAAGGACTGCCCGGGCTCCGCCATCACGGTCAGCGCGCACGGCAGCGCGGCGGGCGTACGGGAACTGCACGACGAGGGGCGCCGGTTCGCGGGCCGCGACGCCGCCGACGGCGCGCGGAAGAAGACGGGCTCCCCTCCCCTGCTCACCTTCTCCGACGGCCCCAAGTCCGACGGTTTCCCCCGCCTGTCGGAGACCCGCGTGGCGGTCTCCGTCTTCGCGCTGGTCCTCAACGACCGCGTGCCGCTGCGCAATCTGACCCGCCCCGAAGCGCGCCGCCTCTACCGTGGCGACGTACGCAACTGGAAGGAGCTGGGCGGCCCCGACCTGCCCGTGGTCCTGGTCAGCCGAGGATCCAGCTCCGGAACACGCGACACGCTCCAACGCCGCGTCCTGGGCGGTGCCTTCGAGATCAAGGCCTCATCGAACGACTGCCTGAGCAAGGACGACCCGTCCGTACCCGTCACGCGCTGCGAGCTGGACTCCACCGAGCAGGTCCTGGACGCCGTCGGCCGCATCCCCGGCGCCATCGGCTACAGCGAACTGCGCGCCGCCGAAGGCCTCAAGGGCCTGCACCGCCTCAACCTGGACGGCCACGAGCCGTCGGCCGAAGAGCTGGCGAAGAGCGGCTATCCCTACCGCGAGATCGAGTACGCCTACACCTACGGCCAGCCACCCGCCGACTCCCTGGCCTCCAGCTTCCTCGCCTACGCCCGCGGCACCGGCCTCGACGTCATCCGCACCCACGGCCACCTGCCGTGCGCGACCCCGGAGGGGCTGCGCATCTGCGGGGACGACAGCTCGCCCTGAACGATGACCCTTGCCACGTCGCCTCGGCCATACGGGGGAGGAAGATCCGCCGGTGCGCTGATCCGGTGTGGGCGCGGGGGCGACAGCCTTAAAGGCATGACGACGACGAGCTACGTGACCAACGTGACCAACGTGAAACCTCAGACGCCCACCGGGACCGCGCGGCCCGTACCCCGCTGGGCCGAGCGGATCGCGCACGCCATTCCGCTGGTCGTCCTGCCCGTCGGCATCTGGCGCCTGCCCATCGCCTTCGGCCACGGCATGGGCGGGGAGACGCTGCCCCCGGCCTGGTACAACGTCCCGTACGTCTTCGGGCTGACGCTCCTCAGTGAACTTCTCGCCCTCCTCTCCTTCGGACTCGTCCGTGGCTGGGGCGAGGTCGTCCCGCGCCGGGTGCCGCTGATCGGGGGACGGAGCGTGGCGCCCGCGGCCGCGATCGTCCCTGCGGCGCTCGGCGGGCTCTTCTTCACGGGCGTCGGCGTCCACTGGCTGACCGTCGCGTTCACCGAGGGCCCGGCCGGTTGGCCCTACGCCGAGGGATGGAACGTCCTCGCGATGACGATGAGCGGCTTGATGAACCTCTGGGGCCCGCTGCTTCTGGTGCTCACCTACGCGTACTACCGGCGGCGTCGCTCCTGACGGCGGCCGTAGAGCCTCGGACCGGCAACAGCCAGCCGGGACCGTCGGGTGAGCCGAGCCAGACACGCTGTCCCTCACGCGCGATCGTGAGGCCGAACGCGGACAGATGCGGGGAGCCGGCTGCCTGCCACGCCTCGACTGCGTCCTCGACCGCGTCCCACAGCTTGAGCGGGCCGCGCTGCGCGACGCTCCAACCGCCCCGCTCGGCAGGCCGGGTGCGCGCCTGTGAGCCGGTCGCCACATCGAGCAGGACTTGTTCGGCACCGGCCCCGAGCCGTTCGGCGGAGGGGGCGGCGAGCTGGGCGACGAACCGCCCCGACCAGTCGTCGAGCAGAGCCGGGTCGATGCGGCTCGGCCGCTGCTCGCCGGGCATGAAATCGATCGTGCCTCGCGGCGGGTGGTCGTGGGAGCGGGCGATCATGAATGACGTGTGGCCGGGGAGAAAGTGACCGGTGGCTTCACCCTCTGCACCGACCGTGTATGGGACGTACCGCACGGAGCACGCGGCGATCAGACGGTCGTACGGCGCGCCACCGGGGGCGCCGAGCAGTCCGTCGCCCGTGATGAGGGCAGGAACGCGACCGCCCTCGGCGAGTGCCTTGCGGGCCCGATCGGCGGCGTGCTGGTCGACTTCGACCGAGGTCACGTTGTGGTCGCCGAGGACATTGCGGAGCAGCGCTGTTGAGTAGCCGGTGCCGGTCCCGATCTCCAGGACGAGGTCGCCAAGCCTGATCCCGCCGTGCTCGATCATCTGCACGACGAGGCCAGGGAGTGTTGAGGACGATGTCGGGCTGCCTCGCAGGGGGCCGGGGGCGTCTTCCGCAACCATTGCCCGTCGCTGTCGAGGGCGAAGTCGAAGGCACCGAAGACGAGCCCGAACATGTCGAGGTATCCGCGTACCGCGGACCGTACGACGGTGGGCACGGGCACAGGCGTATAGGTGAGTCGTGCGTAGTCTTCGCGCCAATCAAGGTGACCGCCGTCGATGTCGATCCCGGTCGCGAACAGTTCGGCGCCGACGGCGGCGACGCGGATATCGGCCACCTTGGGGACCTGCGCTTGGAAGAAGTGCGGGCACACGCTGATGCGCTCGTCGATGCCGGCGGGGTCGACGGCGCGCACCCACACGGTTCGGTTCTTGCCGTCGTCCCCGGAGACGCGCACCCGTCGCAGAGATTTGTAGACCGCCGGTCCTTGGTCGGTGATGAACCTTCGCGCGTCGTCCGGGTCGGTGGTGATCAGGCTCCCGGGTACGGGCAGCCCGAGACGCGCTGCCGTGGTGAGCTGCGCCGTCTTGTACTCGGCGTCACGGTTGCGCCATGGACGAATTGCGCTTCGGAACTCTCGCCGACACCGGTGCCGCCGTAGGGCGTGGGGCGTCGGCGTCGAAGTCGGTGCCGGGATCGAGCCGTACGACCGGGGCGTCCCGGGCGTGCAGCTCTCCGAGCACCAAATCCGCAGTGGCGTCCCCGAGGGACGTCACGACGAGGACCGGTGGCTCGGTCATGTCAGTCCGATTCGTCGTCCGGGACGGAATCGGAATCCACAGGCGGTGGCGGGGACCCGCCGCCACCGTCGGCGCTGGTCGATGTCGACTGCGACGCGGATCACCACGCGAGCGGGTGCAGCGCGCGATCGTGTCAACGGACCGGGCCCTTGCCCGCATCCGCCTCGCCGACCCGCGGTCGGCGGTCGAGCTGTTGCACGACTGCGTCGACGCGGCGGCCGAGACCGGCGGGCGCGTCGCGTCGATCCGGCTGCGGCGGGCCCGCCACGACCTGCGCCCGTGGCGTCGCGAGGGCTTCGTCGCCGAACTTGATGATCACCTGGTCGAGTCGCTCGGCGCGTAAGGCCCTTCCTCCAGCCGCACGAAGCGCCCCGCCCGGGCTGGTGGTCAGGAACGGTAGCGGGGGAACTTGTCGGTCTCGACCGTCCACCGCCCCACCTCGACGGTGTCGCCGAACTTGTAGCGGCGCGGGGTGTCCCCGTAACGGGGCTCCCCGGCGGATGTGTCCGGGCCGGAGTGCACGGTGATCGTGCCGTCCCGGGGGTCGATGATCACGTAGACGGGGACGCCCATGCGGGGGTAGTCGCGAAGCTTGCTGATGTGGTCGTTGCCCGGGTTCGAGGGGGAGACGACCTCGACCGCCACGGAGACGTCAGGGCCCAGCGTGGCGAACTCCTCCGTCTCCCGGTCGCGGACCTCACGCGTCAGGAGGAGTAGGTCCGCCGTCCGGCAGAGACCGAGGTCGGGGCGGTGCACGCGGGCCTCTACTCGACCGACCGCGTCGCGGTCCTGGTTCCGGACCTGGAGGCCGATCTCCAGCACGATCTCGCCATGTGAGTTCGAAGGGGACATCATGTGGACGGTGATCTCCTGGTTCGCAATGTCGGCCCGCACCAGGTCGCCGCGGCACTCCGCGATGGTCACGATCTCCTCGGCGTACTCGCCGAGCTGCTGATACGTGACCGTCGGCTTGATCGATTCAACCGGCTGCGCACTCATCGGGCCACTCCTCGCTCGGGCATGACGGAGATGCTCTCCCACCGTAACGCCGCTCGCTGTCATGCCCGCCAGTCTTCCCCGCATGGCATAGGGGTGGGTCGCGCGGTGGCGCGACCCACCCCTATGAGTGAGCTGAACCCCTGATCCGGGGGCCGGTGACTCAGACGAACGAGTTGATCTCGATCGTCTCCGTGCGGCCCGGGCCCACGCCGATCGCGGAGATCGGGGCGCCGGACATCTCCTCCAGGGCCTTCACGTAACCCTGCGCGTTCTTCGGCAGGTCGGAGAAGGTCTGGGCCTTGGTGATGTCCTCGGACCAGCCCGGCAGCATTTCGTAGACCGGCTTCGCGTGGTGGAAGTCGGTCTGCGAGTACGGAAGCTCCTCGACGCGCTTGCCGTCGATCTCGTACGCGACGCAGACCGGGATCTGCTCCCAGCCGGTGAGGACGTCCAGCTTGGTGAGGAAGAAGTCCGTCAGGCCGTTGACGCGGGTCGCGTAGCGGGCGATCGGGGCGTCGAACCAGCCGCAGCGGCGGTCACGGCCGGTGGTGACGCCGCGCTCGCCGCCGATGCGGCGCAGGTCCTCGCCGTCCTGGTCGAACAGCTCGGTCGGGAACGGTCCCGCGCCGACGCGCGTCGTGTACGCCTTGAGGATGCCGATGACACGGCTGATCTTCGTCGGGCCCACGCCGGTGCCCGTGCAGGCGCCGCCCGCGGTCGGGTTCGACGAGGTGACGAAGGGGTACGTCCCGTGGTCCACGTCCAGGAGCGTGCCCTGACCGCCCTCGAAGAGGACGACCTTGTCCTCATCGAGCGCGTTGTTGAGGACCAGGGTGGTGTCGGCGACGTACCGCTTGATGTTCTCGCCGTGCTCCAGGAGCTGCTCCACGATCTGCTCCGCCTCGATCGCGCGGCGGTTGTAGAGCTTGGTGAGGAGCTGGTTCTTGATCTCCAGCGCCGCTTCGACCTTCTGCACCAGGATCGACTCGTCGTAGAGGTCCTGGACGCGGATGCCGGTGCGGTTGATCTTGTCGGCGTAGGTCGGGCCGATGCCGCGACCCGTCGTACCGATCTTCCTCTTGCCGAGGAAGCGCTCGGTGACCTTGTCGACGGTGACGTTGTACGGCGTGATGATGTGCGCGTTGCCGCTGATCAGCAGCTTGGACGTGTCGACGCCGCGCTCGTTCAGACCGCTCAGCTCGGAGAGCAGGACCGACGGGTCGACGACGACTCCGTTGCCGATGACCGGGACACAGTCCGGGGAGAGAATCCCGGAAGGGAGGAGATGCAGCGCGTACTTCTGGTCGCCTACGACGACCGTGTGGCCGGCGTTGTTGCCGCCCTGATAGCGCACTACATAGTCCACGGAGCCACCGAGCAGGTCAGTGGCCTTTCCCTTGCCTTCGTCACCCCACTGAGCACCGAGCAGCACAAGTGCGGGCACAGGCGTACACCCCTTCCGGGCGGGGCATGTCCAAGGTCAGGGGCCGTAGCCGCCGTATGGGTGTGCCTTGGATGCTGCCCCGGAATAGACGAAGCCCCTGGCGCAATAGCGCAAGGGGCTCTTGCACAAAGATGCTACCCGAGGTCTTCAAGAACGGCTAAAAGAAAGGGCGCGCGGTGTCGGCTCGCGACCAGCTCCTTGTCGTCATCGACCCGGTCGCCCGGCGCACGGACGGCGAGTCGGTACGGATCGCGAAGGACGTACTGGGCGCGGGCGCGGCGATGCGCGTCTGCCTGCCCGACGGCCCCGAGGAATTTGCGAAAGCCCTGGCCAGGAGGGGTTCCCGGCGGCTTGTGGTGATCGGCGACGACCGGGCGCTGCTGCGGGCCGTGGGGCTGCTGCACCGCGAGCGGGGGCTGGCCGGGCCCGCGCTCTCCATCGTCCCCGTAGGGGCCGCGCAGACGCTCGCGCGGCGGCTCGGGGTGCCCGCGGGGGCGGTCGCCGCGGCGCGGACGGTCCTCGAAGGGGCCGAGCGGCGGCTCGATCTGCTGGTCGATGACAGTGACGGGGTGGTGCTGGGGGATTTGCGGATTCCGTCGGTGGGGGTGAGGGCCGGTGCGGGGGCGGGGGCGGGTGCGGGAACGGGGGCGTCGGCGGGGACGGATGCGTCCGGGACGACGACGTCTGGGGGCGCTTCTGGCTCTGGCTCTGGCTCCGGCTCCGGTTCCGGCTCCGCTGAGGGGCATGCGTGGCTGCGGACGTGCCAGTCCTTCGTACGTACCTTCGCCGCGCGGCCCTCGCGGGTGGCGGCGCCCGGGCCCGGGCCCTCGCGGCTGCGGGTCGAGGCGGACGGCGTCACGCTGGTCGACCTGGACCAGCCGGTCGAGGGCGTGCGCGTCACCGCGGGGGACGGTGGCCTGGCCCAGGTGGAGGTGCGGCCGGTCTCCGTGGGCGCGGAGGCGGCGCCGCTGCGGGTCCGGGCACGGACTGTGACGGTGTCGGGGGCGGACTTCCGCTATCGCGCCGACGCGGTGGTGGCGGGGCCGGTCCGCACGAGGACCTGGACGGTCCGCCCAGGGGCTTGGGGGTTGACACTGCCCCGCTGACGCGACGGATCAGTCCTGGTCGAACAGGGTTTTCCGGTGGGCACGCCAGCGGGACATCATTCCTGCCAGCTCTTCCTGGACGAACTCGAAGAACGCCAGCGTCTCCGTGAGGCGCCGCCCCGCGGGGGAGTCCGCGCCGAGGTTGGCGACGCCGTCACGCAGCGCGTTCTCCCAGCGGTTGAGGAGCGCGTCGCGGTTGCCGAGCGCCTCGTACCACTGGTTGCTGTGCACCCGGAAGAGGTCGCGCCGTGTCCCGGGGTCCCGCTCGCGGGAGACCATGTGCTGCTGCGTGAGGTAGCGGACGGCGCCGGAGACCGCCGCGGGGCTGACCCGCAGCTGTTCGCCCAGTTCCGCCGAGGTCAGCGCGCCCGAGTCGGAGGCGAGCAGGGCGGCGAAGATGCGGGAGGGCATCCGCGGCATACCCGCCTCGACCAGGTGGGAGGCGAATTGTTCGACGAAGCGGGACACCGCCTCCTCGTTACGGATCCGGGCCTCCTCGTGGACATCGTCATGGGCCTCGTCCCGGGTCCCCGCGCCCGTCCCGTCACGCATCTCCACGTCCGCCGCCTTCGCGCCCCGCGCGTCCTCGCTCGTCATCCCGCGATCATCTCCCTGGGCTCCCCCGACCGTCGCACGCACCCCACCCCCACAGAGTTTATACACTTCTTTAACTTCACAACTTTGTGAAATCCGCGTACTTTCAGGAGCATGACGAAGGCAATCACCGTCTCCGGGCTCCACAAGTCGTTCGGCGCGACGCACGCCCTGGACGGCCTCGATCTGACCGTCGAAGTCGGCGAGGTGCATGGATTCCTCGGGCCGAACGGGTCCGGGAAGTCCACCACCATCCGCGTCCTGCTCGGCCTGCTCCGCGCCGACTCCGGCGCCGCCCAGCTGCTCGGCAAGGATCCCTGGCACGACTCCGTCGCCCTGCACCGCCGCATCGCGTACGTCCCGGGCGACGTCACCCTGTGGCGCAACCTCTCCGGGGGCGAGGTCATCGACCTGTACGGGAAGCTGCGCGGCGGCCTCGACCGGGCCCGGCGCGACGACCTCGTCGGGCGGTTCGAGCTTGACCCCACCAAGAAGGGACGTACGTACTCCAAGGGCAACCGGCAGAAGGTCGCCCTCGTCGCCGCCTTCGCGTCCGACGTCGACCTGCTGATCCTCGACGAGCCGACCTCCGGGCTCGACCCGCTGATGGAGGAGGTCTTCCAGGGCTGCGTGGCCGAGGAGCGCGAGCGCGGGCGGACGATCCTGCTCTCGTCGCACATCCTCAGCGAGGTCGAGACGCTCTGCGACCGCGTCAGCATCATCCGCAAGGGGCGCACCGTCGAGTCCGGCTCGCTGGCCGAGCTGCGCCATCTGACGCGCACCAGCGTCACCGCCGAACTCGCCGGCGCCCCGAACGGCCTGACACATCTGCCCGGCGTCCACGACGTCGACGTACACGGTCACCGGGTCAGGCTCCAGGTCGACACCGACAAGCTCGACGCCGTCCTCAGGTCGCTCACCGAGTCGGGCATCCGGTCGCTGACCAGCACCCCGCCCACCCTGGAGGAGCTGTTCCTGCGGCACTACCAGGACGACGTGGAGGAAGGGGTGACGGCACGATGACGCTGGCGGGGACGGGCGCCCTGTTGAGGCTCGCGCTGCGTCGCGACCGGGTCATGATGCCCGTCTGGGTTCTCGTCGTCGCCGGGCTGGTGCTGGCGATGCCGGGATCGCTGGAGAGCGTGTACGGGACGGCCGCCGAGCGGGCCGAGGCCATGGAGTCGATGAACTCCAACTCCTCGATGCGGGCCATGTACGGACCCGTCTTCGGCGACTCGCTGGGCGCCCTCTCCGCCTGGCGCATCGGCACCTACGCGGGTGTGCTCGCCGCTGTCATGAGCCTCGTCATCGTCGTACGGCACACCCGCGAGGAGGAGGAGTCCGGGCGCCAGGAGATGCTCTCCGCGTCCGTGGTGGGGCGGCGGGCGCCGCTCACCGCCGCGCTGCTCGCCGCCTGGGTGGCCAACGCCGGGGCCGGGCTGCTGATCACCGCGGGCATGGCGGGGCAGGGCGCCCGCGGGGCGCTCGCGCTGGGCCTCGGCGTCGCGGGCACCGGCATGCTCTTCGCCACCATGGCGGCGATCGCCGCGCAGCTCACCGAGAGCGCGCGGCTCGCCAAGGGGCTGACGGCGGCGGTGCTCGGCACGGCCTTCGTCCTGCGGGCCGCGGGCGATTCGGGGGAGGCGGACGGTTCGTCCGTGCCGACCTGGCTCTCGCCGCTCGGCTGGCAGGAGAACCTGCGGGCGTTCGCTGGCGAGCGGTGGTGGGTGCTCGCGCTCGTCGGCGCCGCGACCGTGGCGCAGGGCCTGGCCGCGTACGCGCTGGCGGGGCGGCGCGACGTCGGGATGAGCTTCCTGCCGACGCGGCCAGGACCGGCGCGCGGCCGCCTCGCCTCGGCGGGCGCGCTCGCCTGGCGGCTCCAGCGGGGCGCGGTGTTCGGCTGGACGGCCGGGTACCTGCTCGCCGGGCTCGTCTTCGGACAGATGGCGTCCGGCGCGGCCGACATCGTCGGCGACAACGACGGCACCCGCGACATCATCGAGCGCATGGGCGGCCGGTCGGACCTCACCGACGCCTTCCTCGCCACGCTTGCCGGGATGTTCGGCATGGTCGCCGCGCTGTACGTCGCCGCTTCCGTGCTGCGGCTGCACGGCGAGGAGACCTCGCAGCGCGCCGAACCGGTCCTCGCGGGCGCGGTGGGGCGGCTGCGGTGGGCGGCCGGGCACCTCGTGGTCGCCTTCGGCGGGACGGTGGTGCTGATGACCGTCTGCGGGCTCGGCATGGCCATCGGCCACGGCACGGACGCGGGCGCGGTGCTCGGCGCGTGTCTGGTGCGGCTGCCGGCGGTGTGGGTGCTCGGCGGGCTCGCGGTGCTGCTCGTGGGGGCGTATCCGAAGGGGGCCGTGGCGGCGTGGGCCGTGGTCGGGGTCTGCCTCGCGATCGGCTGGATCGGCCCGGCGCTGGACCTGCCCCAGGCGGTCATGAACCTCTCCCCCTTCGGCCATCTGCCGAAGCTGCCGGGCGCCGCGATGTCCTGGCCGCCGCTGGTGGCGCTCACGCTGATCGCGGTGGCGCTGGCAGGCGCGGGCCTTGCGGGGCTGCGGCGCCGCGACATGATCAGCTGAGGAGCATGGGCCGGGGTCATACTTCGACGAGGAGTTCCTGGAGGCCCCGGATCACGAAGTTCGGGCCGCGGCGGGGCTCCGCCGCGAGCCGGAGGGAAGGGGCCCTGCGCAGCAACGCCCGCATCGAGGCGGCGAGTTCCATGCGGGCCAGCGGCGCGCCGATGCAGTAGTGGAGGCCCGCGCTGAAGGAGATGTGAGGGTTGTCGCGGCGGGTGAGGTCCAGCTCGCCGGGGCGGGTGAAGACCGCCGGGTCGTGGTTGGCGGAGCCGAAGAGGAGCGCCAGTTCGGAGCCGCGCGGGATCGTCGTGCCGCCGATCTCGATGTCGTCGAGGACCCAGCGTTCGAAGAGCTGGAGCGGCGTGTCGTAGCGCATCAGCTCTTCGACAGCGGTGGAGATCAGGCGGGCGGGGACCGCGCGCAGGGCGGCCAGTTGGGCGGGGTGGCGGAACAGCGCGTACCAGCCGTTGACGGTGGCGTTGACGGTCGCCTCGTGCCCCGCGTTGAGCAGCAGCACGCAGGTGGAGATCATCTCCTGCTCGCTGAGCGACTCCCCGTCCTCGTACGCCGCGATGAGCCCGGAGACCAGGTCGTCCCCCGGCCTCTCCCGACGGGTGGCGACCACCTCCCGAAGATAGGCGGTGAATTCGATCGACGCGCTCACCGCTCGGTCCGCCGTCTCCTCGGACGGGTTCAGCTCGTACATGCCGCAGATCGCCGCCGACCAGGGGCGCAGCAGCGGCCGGTCGCTCTCCGGGATGCCGAGCATCTCGGCGATGACCGCCACCGGCAGCGGCTCGGCTACCCGCGCGGCGAGGTCCCCGCCCCCGTCGGCCACCAGGTCACGCACCAGCACGTCCGCCCATTCGTCCACGTACGGACGTAGTCGGTCGACGGTACGCGGCGTGAAGGCCTTGGAGACCAGGCGGCGGATGCGGGTGTGCGTGGGCGCCTCCAGGTCGAGCATGCCGTTGTCGTTGAGGACGTGGAACGGCTCGTGCTCGGGCGGCGGGGCGGTGCGGCCGAACTCCTCGTGGGTGAAGCGGTGCAGGTACGTGCGGCCGAGGCGCCGGTCACGCAGCAGGGCCGAGACGTCCGCGTGGTGCGGGATCAGCCACTGGTCGGTCGGCGCGTAGTGGTGGGCACGCCCGGCCGCGCGCAGCCGGGCGTACGCCGGGTAGGGGTCGGCGACGAACTCCGGCGAGGAGGGGGCGAAGACCGCGGAGACCTCGAAGGCTGCGTCCATGGAGGGACGCTAGCCCCGGCGGACCGGCCATACCAGCCCCCCGCCCCCTCACCCGGGCGTGACCAGCCTCGCCTCGTACGCGAACACCGCCGCCTGCGTCCGGTCGCGCAGCCCCAGCTTCACCAGGACCCGGCTGACATGCGTCTTGATCGTGGACTCGGCGACCACCAGGCGGGAGGCGATCTCCGCGTTCGACAGGCCCTGCGCGATGAGCACCAGGACCTCCGTCTCGCGCTCGGTCAGCTCGCCGTACTGCTGCGCCTGGACGGCCGCCGAGGGCCGCGGCGCCTCCGCCAGCTTGGAGAACTCCGTGATCAGGCGGCGCGTCACAGTCGGGGCGAGGAGGGCCTCACCGGAGGCCACCACCCGTACCCCGTCCGCCAGTTGGCGGGCCGACGCGTCCTTGAGGAGGAACCCGGAGGCGCCCGCGCGCAGCGCCTGGTACACGTACTCGTCGAGGTCGAACGTGGTCAGGACGAGCACCTTCGACGCGCCCTCGGACGCGATGATCTCGCGGGTCGCCCCGATGCCGTTCAGCTCGGGCATGCGGATGTCCATCAGGACGACGTCGGGGGCGAGTTCGCGGACGCGCTCTACCGCCTCGCGGCCGTTCACGGCCTCGCCGACGACCTCGATGTCGGGCATGGCGTTGAGGAGCACGGAGAACCCCTCGCGGACCATCATCTGGTCGTCGGCGATGAGGACGCGGATCGTCATGCGATGTCCTCCCCCGCCGGGTCGACGCGGTCGGCGAGCGGGACGGGCAGGAAGACGGTGACCTCGTAGCCGCCCTCCGGGGTCGCCTCCGCCGTCATCTCGCCGTTGAGCATGGTGACGCGCTCGCGCATGCCGGTGATGCCGTGCCCGGCCCCGGGGGAGGGCTTGACCAGGCCGGTCGCCGGGCCGTTGACGACGCGCAGGCCGAGGCCGCCGAGGACGTAGCCGACCTCGACGCGGGCCGGGGCGCCGGGCGCGTGGCGCAGACTGTTGCTGAGCGCCTCCTGCACGATGCGGTACGCCGACAGCTCGACGCCCTGCGGCAGCTCGCGCACCGCCCCGGTGACCACCTTGTCGACGGTCGGGCCCGCGTCGCGCACGTTGTCCAGGAGCCGGTCGAGGTCGGCGAGGGTGGGCTGCGGGGCGTCCGGCGCCTCGTAGTCCTCCGCCCGTACGACGCCGAGGACGCGGCGCAGCTCGGTCAGCGCGGCCACCGCGTTCTCGCGGATGGTCACGAACGCCTGCTCCAGCTCGGGCGGCGGGTTCTCCACGCGGTAGGGCGCGGCCTCGGCCTGGATGGCGACCACCGACATGTGGTGCGCGACCACGTCGTGCAGTTCGCGGGCGATGGTGGTGCGCTCCTCCAGGAGGGTGCGCTTGTCACGCTCGATGGCGGTGACGGTGCGCTGCACGGTGACCTCGCGCTGCGCCTCGCGGCGCACGTGCACCACCGTGGTGACGAGCAGTGCGAGCGCCGAGAAGAACAGCAGCGGTGGGGCATTGGATCCGGAGCCCATGCCCTCGCCGAGGAACACCTCGGCGCCCACGGAGTACGCCGCCGTCCCGAGCCACATCCACACGGCGGTGCGCGGGCCGGTGCGGGCCGCGACCACGACCATCACCACGATGTGCGCGAAGAAGGCGGCGGGCGTCCACGGCCAGCCGTCCCAGGCGTTCCCGAACGACGCCGTGAACGGCGTCGAGGCCAAGGAGACCCAGTAGGCGCCGACCGGCCTGACCAGCGTCATCAGGACGGCGGCGGCCGGGGCGCAACCGGTGAGGAAGTACGCGCCCTCGCTGCCTCCGAGGCCCACCTGGTAGGCGATGAACACGGTGATCAGGGCCGCGGCCACCACCAGAGCGTGCGGGCTCCAGACGGCGTACTCGCGTATCCGCCCCGGGAAGAAGCGGGCCGGCCGACCGGCCGCCGTCCTGGGCGGCAGCAGCCGGTAGACGAAGGCGTCGCGGAACAGCGTCTCGCGAAGGCCGCCGAGGGCCTCCCGCACGAGGTGGAACTCGGGGCTCTTCCGGCCTCTGGCCTTGAGCTGCTCAGTCGTATCGGTCACGTCCACGACGGTACGGCGCCGCGGCGACGGGGTCGTCCGCAGCGAGACGGGTCCTGGCGGGTCCGTCGCAGGTACTAAAGGGTGTTGCAGAAGGCTCGGTGTTGGGCATTTCCCGTGTATGGGCGGGGTGTTGCGGGCTGAGCCGGTGTGGGTGGAGACGTTCACAGGCTTGCGGATCGACCGGTTCGCGAGGCTGGTGAGGGTGGTGCGGGAGCGGGGTGGGAACGGGCCCGGTGGTGGCCGTCCCTGGT
>NZ_JBSFTT010000075.1:0-16253 GCF_053591415.1 Streptomyces sp. NPDC003032 | reverse complement strand
GATCTGCCGGAGGAGCTGGAGCTGCCGGTGGACCGGGCGCGTCCGGCGACGGCCAGCTACCGGGGCGGGACGGTCGAGTTCACCGTCCCGCAGGACACCGCCCGACAACTGACGGCCTTCGCGCGCCGGCACCGTGCCAGCACGTTCATGGTGCTGCAAGCGGCCGTCACGGCGCTGCTCTCCCGGCTCGGAGCGGGAACCGACATCCCGATCGGCACACCGATCGCGGGCCGTACCGACGACGCGCTGGACGACCTCGTCGGGTTCTTCGTCAACACCCTGGTGCTGCGCACCGATCTCTCCGGGCGGCCCACCTTCGCCGAGCTGGTGGCCCGGGTGCGCGAGACGGACCTGGCCGCCTACGCCCACCAGGACGTGCCCTTCGAACGCCTGGTGGACGCGGTCAACCCGCAGCGTTCCCTCGCCCGGCACCCCCTCTTCCAGGTGGTGCTGTCGCTCGCGGGCGCCGACCGCGCCGTGAACGGTGAACCGGTCGAGCTGCCCGGCCTCACCGCCGTGCCGCGCCCGGTGGGCACCGGAGCGACCGCTTACGACCTGCTCTTCGGCTTCGGGGAGCGGCACGACGAGAACGGCGAGCCCGCGGGCCTGTCCGCCCTCCTGGAGTACAGCACCGACCTCTTCGACGCGGGGACGGCCCGATCCGTCGTCGACCGGTTCCAGCGGCTGCTCGCCGCGGTCCTGGCCGACCCGGACCAGCCGGTGGACCGCATCGACGTACTGGAGCCGCTGGAGCGGCACCAGTTGACCGAGGAATGGAACGACACCGCCCTCGACCTGCCGCACGGCACCTGGGCCGACCTGTTCGAGGCGCAGGTGGTCCGCACGCCCGATCACCCGGCAGTGGTGGACGGCGGCACCACGCTGAGCTACGCGCAGCTGAACGAGCGGGCCAATCGCTTCGCGCACCGGCTCATCGCCCTGGGCGCACGTCCCGAGCAGTTCGTCGCCGTCGCGCTGCCGAGGACCGCGGACCTCG
Source organism: Streptomyces sp. NPDC003032 (assembly GCF_053591415.1). Lineage (NCBI taxonomy): Bacteria > Bacillati > Actinomycetota > Actinomycetes > Kitasatosporales > Streptomycetaceae > Streptomyces > Streptomyces sp. NPDC003032. The sequence continues at coordinate 15,256 of NZ_JBSFTT010000075.1, read as the reverse complement.
TCGCCGCCCTGCTCGGCCTCCTCAAGGCGGGCGCCGCCTACCTGCCCATCGACCCCAACTACCCGGCCGAGCGCCTGGAATTCATACTGGCCGACGCCGGCCCCGACCTGCTGGTGACCACCGGCGAGCTGGCCGGAAAGCTGCCGCACACCGACGCCCTCCAGCTGATCGTCGACGAACCGGAGACGGCGCACGCCCTGAACCGGGAACCGGTCACCAACCCCACCGACCACGACCGCAACGCGCCACTCAGCCCCACGAACGTGGCCTACACGATCTACACGTCGGGCTCCACCGGCCGCCCCAAGGGCGTGATGGTGCCGCACTCCGGCCTCGCCGGCCTGGCGGTCGGACACGCCGACAAGTTCGCCCTGGACGCCGGGAGCCGGCTGCTCCAGCTCGTCTCGCCCAACTTCGACGCCGCCATCGGTGACTTCGTGATGGCGCTGCTCACCGGAACCACCATGGTGCTCGGACCGGTCGGCGGCCACGTCGGCGGGGATGAGCTGGCCGAGCTGATCCGCCGCGACGAGATCACGCACGTGGCGATCCCGCCGACGCTGCTCAGCACCCTCGATCCGGACACCGCGCCCAGCCTGCGCGGCGTACTGATGGGCGGTGAGTCGTTCTCCGCCGAGCTGGCCGCCCAGTGGGCACGCGCCGGAGTACGCGTCATCAACGTCTACGGCGCCACCGAGTCCACCGTGCTCACCACCATGAGCGAACCGCTGCGGGGGGACACGGCCCCCGACGCGGGCCGCCCCATCCCCAACGACCGTCTCTACGTCCTCGACAGCGGGCTCAGCCCGGTGCCCGCGGGCGTGGTCGGTGAGGCATACCTCGCCGGTGAGGGGATCGGCCGCGGCTATCTGCACCGGCCGGTCCTGACCGCGGAGCGGTTCGTCGCCGACCCGTTCGGCGGGCCCGGCGCACGCATGTACCGCACCGGTGACCTGGTGCGCCGCAACGCCGCGGGAGACCTCGAGTTCGTCGGCCGCGCGGACGACCAGGTGAAGATCCGCGGGTTCCGGGTGGAACTCGGCGAGATCGAGGCGGTCCTCGCCGGCCACCCCTCCGTGTCCCAGTGCCTGGTCGTGGTCGATGTCGACGCACACGGCAGCCGCCGTCTCGTGGCCTATACGACATCCGGCGCACCGGACGTGCGGAGCGACCCGGACGAGCTGCGCCGCCACCTGTCCGCAAGCCTGCCCGAGTACATGGTCCCGGCGGCACTCGTGCCACTGGACGCCTTCCCCCTCACCCCCAACGGGAAGATCGACCGCAAGGCGCTGCCCGCCCCCGACTTCGACGCCACGGCGACCGGCAGGGAACCGCGCGACGAGCGGGAGAGGGCCCTGTGCTCCCTCTACTCGGAGGTGCTCGGTCTCGAACGGGTCGGCGTCGACGACGACTTCTTCACCCTGGGCGGCGACAGCATCATGTCCATCCAGCTCGCCAGCCGGGCCCGCCGGGCAGGGCTCGTGGTCTCCGCGAAGGACGTCTTCGAACACCGCACCGTCGCCGCCCTCGCCGGCATAGCGGGGGACGCGGTGGACGAGGAGGACGAAGAGGCGGGCGCCGGCACGGGCGACATGCCCCTGACGCCGATCATGCACCACTTCGCCGAGCTGGGCGGGCCCTTCGCCAGGCTGAACCAGTGGCGGCTGCTCCAGGCGCCCGCCGGGTGCGACGAGGAACGGCTGCGGGCGGTCGTGCAGGCACTGCTCGACCACCACGACGCGCTGCGGCTGCGCGTGACGAAGGAGCCCGGCACACCGTCGGACGGACCGGGCGCGAGCGCGGGATGGCGCATGGAGGTGCGGGAACCGGGCGACGTCCGGGCCGAGGACACCGTGCGCCGGGTGGATCTGCGCGGCCTGGACGACCGGGCCTGCCTGACCGCGATGGCCGACCGCACCACGGAGGCGCGCGAGCGGCTCAGCCCCGAGAACGGGGTGATGCTCCAGGTGGTGTGGTTCGACCGCGGCCCCGATGTACCCGGGTTCGTCCTGGTGGACGCCCACCACCTCGCCGTCGACCCGGTCTCCTGGGCCATCCTGCTGCCGGGCTTCACCGAGGCCTGGCAGGACGTGACCGAGGGGCGCGAGCCGAGCCTCCAGCCGGTGGGCACCTCCTTCCGCCAGTGGGCGCACCGGCTCGCGAGCTGGGCTCTGGCTCCCGAGCGGGAGGAGGAACTGGGCTACTGGACCGACCTGCTGAAGCGGGCGGAGCCCCTGCTGGACCGGCCCGAGCGGGACTGGGCCGCCGAGACCAGCGAGAACGCCGAGGTGGTCTCGGTCACCGTCCCGGCCGACGTCACCCGCGCGGTGCTCACCAGCGTCCCCGACGCCTTCTACGCCGGCGTCGACGACGTGCTGCTCGCCGCCCTCGCCCTCGCACTCGCCGACTGGCGCGGTGGTCAGGGAGCGGGCGTGCTGGTGGACGTCGAGTCGCACGGCAGGGAGGAGGACGTCATCGCGGGCACGGACGTGTCCCGCACCATGGGCTGGTTCGCGGCGATGGCGCCGGTCCTTCTGGACGCCGGGACCTGCGACGTGGCCGAGGCCATGGCCGCGGGACCCGCCGCCGGTGAGGTGCTCCGGCAGATCAAGGAGCGCCGCAGGTCGGCACCGGACCACGCGATGGGCTTCGGCGCCCTGCGCCACCTCAACCCGCGCACCGGCCCCGACCTGGCCGCGCTGCCGCGGCCGCAGATCGGCTTCAACTATCTGGGCCGGGGCGGCGAGTCCGAGGCCCGCGGCCCCGAGAGCGGCGCCCGGACGGACTCCGCGGGCGACTGGGCCGTGCTCGGCGACCTCGCGGGCATCGGCGGCCAGGACCCGGCCATGCGCATGCCGCACGAACTGGAGATCGCCGTGGCGACCAGGGACCGGGCCGAAGGGCCCGAGCTCCAGGCCCACTGGGTATGGCCCCGAGGCCTGTTCGACGAGGCCGGGATACAGGCTCTCGCCGGGACGTGGATCCGGGCGCTGCGCGCGCTCGCCGACCACACCGAGCGACCCGAGACAGGCGGCCACACCCCGTCCGACGTGGCGCTGTCCGAACTGAGCCAGAGCGAGATCGACCTGTTGGAAGCCGAGTGGAGGATGACGGAATGAGCCAGTCGGGCCTGGAGGACATCCTGCCCCTGTCCCCGCTTCAGGAAGGAATGCTCTTCCACAGCGTCTACGACGCGACGGCGCCGGACGTCTACGCCGCGCAGCTCGTGGTGGACCTCGAAGGTCCACTCGACCGGGAGGCACTGCGCGCCGCCGCCGGCGGGCTGCTCGCCCGGCACGGGAACCTGCGCGCCGGTTTCCGCTATGAGGGCCTGAGCCGCAGCGTGCAGATCGTGCCGCGCCAGGTCGCCCTGCCCTGGCGCGAGGTGGACCTGAGCGAGGCGCCGGAGACCGGGCGGGCGGCCGCCGCCGACCGCGTGGTGGAGGAGGAGCGCACACGCCGGTTCGACCTGGCCGAACCGCCGCTGCTGCGCTGCGCGCTGGTGCGGCAGGGCGCGTCGAGCCACCGCTTCGTACTTACGTTCCACCACATACTGATGGACGGCTGGTCCCTGCCGATCGTCTGGCGCGAACTCCTCGCGCTCTACGCGGGCAAGGGAGTGGCCAGGGAGCTGCCCGCGGTCCGCCCGTTCCGCGGGTACCTCTCATGGCTGGCCCGCCAGGACCGCGCCGTGGCGCAGGCCGCCTGGCGCGAGGCCCTCGCGGGGACGGACGGCCCGACCCTGGTCGCGCCCGGCATCGCCGACACGCCCGTCGCGCCCGGACAGCTGCACGCGCGGCTGTCCGCGGAACAGACGGCGAAGCTCGGCGTGTGGGGCCGGGAGCGGGGCATCACCCTCAACACCCTGGTCCAGGGCGCGTGGGCGCTCGTGCTCTCGGCACTCACCGGCCGGTCCGATGTCACCACCGGCATCACCGTCTCCGGCAGGCCCTCCGAAGTCGAGGGCATCGAGGGCATGGTGGGCCTCTTCATCAACACTGTGCCGATGCGCGTCCGGCTGCGCCCCGACGAGCCGATGGGGAACTACCTGCGGCGGCTCCAGGACGAGCAGACCCGCATGATGGCCCACCAGCACATCGGTCTCGCCGAGATCCAGGCCGAATCCGGACTCGACGGGCGCAAGCAGCTCTTCGACACCCTCGTGGTCTTCGAGAACTACCCCTCCGGGGGCCAGGGCGGCGGCGCGCCGAACGGTGGCACGGGCCTACGGGTCACCCAGGTCTTCGGACACGACGCCACCCACTATCCGCTGGCACTGATCGCCGGCCCCGGAGAGACCCTGTCGCTCCGCCTCGACCACCGGCCCGACGCGTTCGACGCCGACGCCGCACAGGCCGTGCTCGACCGGGTGGTGCGGATCCTCACGGTGCTCACCGACTCCGAGGAGACGCCGGTCGGCGGGCTCGACCTTCTTCTGCCCGGCGAGCGGGAGCGGCTGCTGGCGCTCGGCGCGGGGCAGGAGACCACCCCCGCCGAGGGCACGTTGGCGGAGTTGTTCGAGGCACAGGCGCGCCGCACGCCGGACGCGGTCGCGGTCGTGTCCGACGGCCGGAGCCTGACGTACGCCGAGCTGGACGCACGGGCCGGCCGCCTCGCCCACTGGCTGGCCGGGCGCGGGGTGGCGCCGGAGTCGTTCGTGGCACTGGCCCTGCCGCGCGGCGTCGACCTGGTGGTGGCGGTGGTGGGCGTCCTCAAGGCCGGGGCGGCGTATGTGCCGATCGATCCGGACTACCCGCGCGACCGTGTGGCGTACATGCTGGAAGACGCCCGCCCCGCCCTGGTACTGGACACGCTGCCGGCGGTGGTGACGGATCCCGCCGCCCCGGTGGCGAGGACGGTGGCCGGTGTGCTGCCGGACCATGCCGCGTACGTGATCTACACGTCGGGTTCGACGGGGCGCCCCAAGGGCGTGGTGGTGCCGCACCGGAATGTGGTGCGCCTGTTCTCGGCGACCCGGGGCTGGTTCGGTTTCGGCCCGGACGATGTGTGGACCCTGTTCCACTCCTACGGATTCGACTTCTCCGTCTGGGAGTTGTGGGGGCCGCTGCTGCACGGCGGACGCCTGGTGGTGGTGCCCTTCGAGGTGAGCCGGTCGCCCGAGCGTTTCCTCGAACTGCTGGCCGACGAGCGCGTCACCGTACTGAACCAGACACCGTCCGCTTTCTACCAGCTGATGCAGGCGGACGCGGAGAACCCGGAAGTCGGCGACGAACTGGCCCTGCGGTACGTGGTGTTCGGCGGGGAGGCGCTGGAACTGGGGCGCCTGGAGGAGTGGTACACGCGCCACCCCGACGACGCCCCGGTCCTGGTGAACATGTACGGCATCACCGAGACGACGGTCCACGCCACGCATCTGGCGCTGGACGCGGCGACGGTGGCGAGACGCCCGGCCAGCCTGGTGGGCGCGGGCATACCCGACCTGCGGGTACGGGTTCTCGACGCCGCTCTGCGGCCCGTACCGGTGGGCGTCGCGGGTGAGCTGTACGTGGCGGGAGCGGGTCTGGCGCGCGGGTATCTGGGGCGCCCGGGACTCACCGCCGAGCGTTTCGTGGCGGACCCGTATGGCCCTACGGGCTCCCGGATGTACCGGTCGGGGGACCTGGCGCGGTGGAATGCCGAAGGCGGCCTGGAGTATCTGGGGCGCGCCGACGACCAGGTGAAGGTCCGCGGCTTCCGGATCGAACTCGGCGAGATCGAGTCGGTGCTGGCCGCTCACGCGGGTGTCGCCCAGTGCGCCGTGATGGTCCGCGAGGACCGTGCGGGTGACCGCCGGATCGTGGCGTACGCGGTGCCGTCCGACGGCCCGCTCGCGACAGCGGAGTTGCGCGAGCACGCGGCGGCGGGGCTGCCGGAGTACATGGTGCCGGGCGCCTTCATGAGCCTGGACGCGCTGCCGCTGACGGCCAACGGCAAACTCGACCGCCGCGCACTGCCTGCCCCGGTGCACGAGGCGGGCACCGGCAGCCGCGCGGCACGTGACCCCCGCGAGGAAATCCTCTGCGGACTCTTCGCCGAGGTTCTCGGCGTCGACCACCCGGGCGTCGACGACGACTTCTTCGAACTGGGCGGACACTCCCTGCTCGCCACCCGCCTGGTCAGCCGTGTCCGTACGGCACTGGGAGCGGAACTGTCCATCCGTGACCTCTTCGAGGCGCCCACCGTGGCCCAGCTGGCCGCGCTCGTGGACCGCACGGCGCTCTCCGCCCGCACCGGAGTGCGCCGCGCCGATCCCCGTCCGGACCGTATGCCGCTGTCCTACGCCCAACAGCGCCTGTGGTTCCTCAACAAGGTCGAGGGTGCCAACCCGACGTACAACATCCCGGCCGCGCTCCAGCTCTCCGGCCCGTTCGACGCGGACGCGCTGCGGGCGGCCCTGGCCGACGTCGCCGAGCGCCACGAGGTGCTGCGCACCGTCTTCGCCGAGGACGACGAAGGGCCCTACCAGTCCGTTCTGCACGGTCCGGCGGCCCGGCCGGAGCTGATCGTGGAGCAGGTCGCGGGCGACGACATCGAGACGCGCCTGGAGGCCGCCGCACGGCACCGCTTCGACCTCGGCTCCCAGGTGCCGTGGAGAGTCCGGCTGTTCGAGTGCGGTGGCGACGAGCGGGTGCTGTTCCTGCTGATGCACCACATCGCCGGGGACGGCTGGTCCATGCCGCTCCTCGTACGGGACCTCACGACCGCCTACGCGGCGCGAGCGGCCTCAAAGGCCCCGAAGTGGGCCCCGCTGCCCGTGCAGTACGCCGACTACACCCTCTGGCAGCGCGAGGTGCTCGGCACCGAGGACGACCCCGAATCGCCGATATCCCAACAACTCGCCTACTGGGAGAAGGCGCTCAAGGACCTGCCGGAGGAGCTCGCGCTCCCCTGCGACCGGCTGCGGCCCGCCGTCGGCACACACCGCGGCGGCACGGTCGAGTTCGAGGTCCCGGCCACCTTGCACGCGGGCCTGGAACAGCTCGCCCGCTCCACCAGGACCACACCGTTCATGGTGATCCAGTCGGCGATCGCCGTCCTGCTCGGCCATCTCGGCGCGGGCCACGACATTCCCATCGGCACCCCGGTCGCGGGACGCACGGACGACACACTCGGCGAACTGGTCGGCTTCTTCGTCAACTCACTGGTCCTGCGCACCGACACCTCGGGCGACCCGACCTTCGGTGAACTCCTGACCCGGGTCCGGGAGACCGACCTCGCCGCCTTCGCCCACCAGGACGTGCCGTTCGACCGGCTCGTCGAGATGCTCAACCCGGGACGGTCCCTGGCCCGGCACCCGCTGTACCAGGTGCAGCTCTCCTACGACAACAACGACCAGGAGTCGGCCGTCGCCGGTGTCGCGCTGCCAGGCCTCTCCTCGTCCCGCCGCACCGTGGGCATCGACGCCGCGAAGTTCGACCTCGTCTTCTCCTTCGCGGAGCAGCTCCGGGGCGCGGACGGCACGAGGCTCCTCACCGCCTCGGTCGGCTACAGCGCCGACCTGTTCGACGAGGAGACCGTGCGGGCCATGGCCGGCCGGCTGCTGCGGGTGCTCGAAGCCGTGATCGCGGACCCGAAGCGGAAGATCGGCCGACTCGATGTCCTGGAGCCGCACGAACGGCGTCAGGTGGTCGAGGGATGGAACGCCACGCGGACCCCCGTGACCTGGCGAGCCCTGCCGCGGCTCTTCGAGGAGCAGGTGGCCCGCACCCCCGGCCGGACAGCCGTGATCGACGGGGACGACCGGCTCAGCTACGCCGAGCTCAACGCGGCGGCCAACCGCCTGGCCCGCGACTTCATGGCCCGCCGGATCGGCCCCGAGGACCGGGTGGCCGTGGCACTGCCCCGCTCCCTGGAGCTGATCACCGCCGTCTGGGCTGTGTTCAAGGCGGGCGCCGTGTACGTACCGGTCGATCCCGCCTACCCGGCCGACCGCATCGCGTACATGCTCGACGACGCGGCACCGGCCGTCGTCGTGACCGACGCCTCCGTCGCCGCGGCGCTGCCCGGCGGGCGGACGGCCCGGAAGACGCTGATCCTCGACGAACCGGAGGTCGCCCGCCGGCTGGCCGCCCGGTCCGCGGCCGACATCGCCGCCCACGAACGGACCGTGCCCCTGCTGCCGGACCACCCGCTGTACGTCATCTACACCTCCGGCTCCACCGGCCGGCCCAAGCCCGTGCAGATGCGCGCCGAGGGCATGGTCAACCTGGCCGCCTGGCAGGACCGGGTCGTGCCGCACGCCGAGGGCAAGGTCACCGCCCAGTACGCGCCGATCAGTTTCGACGGCTCCCTCCAGGAGATGTGCTCGGCCCTGCTGTACGGCAAGACCCTCGTCGAATGCCCGGAGGAGACCCGCAGGAACGCCGAGCAGCTCGTCACCTGGCTCGACCGGCACGGGGTGCAGGAACTGTTCGCGCCCAACCTGGTGGTCGACGCCGTCTGCCGGGCGGCCGGTGACCTCGGCCTCGAACTGCCCGCCCTGTGCGACGTCGTGCAGTCGGGCGAGGCCTTGATCCCCAACGACGCGATGCGCGCCTTCTTCGCCCGCCCCGGGCGCCGGCTGCACAACCAGTACGGCCCGTCCGAGACCCATGTGATGACCGGCTGGGTCCTGCCCGGCGATCCCGCGCGGTGGGCGGCGGCACCGGACATCGGCGGACCCGTCGCCAACGCCCGCATGTATGTCCTGGACCCCGCGCTGCGCCCAGTCGCCCCGGGGGTCGACGGCGAGCTATACATCGCGGGCGCGGGCCTGGCCCGCGGCTACCTGGGGCGGCCGGGGGCGAGCGCGGAGCGCTTCGTGGCGTGCCCCTTCGGCGCTCCCGGGGAGCGGATGTACCGGACGGGCGACGTGGTGCGCTGGAACAGGGGCGGCCACCTCGAGTACGCGGGCCGCGCCGACCAGCAGGTCAAGATCCGTGGCTTCAGGGTCGAGCCGGGCGAGATCGAGGCGGTGCTGAGCAGACACCCCTCGGTGGACCGCGCCGCCGTGGTGGCGCGCACGGAGGGAACGGCCAAGCGCCTGGTGGCGTACCTGGTCCCGGCGGCCTCGGGCCTGGCGGACACCGCCGAGCTCCGCACGCACCTCGGGCGCAGCCTGCCCGACCACATGGTGCCGGCGGCATTCGTCCCGCTGGAGGCACTGCCGCTGACGCCGAACGGGAAGCTCGACCGGCGGGCGCTGCCCGACCCCGACGCCGACCGGAGCGGCGACCAGCGCCCGCGCACGCCCGAGGAGCAGATCCTCGGCGGCCTCTTCGCCGAGATGCTCGGCCTGGCCGGGGTGGGCGTGGACGACGACTTCTTCCAGCTCGGCGGCCACTCCTTCCTCGCCACCCAGCTCGTGAAGCGGATCCGCGTCACCTTCGGCGTCGACCTGTCGGTGCGCAGCGTCTTCGAGGAACCCACCGTCACGGGCCTCGCCAGGGAGATCGCCGCGGATGCTACCAGGGACCCGTTCACGACACTGCTTCCGCTGCGTCCGCGCGGCACCCGGCCGCCCCTGTTCTGCGTCCACCCGGGCTCCGGGACGAGCTGGAGCTACGCGGGACTGCTCAGCCACCTGGACGCCGACCAGCCGCTGTACGGGCTCCAGGCCCGCGGGCTGAGCGACCCGGACGCCCTCCCGGCCTCCATCGCCGAACTGGCCGACGACTACGCGGGGATGATCCGGCAGATCCAGCCCTCGGGCCCCTACCGGCTGCTCGGCTGGTCCTTCGGAGGACTTGCCGCGCACGCCGTCGCCACGCGCCTTGAGCAGCTCGGCGAGGAGGTGAGCATGCTGGCCGTCGTCGACGCCTACCCGCCGGTCGAGGGGCTCGTGGCCCCGGACGTGGCCGAACACGAGCTGCTCGCGGGGTCCCTGCTGCCCGGCTTCGCGTTCGACCCCGACGAGCTGCGGGACGACATCGACGGCCTCGTCGCCCGCTACGCACGCCATCTGGAGCGCGAGAACCACCCGATGGCGGCCCTCGGCGAGCGCGGCCTCAAGGGGGTGATGCGGGTGTACGCGAGCAACGACCGCCTGATGGGCACCTTCGAACCCGGCGTCTTCAGCGGCGACGTGACGTTCTTCGGCGCCCTCCGCGAGACCCCGGGGGCGGCGCTCCCCGAGGACGTGCGGCGCCGGATGACCGCGGACGCCTGGCGGCCGTTCACCGCGGGCACCGTCCACCACCACGAGATCGACGCCACCCACGGCTCGATGCTCTCCGACCCCGAGGCGCTCGCCGCCATCGGAAAGGCGTTGAACGGCGCCCTGTGAACCAGGGCGGTGACCCCGCCGCCCGTACCACCGCAGTACACCGAAACACCGGAACACCGAAACAGGAGGACACCTCAGATGAGCACCAACCCGTTCGAGGACAACGACGGCACCTACCTCGTACTCGTCAACGACGAGGGCCAGTACTCACTGTGGCCCGCGTTCGCCGAGGTGCCGAGCGGCTGGAACATCGAACTGGCCGAGACCGACCGGCAGTCCGCGCTCGACCACATCAACGAGAACTGGACCGACATGCGCCCCAAGAGCCTGATAGCGGCGATGGAGGGCGTGGCAGGCGCGGCCTGACACGGACCTGTACCGAAGACGCCGGGTGCCGCCCGCCGCGCAGGGCGGGCGGCCGCGGCCGCCGTGCGGCGCCGCACGGCGAGATCAGAGAGGTTTACCCAGCCCATGGCATTCCCGAGAACACCCCTGGCGGCCCGGGTCCGCACGGCGGTCATCGGTCTGCTCGCCCTCGCCTCGGCGGCGGCGCCGACCGTGGTGCCCGCCTCGGCGGACCAGGGCCCCGGCCCCTCGGACGTCGTCATCCGCTACACCGAGTACGGCATCCCGCACATTCAGGCGTCCGACTACCGGGGACTGGGACTCGGCTACGGCTATGCGGCGGCCAAGGACAACATCTGCACGCTCGCCGACACCTACATGACCGTACGCGGCGAGCGCTCGCGCCACCTGGGCGCCGACTCGGCCGCCAACTCCGGTCTGGGTACGGCGTCCAACAGCCTCAACAGCGATCTCTACTTCCGCGGGGTGGAGGAGAGCGGCGTCGTGCGACGGCTCGCGCGGAGCGCGCCGCCCACCGGTCCCGAGCCCGAGGTCGCCCAGCTCGTGCGCGGCTACGCGGCCGGTTACAACCGCTATCTGCGTGAGACGGGCGCGGGCGGCATCACCGATCCGGCCTGCCGGGGCGCGGCCTGGGTACGGCCCATCACCGGACTCGACGTCTACCGGCACATGCACGCCATCGCCACCATCTCGGGAACGGGCAGCGCCATCGACGGCATCGTCGGAGCCCGGCCTCCCGCGGGAACGGTCGCGAAACGCGGCACGGCCAAGGGCCCGTCCGCCGCGCGCATGGTGCGGGCACTGAAGAAGACCCGGCAGGACGAGGGCCTCGGCAGCAACGCGATCGGCGTCGGGGAGCGAGGCACGGCCGGGGGCGGCAGCGTACTCCTCGGCAACCCCCACTACCCCTGGCAGGGCACCCGCCGCTTCTGGCAGAGCCAGCTCACCATCCCCGGAGAACTCAACGTCTCCGGCGCCTCGCTGCTCGGCCTGCCCGTCGTCGCCATCGGCCACAACGAGAACGTCGCATGGAGCCACACGGTGGCCACCGCCGCCACGTTCGGACTCCACGAAGTCCCCGTCGTGCCGGGCGACCCCACCAGCTACACCGTCGACGGCAAGGCCGAGCGCATGCGCGCCACCAAGGTCTCCGTCCGGGTGCGCAAGGAGGGCGGCGCGACAGAAACGGTGGAGAGGACCCTCTGGTCGACCCGTTATGGGCCCGTCGTCACCGCGGGCCCCGGAGTGCCGCTGCCCTGGGGAACGACGGCCTACTCCCTCAGCGACCCCAACACCGGGAACCTGCGGCTGCTCAACAGCTGGCTGGGCCTGGACCGCGCCAAGGACACCGAAGGCGTACGGAGTGCCCTCGGCCGCACCCAGGGGCTGCCCTGGGTCAACACCGTGGCGACGGATCGCCGGGGCCGTGCGCTCTACGCCGGCCTCCAGGTCGTCCCGCACGTCACCGACGAACTCGCGCGCGAGTGCAGCACTCCGCTGGGCAGCCAGGTCTTTCCGGCGAGCGGCATCCCCATCCTCGACGGAGGCCGCGGCGCATGTGCTTGGGGCAGCGACCCCGAGGCGGTGCGGCCGGGGATCCTCGGCCCGTCGTCGCTGCCCGCGCAGACACGCGACGACTACGTCACCAACGCCAACGACAGCCCCTGGCTCGCCAACCCGCGGGCACCGCTGACCGGTTACCCGCGTGTGGTCGGGGACACGGCGACCCAGCGCTCCGCCCGGACCCAGGAGGCCATCACGGCGACCGAGCGCAGGCTCGCCGGCACGGACGGACTGCCCGGCAAGGGATTCTCCCTGCGCGGCATGCAGCGGACGCTCTTCAGCGACCACAGCAGGGTCGCCACCCTCATCGGGGCCGACACCGTACGGATGTGCCAAGCGTTTCCCGACGGGCGGGCCCCATCGGCCGGCGGACCGGTCGATGTCACCGACGGCTGCGCGGCGCTGGCCACATGGGACGGCACCTACCGCAAGGACAGCAAGGGGGCGTTGCTCTTCGCCCGTTTCGTCGCGCGGCTGGCAGCGGTGCGCGGCGGGCCCTGGCGCGTCCCCTTCGACCCGGCCGACCCGGTGGGCACCCCGAAGGGCCTGAACGACGAACGGCCCGAGGTGCAGCGGGCGTTCGGGGACGCGGCGGCCGAGCTGCGGGCCGCGGGCATCCCGCTCGACGGGCCGCTCGGCGACCACCAGTACGTGACACGCAACGGCGAGCGCATCCCCGTCCACGGAGGCCCGCACAGCCTCGGCGTGCTCGATGTGATCACCCCGGTGTGGGACCCGAAGGGAGGCAACACCGAGGTGGTCCACGGCTCCAGCTTCATCCAGGTCGTCGCCTTCCCCGGCGGGCGCGGACCGCGGGCGGCCACCCTGCTCACCTACGGGCAGTCGAGCGACCCGACCTCACCCCACTACACCGACCAGACACGGCTGTTCTCGGCGGGCCGCTGGGTGCCCGCCCGGTTCACCCGGGCCGAGATCGCCGCCGCACCGGGGCTGCGGACCGAGGTTCTGGGCCACGGCCGGTGAACGGTACATCGACGGACACGGCACAACGGACAGGAAGGAAGCCGGCATGCCGAAGGCTGCGGTGAACGGGATACGGCTGAACTACGAGGACGTCGGTTCCGGCGAGCCCGTGGTGATGGTGATGGGCACCGCGGGCAGCGGCCGCATCTGGCACACGCACCAGGTGCCCGCACTGAAGGCGGCCGGGTACCGCGTGATCACGTTCGACAACCGGGGGATCCCGCCGACCGACGAATGCCCCGAGGGGTTCTCCGTCGGGGACCTGGTCGCGGACACCACCGGCCTGATCGAGCACCTCGGCCTTGGCCCCGTCCGCCTGGTCGGCACCTCGATGGGCGCCTACGTCGTCCAGGAACTCGCCCTGGTCAGGCCGGAGCTGGTACGGCAGGCCGTCCTGATGGCCAGCCGGGGCCGCAGCGACGCGCTGCGCACCGCACTGGCCCGGGCCGAGACCGAGCTGTACGACTCGGGCGCCGCGCTGCCGCCCCGCTACCGGGCGGCGATCCAGGCCCTTCAGTCGCTGTCCCCGCACACCCTGGGCGACGAACAGGTCGCCGTCGACTGGCTCGACCTCTTCGAACTGGCCCATCAGGATCACGCGCCCGGAATCCGCGCCCAGATGTCTCTCGAACCCATGCCGAACCGGCTCGCCGCCTATTCCGGTATAGGTGTCCCCTGCCATGTCATCTCCTTCGCGGATGACCTCCTGACGCCGCCGGAACACGGCAGAGAACTGGCGAAGGCAATTCCAGGAGCGACCCTCGACGTCATTGAAAGAGCCGGTCATTACGGCTATCTCGAATGCCCCGAAGCAGTCAACGAAAGCCTTCTGGGATTCTTCGCGAGAGCGAAAGAGGGAGCTGCTTGAGATGAACAGAATCCTGCTCGCCCCCTTTCCCCTGCACGGACACGTGTTTCCCATGGCGGCACTCGCCGCCGAACTGGTCGCCCGCGGCCACCGGGTCACGGCAGCCATCAGCCCGCCGTTCGCCGAGGCGTTCAGGGAGGCAGGCTGCGAGGTCACCGAGATCCCCATCGAACCGCGGGCGGGTACGCCGCAGGAGCCGCCCGCGCCGCGGCGGGGGATCGCGGCCTCGGCACGGGCCGCACGTCAGGCCCGGCGCCGGGCCACCGACGAGCGGGCCCGGCTGGCGGCTCTGGTGGCCCAGGAGGCCGGCCGGACGCGCCCCCACGTGGTCGTGGCCGACGCGATGGCTCCCTGGGGCGCTGACGCGGCGCGGCGGACGGGGACCCGCTGTGCCGCGCTGTACGCGACGTACGCCCTGAACGAAGAGGTGATCCTGGCGGACGTGGCCAGGCGGGCGGCGCCCCGGACCGTGCGGCTGTTGCGGCGCTCCCGGCTGTTGCGCCGCCATCCCGCTGTGCGCGACCCCGCGGCCAGGGCCGGGCTCGTGCTGGTCAACAGTGCCCCGGAACTCCAGCCCGTACGCGGCTCGTTCGACGACCGGTACCGCTTCGTGGGGCCGCTGCGGCCGGCCGTCAGCGATCGGAGGGACACCGAGGAGGGCGGGCCGGACGCGCTGCCCTGGGAGCGCATCGAGAAGGGGCCCACGCTGTACGTGTCGACGGGCACCTTCTCGACGCGCGGCGCGGAGTTCTTCGCGGCCGTGGCCGAGGCGTTCGCCGGGACGGAGTGGTGCGTCGTCCTGGCCACTTCGCACACCGACCCCGAGGAACTGGGCGCCCTGCCCGAGAACGTGATCGCCCGCCGGTATGTGCCGCAGGGCGCCGTCCTCGAACACGCCGACGTCTTCCTGACCCACGCGGGCATGAACTCCGCCCTGGAAGCCCTGGTCCTGGGGGTGCCGATGGCGCTCGTACCCTCGTTCTGGGACCAGCGGACCATCGCCCGCCGCCTGGTCGAGCTGGGTGCGGGCATCGCGGTGGAGCCCTCCGCGACCGCCGCGGAACTGCGCGAGGCGATCGTGGGCCTGGCTGCCGACGACAGTGTGCGTGCCGTGATCGACTCGCTCTCCGGCCGCATGGCACGGGTGAACGGGCCCTCCCAGGCCGTCAGGGCGCTGGAGAAGTACGCCGCCTGGGGGTCGGCGGGGCGCAGATGAAAAAGGGGGAGGGGCGGTCTCGTGCCGCCATGCCGACCGGCATGGCGGCACGAGA
>NZ_JBSFTT010000074.1:0-16485 GCF_053591415.1 Streptomyces sp. NPDC003032 | reverse complement strand
AACACCTCACCACCCTCACCACAGCCCTCCCCCTCGCTGATCCGCCCACCCGCGACACCGCCGCACGCATCGAGGCAACCCTGAAAGCACTGATCACCCACACCAGCCCGCACACATCCGCCGCACACACCGCATGGACCACACCCGCCGTTCTCACCACAGACCAACCCGCCCCCCACACGCCCCCGGGCTCCAGCCCTACCGCGCAGCGGGCACTGCGCCACCTCCACCGTCTCGACGCCTGCCTGCTCACCCTCGCCGACACCCTCGGCATGCCCGCCGCTCCCAAGCACCCATCCCGCACCGCCGACCGGCAGAAGTGATCAAGTCCTGACCTCCGGCCGGATTCGCGCAGGTCCCTTGGCCTCCACGCCAGTCGGCTCGTGGGGGCAAGACAGGAGCATGAAGTGGCTCAGCCGCAGCAGCGCACGGAAACTGCAAGATCGAACTGCGCGACCGTGCCGACGCTGACCACTGCATCCCGTCACGCCCAGGTAATTTTCACGCTGGCATGCAGCGATGAGGAACAACCGACACCAATGAGCTGTCCCGACCCGGCCTCACCGTCCCACCCGCCTGGTTCACCCACCGGAGACGGCTGCGTCGGTCCCCTAGATGCCCGGTCACAAAGCCCGCCCCCCACCTGTTGCCCGGCACTCAAAATTCCGATGACGGCGGCGTTCACGGTGCCGATGTTCGGCGACAGTGAAGCCCCGCCGGCGGGGTGCCAGGCGGGGCTGTCATCGGCAAGGTGTCGCTGTCGTCGGCGAGGTGCCGGTGGTTCAGTCGACCACCTCGCTGATGGCCGCGCGGGCGGCTGCGTCGTCGACGAGGTTCTTGCCTTGGGCGAAGGCGGCGACGAGGGCCTGGAGGGCGAGGTTGTTGACCGCCCGTGGGTAGCCGCGCGAGGTGGTGTGGATCAAGGAGAGGGCGTCCTCGGTGAACAGCTGGTCGGGTCGGCCGACGAGCTTGAGGTGGTGGGTGATGTAGCTGGTGGTCTCGGCGGCGGTCATGCCCGGCATGGTGTAGCGCAGGGCGGTGCGCTGTTCGAGGGCTGCGAGGACGGCGAGTTTCATGGTCCTGCGCAGGGTGGGCTGGCCAACCAACAGGCAGGACAGCGGGGAGTCCTGGTCCATGCCCTGGTTGGTGAGCATCCGTACCGTTTCCAGCTGTTCGTAGGACAGCAGATGGGCTTCGTCCAGGACCAGGACGGGGGTGCGTCCGCGTTCTTCGCGCTCGGACATCAAGACCTTGGAGGTCTGGACGGCCAGGCGGGATCCGAGGTGGGCGGGGGCCTGGCCGAACGTGTTGACGATCTCTTCGTGGATGCCGCGGACGCCGATCATCGGGTTCGGCAGGTAGATGACGGAGTACTTCGAGGGGTCCAGGGCGTCCAGGCAGGTGCGGACGGAGACGGTCTTGCCGGCGCCGACCTCGCCGGTGACCACGCCGATGGAGCGTTCGGTGATGCACCAGGAGATCCGGGCGACGGCCTCGTTGTGGGACTGGTGGCGGTGGAGCATGCCGGGCGCCAGGTTGCGGCCGAACGGCATCCGTTCGAAGCCGTAGTGGGCCTGCAGTTTTTCGATCACGTGCAATCTCCGGGTCGTTCGCTGGCGGGGCCGGGAGTGAAGGGACGGCCGGTGAGGCGTTCGATGAACAGTTCGAGGTTGACGATGGCCCAGACGACGGCGGTGTCCTCGCCGAAGTGGGCGGCCAGGGCCGCGTCGGTGGTCGGGTCGCAGGCTTGGAAGAAACCGTGCAGCTCGGACAGGAAGCGGACCAGCCCGTCCTGTTCGCCGGGGGCGGTGGGCATGGGCTCAGCCCTCCGTCAGGTCGACCGCTTCGACGGGCTCGGCGGGGTGTTCACCGGCCAGGGCCACGTAGTTGACTCTGCTGGACAGGTCGGCCGCGTGTTCGCGGTCGATGAGGCCGAGGTAGTCGATGCCGGTGGTCGGTTTCGGCGGCTCGGCGGGGACCTCCGGCCGGGCCTTGGGGTGGCTGTGCCGGTTGATCTGGAACGGCAGGGCGGTTCCGGCGTCCTTGCCGTCGACACGGACGCCCAGGTAGGTCAGGTCGAAGGGATCGAAAACCAGCTCGACCTTGCGGCCGACCAGCTGCGGATCGACCTGGTAGCGGTTGCCCTGCAGGGAGACGGTGCCGGTGCGCGAGACGTTGCGGTGCTCGGACCAGCGGAAAGCCTCCGCCAGGTCGCCCGGCGCCGGGACCGGGAAGGGGGCCCCGACCATCCACCGCGCCAGCGGGGCCGCCTTGGTCTCGGAGTGCTCGCGGCGGTGGTAGACCGTCTCGACCCAGGCGGTGAACAGGCGGTTCATCTCCGCCAGGTCCCTGATCTCCCGGCCGACCTCGCCTTCGGCCGAGGCGATCTCGACGGTGAACTCCCCGTTCACGGTGCGGAAAAACCGCTCGATCTTGCCCCGGCCCTCCGGGCGGCCCGGGGCGGAGTGCACCAGCTTGATGCCCAGCTTCGCGCAGGCCCGCAGCAACCAGGAGTCGACAAAAGCACTGCCGTTGTCGACGTAGATGTACTGCGGGACGCCGCGGGCGGCCAGGGCCGGCCGCAGGGCCGCGGCCAGGCGCACGGTGTCCTCGGCAAAACCCCAGCGGTGGCCGACCACCGCGCGCGAGTGGTCGTCGATGAAGGCGAACAGGTACGTCTTTCGCCCGTCGATCCGCGGCCCGTGCAGCGCGTCGCCGGTCCACAGTTCGTTGGGACGGTCCGCCTCGAACCGGCCGAAGACCGCTGTCTGCCGGGGCGTGTGCAGGGAGGCCAGGCCGGTGCGGTTGAACATCCGCTGCAGCGTGCGTTCGTCCGGGGCCCAGCCAAGCTGTGCCTTGAGGATCCGCCTGACCTGCGCGGCCGTCCGCTCCGGATTCTCCTTCTTCAGCGCCGAGGCCAGCTCGAAGACCTCCGGCGGGGTGCGGGGATGGGTCTGGCGCGGGGAGGGAATCAGGGCGTCGAACCCGCCCTGGCGCCATTCCAGGATCCACCTGTCCAGCGTCCAGCGGCTGATCCTCACCCGCCGTCCGTCCGGGTCGGTGTGCTCCTCGCCGGCGAGTTTGCGCACCAGGGCGCCGCGCTGGCGGCCGGTCAGGCTCGGGTCGGCTGCCTCCCTGATCAGCATGTAGCGGAACAGGCCGATCTGCCGGGCCCGCTCCAGGCGGGCCGCCTGGTCGTCATCGTGTGGTGGCACGTGCACCTTCCTGATGCCGGGGTGTGCTTGTGGGCCCGCCGAGGCTGTCAGGGACAACCACCCGTTCGGCAGAGGCAGTTGGTGTTGATCGTTGATCAAGGCCAGTGCGGGGCCAGCAGCCGGCCGTGGGTGACGGCCGCCGCCAGCCGCCACGGCGACACCTCCCCGACGTCCGGCCAGCGCGAGCCGGCCGCCCGCCAGGCCCCGGCGACCGCCGCGACCGCGTCCGCGAACGGTGTCCCGGCAGCCGCCGGCGGCACCGGATCCACCCCTGCGTCCACCAGCAGCCATGTGAAGTACGCCCGGACGTGCTCCAGACGGCCCGCGAACCGCCGCAGCCAACCGCGGACGGTCTCCACCGGCCGCCCCAGCCGCCCAGCGATCGTCCGCACTCCGGCCCCCGCCGCCTTCGCCACCAGTGCCGCCCCGATCACCTCCGCCAGATCCACCCTCCTGACCAGCACGAACACCGGAAGAAGCACATGCGAAATGCCGCACCCGACACACCGCGCGCGCCGCGGACGAATCCGTACCGACCCCGATACATCCCGCAGCACCCGCTCGCGGGCCCAGCCCCACGGGGCCAGCACACCTCCGCAACGGCAACATTCCAAGCCGCCGCCCCTCAGCCGGGTCTCGACCTCAGCCGTGTCCGCCTCTACCGTGAGCACCGAGCGCCTCCATGCGCTTCACGGCCCTCCCGGACTCGGCCAAGAGATCATCGGGAGGGCCTTCTGCATGCCCTCATCGGCAAGGTGCCGCCGCCAACGAACACCCCGACCTCACCGGCATGCCACCGAACTCGTCGGAATGCTCAACGCCGGAGTCGTGCCCGCGACATGGGCATCGGGAATGCCGCTCAACAGCCCCTGGGCCCCCAGCCGCTCGATACGCCGTGCAGGCGTCGACTGCGCGTCCAGCACGGCCTCAGGCCAAGCGGTGGTCGTGGAGCGAGCCTACGGGACTTGATGCTGTACCGCAGGCTGGTGCGCGACTACGAGCACCAGCCCCGCTCCTCCGAGTCGCGGGTGTACTGATACTGCGCCGGCTGACCGGGGGTGCCGCGCCAGCCTGGCGCACCGCATGACCGACGGGGCGCTGACGCTCGGGGCGGTGCTGGCCCGGCTGGAAGAGCGCGAGGGGGAGATCGCCCCGCGCAGGCCGAGGCGGCCAAGGGACGTGATCGCGGAGCTTTCCGCGCAGCTGGAGGAGTTTCACCGGGCCGCCGAGGAGATCCGCATCACCCGCAAGACGCTGCTGGACCTGACCGAGCCGGTCCTGCCCGCGCCGCCGCCCCCGCAACTGCCGGACCATCCGGCCTACCAGCAGATCATGGCGGTGTTCAGCACGGCCTACGGCCCGCTGCGGGCCCGGCAGGTGTGCGAGGCGATGGACCCACGGATCGCTCCCAATACCGTCAACAACGCCCGCCTGAAGCTCAAGCGGCTTGTCGAACGCGGAATCCTGGTCGAGATCGAGCAGGGCTTGTTCACCCAGCGACGGCCGTAGCCGGCCAGTGATAGTGGCCACTTGGAATGGTTCTGATCCAAAGTGGATCAGAACCTTGGAATTCCCCACAGACGACCAGTTGGCGGGGAGAGATCTGGCCGCCAGTGGTCACCCAACGTTGTGGTTGTCGATGGTGGGTGGTCTGCTGGTGGTGCGCCTGGGCCGCCGTGGCAGGTTCGGCGGCTCAGATCTGCTGGTTGTCGGGACTGCCCGGCGCATGGCCAGTTCGGGGTACCTCCTGCGGAGCTTCGCCAAAGAGCAGGCGGTGCCCGCGGGCTGTGTCCGTGTACTCGCGGACTCGGTGGATCAACCCGTCCCGGAGTTCGAAGACGAAGCAGTAGTCGTTGCTGTAGTGGTGCCCGTCGGCGAGAGTTGCCGTCATGGTGAACTCCGCCACCCCCCGTTCGCCATCGGCGTGCAGCCCCAGGAAGGTGACGGTGACGTCTCGCACGAAGACACGGGGGAAGTCCTCGGCGAAGAAGCGCGCGATGGCCTTCCTGCCGACCATGTGGTTGGTCGCCCCGAGCGCGGTGGCGATGGCGTTCCCGGGGGGCGACAGCCACTCGGCGTCCTCGGTGAGGACCGCGGAGATCCGGTCGTGGTCATAGCTGGCCAACGCCTGGAAGGCGTTTTGGATGATGATGTCGCTCATGAGCCCACTGTCACCGCCCGCGCGTTCGGGTGTCTTGGACAAATGTTCCGATCGGTCTCCCCGTAGCATGGGGTGATGCAATCCGCCGTGCGTGAGCGTGAGGCCGTGGCCAGGTGGGAGGTGGCGGGGCCACCGTGGCGCGGCCGGACAGGCGGCATCAGCCTGGTCGGGTTCCGCGATCGGGGCACTGGTCCCGTCGACCTGCCGGTGATCCCGCACCCGGCCCTCACCCTGGTCGTCGAGTTCGGCGAAGGTCCGCTCATCGTGGGCGACGCCGTCGGCCGGCAACAGCGCGGAGGTCTCGTCACCGGGCTCACCTCCAGTGCAGTGTCTATGCAGGGCGAGAACGTCGCATGCGTGGAGGTACACCTGTCCCCGGTGGTCACGCACACCGTGCTGGGGGTCGCCCCGGCGGAGCTGGACCATACCGTGGTTCCCCTCGACGAACTGTGGGGCCGGGACGCGGCACGGCTGCGGGAGCAACTCAGTGGGGCCCAGTCCTGGGAGGACCGTTTCGCGTTGACGGATGCCTTCCTCGCCCGTCGCCGCGGGACGGGGCCACCGGTGGACCCGGAGGTGGCCCGGGCCTGGAACCAGATCGTCGTCAGCCGCGGCCAGGCCAGGGTCGAGGACCTGGCAGCCGAAGTCGGCTGGAGCCGCAGGCGCCTCTGGTCCCGGTTCCGGTCACAGATCGGCCTGCCTCCCAAGCGCGCCGGGACACTGGTCCGCTTCCACCATGCGGCCCACCACTTGACCGCAGGCGGCAGCGCGGCCCGCGTCGCAACAGACTGCGGTTACGCCGATCAGTCCCACCTCCACCGCGAGGTCATGGCATTCACCGGAATGACTCCCGCGGCACTGGCCGGTGACCCGGGCCTGGCAGTGGACGACATCGCATGGGCGGGGCACGACACCGGCGAGACGCGCTAACCACCCGCCCCACGCGGTACGCACCGCTCGCCACAGGCGCAGGGTGGCCTCCACCCCGTGGAGCACAAGCTGCGATGCCACACCGACTACCGCCCGTGAGCTTCGAACTGGCCGTACGTGGGGAATTCGAACGGCTCATCCAAGATTTCCGTGAAGCCGGGATGTGCCCCCGTGCGCCCGTGATGCTCCGTCACACCTGCGCGGACACTCGGGGCGTGTGAGGAACTGCTCAAGGCCGTGCTGCCGCACCTCTCCGGGATGCTGGTGGAGCTGGTGAGTGTGGAGGACGGCAATTTACGTATCGAGGGGCGGACCCCGGGCGACGTCGCCGTCTCGTGCCCCGATTGCGGATGTTCGTCGAGGCGTCGCCACAGTGGGTACCGACGCAGACTCGCCGACTGCGCCATCGGCGGACGACCGGTGGCGATCGAGCTTCGGATACGCCGTCTGTTCTGCGACAACCCCAACTGCAAGTGGGTGACGTTCGCCGAGCAGGCCGACGGGCTGACCGAGCGGTATCAGCGGATGCGCACCTGCTTAGCAGAGGCAGGCGAGGCACCCCCGCGCGGTCCAGTCCCCTGACCGCTTTCAGCGCCTGACGGATTCGCTACACACGGAGACGAAGGTGTGCCGCCCTCGGCGGCACGTTCACCCATTCAGCCCAGTTTGCGGCGCTCCACTGCTCAGACAGGGCCACCATGGCGAGAGGAACTACCCGTACACATCTGGAGCACCTCATGATCAGGAAACTGCATGACGCCGGGCTGCGCAGCGAACACGCCTACACCGCTGCCCTGGCCTCGATTGGGCTGTCGGTCCTGGCCTGGGCCGCCTCCGTCAAAGGTGAATCAGCCGGCGTCGACCGTGCCGACCGTTGGGGCATCTTCGTGGGCGAATGGGCTCCGACCTTCTTCGGCCTCGGCCTGGCCCTCGCCCAGTACGAAGACGACTGAACCCTCCCGTGCGGCGAGGTCTTGGACCGTGGCAGCAACGGTGGCATGCCTGGAGGACAGTCCAACCTGGGCGGCCCGCCAGCCGGCAGAAGCAGGAGACGCGCACCGCGCCCTGCACCCCGCGTCCAGACCCTGAAGGTCCTGGCCCCGGCGGGATCCTCGACCTTGTCGCCGCCCCTGACCGTGGCCACGAATGTGACAAGCACAGCTATCTTTGCCACGGCGCCGTCATCGTTGCCTCGTTCGACTCTGGCTTGGCCCGTGGCCACGGGCAGGGACCATGGCTCGTCCACAACGAGGCGGTGCTCTTGCACCGCCTGCGAGGCTCGAGCGTGAGCAGGGGCCCGAGGGTGGGTGATGCGGGCGGCTATGGACTCAAGGCGCCGAACAGACGGGCGAGTTGTCCGGAGCTGGAGGAGGCTCCCTTTGCGGTGGCGCAGTCGTGGGAAGCCTCCAAGGTGGCCTGGCCGTGCCCGGCACGTGGCATCAACTGACGGTGCCTCTCCCTTTTCCCTACTCTCAGATGGCTCGGTGTGCGGGAGTCCCCTGGCGGGCGAGGAGTCCGCAGACGGTCACCTCTGCCGTGTGGCGCACCAGGTCGGCGAAGTCCGTCCGCAGCGCAGCGAGCGCCGGGTTGGAGTCGTAGGCGGCCTGTAGTGCCTCCGAGGGTCGGCTGCACGGCCAGGCGGCCATGGCCGTGAGCAAGGTCGTCTCCACCAGCCGGTATGCGCCCTCGGTACCGAGTTCGGGAAGGTGCCGCTGGACCTGCTCGACCAGGATCTGCGTGCTCTGCCAGGCCACGTGCTTGTGCCGGATCGCGACCTCGGTGGAGATGTTGTGTTCCAGCACCGCGGCCTGCGCGCTCAGCAGGTCACACAGCACCGGCCGCCCGGCCAGGGAGGCCGCCAGGGTCTGTGCCAGCTGGTCCCCGCGCTCGTATGGTGTGCCCGCAACCGGTCCGGTGGTGTGCTCCACTTCGGCGATCCAGTCCCGCATCTCGGCTTGCAAGAGTTCGAGCAGGACTGCTTCGCGCGACTCGAAATAGCGCAGCACGTTGGATTTGGCCAGCCCTATTCGGCGGCTCAGCTCGTTGAGGCTGAGCTTGGCGACCGGCATCTCGGTCAGCATCGCGGCCGCGGCCGCCAGGATCTGACGGCGTCG
Source organism: Streptomyces sp. NPDC003032 (assembly GCF_053591415.1). Classification (NCBI taxonomy): domain Bacteria; kingdom Bacillati; phylum Actinomycetota; class Actinomycetes; order Kitasatosporales; family Streptomycetaceae; genus Streptomyces; species Streptomyces sp. NPDC003032. Next base: position 8,065 of record NZ_JBSFTT010000074.1, on the reverse strand, counting down.
TTCGAGTCGCTGCTCGGCGCTGCGTGCGCGCTGGAATTCCACCCGCCCATCGTAACTACCCACCGGCCTCTTAATGCTAGACCGGCGGTCTGTTACGGTTGACCACATTAGAGACCGGCAGTCTTTTAGGAGATGTGATGTACCGGGTTCCTGATCAACACGGAAAGCTCGCCGTCGTGACGGGCGCGAACAGCGGCACCGGCAAAGAGGCCGCCACACGTCTGGCCGCGGCCGGAGCCCACGTGGTGCTCGCCGTGCGCACCCCAGCCAAGGGCGGGCAAGCGCGAGCGGAGATCCTCGCCGCGCACCCCGACGCCCAGGTCGAGGTCCGCCGGCTCGACCTGGCCGACCTGGCTTCGGTCCGCGAGTTCGCCGACGACCTGATCGCCGACGGCAGGCCGCTGGACCTGCTGCTCAACAACGCCGGAGTGGCGAACGTGCCCAGCCGGCTGGAGACAGCGGACGGATTCGAGCTGCAACTGGGCAGCAACTTCCTGGGCCCGTTCGCGCTCACGGTGAAGCTGCTGCCGCTGCTGCTGGCCGCCCCCGCGCCCCGCGTGGCCACGATGAGCAGCCTCGGCGCCGCCACCGGCCGGATCGACTTCGACAACCTCCAGTCCACCGGCCACTACAGCCCCACCAAGGCATACGCCCAGTCCAAACTGGCCGACCTGATGATGACCCTGCACCTGGCGGACATCGCGGCCCGACACCATTGGCATCTGCTGTCGGTCGGCGCGCACCCCGGCACCACGCGCACCAACCTGATGACCTCGGGACCGACCCTCGGCGGCGGCCGCCCCGGTGGGTTCACCTCGCTGGCCGCCAAAATCGTGCCCTCCCAGGGCCCCGAGCAAGGCGCGGAACCGCTGCTGTACGCGGCAACCAGCCCCGACGCCACGCCCGGAGGCTACTTCGGCCCACGCTGGATCATGACCGGCCCCCCGAAAGCCGTCCGCCCGCCGCGCCGAGCACAGGACAAGACCGCCGCGGCACGCCTGTGGACCGAAGCCGAACACCTCACCGGCACCACCGTCGCCGCCCAGCTCTGACCAGCTCGCCCCGCCCGCACGGTCCCGCCCGTCCGGCCAGGCCGCACCGCGCGAGCCTTACGCGGGTGTCCGGTGTGGCGTCGTTCTCGCAGGTCCAAGTGATCCTGAAAGAGCTGCTCGTTCCTTCGGTCGCAGGCAACACGCGGGAAAGGTCCCGGTGATCAGGGCCTCCCGGTCCGGTGCGGGTCGCACAAGCTGGGGCCAGCGGTCCATGCGCGAATCCACAACGAAGGCGCATGGTCCCGGCGTGCTGGTCAGGGCCGACCAGCCTTACGACTCGGTACGCGATTGAGGTCGAGGCATGCTGGTCTGGGCGATTGGCAGGTGGGGTGATCAGCAGGCGGTCCGGCGGGCGAGCACGAGTTCGGTGCTCATGCGCCGCCGGGAGGCCCTGCGGGCGGTGCGGTCGGAGACCAGTCCGGCGATGGCGGCGTGTGTTTCGGCGTAGGACTCCCGGCGGCCGAGGTATCGCTGGAGCGGCCGCCATTTCTTCTCCTCGCCGATGGTGTGCTCCACGCAGATCCGTGCCGAGGACTGCCGTCGGCGCGCCTCACGCCAGGCGTACCGCTCGCCCAGTGGCGCCTCGTCGTTCGGCTTGCGCGGCGGTGCTTGCACCTGCTGGGGGAAGCTATTGGCGAGGCCCCGGTAGCCCTCGTCGGCCTTCGCCTTCACCTGTGGATGCAGCCGCAGCTGCTCGGCGATGCCCTCGGTGCACATGGCGGTCTGGTCGTGCATCCGGCCGGGCCGGTCGGCTCCGGACCACAGCAAACGCCCCGAGCCGTCGCCGATGGTCGTGGTCTTGGCGGTGTTCTGCCTCTTCTTGCCGGAGACGAACGCCTTGCGGCCGGGGCGTCCCGCCTTGGGGCGGCGGATCTGGGTCTCGGTGCCATCGATCCGCAGCTCGACGCCTTCGGCTTCGGCATAGGCGAAGACATCGGCCAGAGTGCGCAGGCGGATGCCGGGCCGGTCGGGGACGGCGAAGCCGCGGGCTGCGAGCAGCGGCCGGATCTCGTGAATGGCGCGGGTGACGGTGGGGCGGCTCACGCCGTAGAGCTCGGCGAGCGCCGCATGCGGCAGCTGCAGGCGCAGGTGAACCACGGTGACCAGGATCCGGTCGGTGAAGACCAGTGTGTGGTCCGGCCCTGCGCCGGCCGCCCGTCGGCGATCGCCGCCTCTGCGCTCGCGCAGGGCGGACTCGCACCGGGCCGTCCACGGAACAGCCAACTCCTCGATCAAAACGCCGAGATGTGCACGCTCAAGGCCACAGAAGGCAGGATGAGACAAGGCCGCACGGGCTCGGTAATGCGTCACAACATCACCAACCCGTGCGGCCCGCCTTACGTCACGATTCGCCGACGGCCCGAGCGGCGTAGGACTTCGCGACCAGTTCCTCCACCACAACGCTCTTCGCCGCCGAGTAGGCCGTCCTGCCCTCGCTGTCGGCAGGGAACCGCTGCGCCAGGGCCACCTTCAACGCGCTGTAGCGCTGGACTTCATCGGGCCGCTGGCGTAGGTAATCACGGAGTAGGACGTGATCAAGGTAGGGCTTTGAGCCCGCGACCACGCCGTACAGATGATGATCGGGAGCCGCAGGAGGGGCTTGGAAAGCCGCCCGCCCCCGAATCCCCAGGTCGCCTTCGTGTCGGTAGCCCTGCCCGGTGAGCCGGGAAATCAACTCGGGCATGACGGCCTCCTCGGACACCACGATGTCGAGGTCGATGATCGGTTTGGCGGCGCACCCGCGCACGGCCGTACTGCCGACATGTTCGATGGATACAGCCAGATCCGCGACATGAGGTGCCAGCCGCTGCCGCAGATCCTTAAACCGCTCGGGCCATCGTGGGTCGTAGTCACTGACCATGATCATGCCAGTCATGTGGGCAGTCTCTCAGGATCGCCAGGACTCATTGCATCCCTCGCAGATCCCTGGCTATCGCGTACCGAGTCGTTAGCGGCAATGCCGTGACTGTGCTGGGGATGCTGGTAAGCCGCTGACGGCTGGGTGACTGCGGTGCTTGGCTGGGGGTGTGCGGGGTGGTGTCATCGGCGGAGGTGGCCGCGGTGTCGATGCGGCCGGAGATGCCGTGAACCCGCTGCGCCCGCTCGATCCGCGCCGGGGAGATGCAGCCTGAATCGACGACATCTTCGGCAGGCAGCAACTGCCGCTCGGCCAGCTCGTCGTGGAGGGTGTCGGTCAGCTCGATACCCTGGACGGTGGAGATGATGGTGGCGACATGGACCACCCGCTCGGGCGACACCGGGATGCCGGCTTCGCGACCGGATGCCGCCCCCGTACATGAACGCTCCTGCCGGCGCCGCAGTACCTTGCGCGGGTGCCAGCCGAAACCGGTGCTGGAGCAGGCGTCAGCTACACGATCCGTACGGCGCACTGACTCTTGGACTGCTGGGCAGAGCCCGGACATTCGACGGCGCGGCCAAGACATCGCGCAGCCGCTCGATCTCCATCCTCTGGGCGGCGATCTGTGACAGAGCCCGCTCCCGGAAGTCAGTGAGGCCATCGATCTGCGCGTCACGCGCGGCGAGGCGCTCCTTCAGCCCGGAGACCTGTTCTTTGAGACGCTCGATCTGTGCATCCCGCGGGTCCGGAATCACGCCCGTTTCCCGAAGCTCGGCCAGCCGGCGCTCAAACTCCTCCGCCAGGTGTTGGTAGGGGCCAGGCCGCGACGAGCCATCGCGGTTCTTCTTGGGATAGAAACCGGTGCGGGCGACTCCGGCCCGGATCGCGAGGGTCTTGATGTCGCACTTGCCGCCCGCAGGAACGTCACCGGCAAGGAGCCGCTCCATGACCTGCCGAATAGCCGTCTCGTTGTTCCGCCGGGTCTCGTCGCTGATGCGGGCCACGTCAGGCCCCCGTTCCGCAGAGGGCGTCGATCTCGCCCAGCACCCGTTCATCGCGGGCGAGTTCCGTACCCAGCCGGGCCTTCTCCGTCCGCTGCGCGCGCCCGATAGTGGCGATGAAGACCTTCTTGCTCTCGGCACTGGCCGCCCACACCGGACGATGCCCGGCATGATGGGTGGCCTGGGGGCACCGCGCCGAATCGCACATGCCGATCAAGGGCTCCGTCGCCCCGCGGGCATGGGATCCGGCGAGCTTGAGACACAGCGCCTTGGACGGATCGAGGAACCAGCAGTAGTTCGCCGGCCCCAGATGCAGGGACTTGGCCCGCTTGGCGAGCAGGTTCGTCACCTCCTGATCGCTGCGCTTGATGTTCGGCGCCCCTGAGGAATCCAGCTGTTCGTCGACGAACGCGAAGAAATCCAGGAGGTCGCTGGCGCCAGGCCCCACAGGCCGGATACCGGTTTGGTAGTCGTGGAATGCGTCCAGGGCGACACGCATCTTGTGCTCGCGCTCCTCTTGGCCAAACTCGGCCATCAGCACCGACTGGGCCCCACCGGGGCGGTCTAATGGTGGAGTCGGGTATTGGAACCCTCGGAATACCCCGGTCACGATCTTCCTCTCTGGCTGACTTCTGAAGGCCGGTGCTGGGCGAAAAGAAGGTGCACTGGGCAAGGCGGTGTCGGCAAAATGCCCGGCGTGACTGAGCTGCCGAGTAACGCCGTCCCGCCCCCTGCCGTCCTCGATGCCTTCGGCGTGAAGGGCACTCCTGTCCCGCTGGTTGGCGGGCAAGGACGAAGCGTTCTCGTCGGTGGGTTTGTGTTCAAGCCTGCGGAGGGAACTGAGGACGAGGCCGAGTGGGCTGCTTCCCTGTTCGAGACGCTGGCACCGGGCAGTGGCTTCCGCATCCCGTTGCAGCTCCGGGCCGTCGGCGGGCCGAGCGTCGTGGACGGCTGGACGGCCAGCGAGTTCCTGACCGGTGAGCCTGATCCGCAGGAGCACTGGACTGGTGTGCTCAGCGCCGGCCGTGCCTTCCATGCCGCCCTGCGACAGATGCCCCGGCCCGACTTCCTTGATCGGCATACCCACCCCTGGGCCGTGGCCGACCGCGTCGCATGGAACGAACAGGACATCGACGTGATCCAGGACCTCGCCGCGCCGTTCTCGGCTCTGCTGGCGTTGAGGCGCCCGGTGAAGCAGGACGCAGCTCAGCTCATCCACGGCGATCTCACTGGCAATGTGCTCTTCGCTGCGGACGAAGTGCCGGCTGTGATCGACTTTTCGCCGTATTGGCGGCCTCCGGTGTTCGCCGAGGCCATCGTGGTCACAGATGGTCTGCTGTGGTTCGATCTTCCGTCCGACCTGCTGACGAGTGGCAGCGATCATCCTGACTTTCAGCAGATGCTGATTCGTGCACTGATCTTCAGGCTCGTCGCACACAGCGAGAGCGCAGGACCGTTGGGGCGGGCTCAGCCTGGTGAGCCGGAGCGGTATGTGAGGGCAACCGACGTTGTGGTAAAGACGTGTGCAGCGCTTCAGGGTTAGTCCTCTCGGGTGGTTTCCGGCTGAACGAGCTCGGAGTATCGGAACCCTCGGAACTCCGCGGTCATGGTCTTCCTCTCTGGCTGACATCGGCGGCGTAGGAGGCCCAGTCGCCAGCGGATGCCTTCTGCCATTGGACGGCGACTTGGATGTGGACGCCGAGCATCCGGGCGAGGATGGCGGCGGGCAGTTCAGCGGCGAGGGCGAACAGGGCTGTGGAGCGGTCCTGTTGGGGCCGAATGCCGATCTTGTGCAACCGCAGACCGACCTGGCTGTCGCTGAGTGGACGCCCTGGTTGTCCTCCGGGGAAGAGCCAAGGGGCGTCGTCCGGAGTGCCGATCTTGGCTTTGCCGCGTCGGGTCGCGACGAGCTCGCGGACCAGGGCGCCAAGCGGCATCGGAAGGATGACCGGCGAGGTTCCGAAGGCAATCGCGACCGTCTCACCGGTGATGTCGACGTCCTCGACCGTGAGTCGGCTGATGGTAGAGATCTTCTGCGCGTAGAGGATCAGCAGCAGTCCAGCGACTCGGTCCGCGGTGGCCAGCGTGTCGTCGTTGAGGAGGCGTCGCGCGTCGGCCCAGCGTTTCTCGCTGTCGATGGTGCCCTGCGGGCCGGTCCAGCGGACGGCACCGCAGGTGAGGGCATGCGCATGACGATGCTGTACGGACCAGCGGACGAAGTGGCCGGTCTCGTCGCGATAGCGGAAAACGGGATCGGTCATCCAGCGTTCCAGGTCGGCTTGTGTGCAGGCGCCCAGGGTGAGACCTTCGCCAGCGAGCCAGGCGAGGAAGTTGTCGGCCGCGGTGACGTGGCAGCGCACGTTCATGTCCTGCAGTTGAGTGGTGTGCTGTTTGTCGACTCGGCGGCGGAGCCGGCGCAGGTGGTGCCAGACCGCGTAACCGTGCAGGATCCGGCGTTCGGCGAGATCTGTGCGAGCCTGGACGGTTGTGGTGATCCATTTCTCCAGAGCGACGAGCCGTTCGTCGCGCGGTGGCAGGGCTCCCGTGGCGACGAGGACGCTGCGAAGGTGGGCCAGCACCTTGCCCGGCGGAAGTTCGTCGAGGAGGTCGTGGGTGACAGAACGCTCGTCTCGGCCTATGCGTACCAGCAGGTCCCGGGCCTTTGCTCGCGAGATCCAGGCCAGTGCGACGTCCGGGCGCTCGGCGTCCGTCAATGCCGCGTGGAAGGCCGCAAGCTCGGGTGCGACAGCCCCGGCGTTGTCACCGAGGAGGTCGCGGATCTTCTGATCCAGGACGCATCGCTGGCAGGGGCGAGGGCTGAGCTGCCAGGTGGTCGTGCAGACGGGGCAGCGTCCCCAGAAGTCGGGGTCGGAGTTGGTGCACTTCGCGCACAACGGCTCCTCCCAGGTGCCGCCGCGGGCTTGTGCGACGGTGCCACAGTCGCTGCAGGTCGCCCATCGTTGCTGGCAGCGTTCGCACCAGGGCTGCCTGGTGGCGCGGGAAATCTCGCAAGGGGAGGTGCGGCCGCAGTGCCCGCACTCTCTGATCTCCTTCGGCCTGCAGTTGTTGCAGCGGACTCCGTCGATGAGCCGGACCGCGACCGGCTGACGGCGTCCGCAGCCGACGCAGACTTCCAGGTTGACCGGGTCGCGGATCAGGCAGTTGGGACACAGTGGCTGTCCGGTGGCATCGCGGTGGCGGGTTCACGGACGGCTCCGCAGCGTGCGCAGGGGACGGCCGCATGCTTCGCGAAGCAGGCCCGGCAGATCCGCTTGCCGTCCAGGAGCTTCGACAGCGACTTCACTCCGTGACAGCGCGGGCAGGCCGGCTTGACGACGATGGTGGCGCCGGCGGCGCCGAGTTCGCCGATGAACCGCAACACGGCCGGAGTGGGGGCCCCGTGCCCGGCGCCGGTCAGCAGCTCGGGACGGTCGATCACGGCCCAGGCCAGTCGACGCTGCCCGGCCGGACGCTTCGTGGACCGCTCCAGAGCGGCCCGGACGGTGTCCGCGTCGAGCGCGGGGTCGAGCTCAGTGATCATCTGGGCGAGTTCCCGGACCGGATCGCCGTCGCTATCAGGGCACTTGGCGCATCGGGGCTGCCCGTGGCGGTCGCGGCTGACGACTCGCCGCTGCTGGTGGCAGCCCGCGCAGACGGCAGGTGTGTCGAAGCAGGGCGAGCATCCCCACCGTCCGCCCGAGCGGCTGCCGACGTAGGGGCGCGGGCGTCCGCACTCGCCGCAGCGGGGAAGAGCAGTGTCCTGGGCGCCCGCTTCATGCAGGACCATCAGCAGCTTGGCGACGCGGAATGGAGCGGGTGGCTTGCCTGTCCGCAGCAGCGACGGGTTGTCGTGCAGGGCCTGGGCGAGATTGCGGCGGCCAGCTCGTGAGCGTACGAGCGTGCAGACGATGTCCCGGATGCGGTCGGCGTCCAGGCGCTTCTCGACGTTGCCGACCAGTCGCACGACCAGGCCGACCGGATCGGCGAGAACTTCCTCGGCGAGCGCAGGTGTCGTCACCGCTCAACTCCTGTGATCCGGGCTCGCCTTGGCCGCAGTTCGCCGACACCTTCAGAAGTGGTGGCCCCGCCTGCGGCGGCCTTCTTGGGCTTCTTCGCCGCCCCGGCCGTGGCGATCGGTTCGATGAGCTCGTCCA
>NZ_JBSFTT010000073.1:0-16648 GCF_053591415.1 Streptomyces sp. NPDC003032 | reverse complement strand
CATGCGAGGTACTCCGGGCCCTCGAGGCCCCAGAACCCGGGCCACCCCTCTCCCGATGCGTGGCCGTCGAGGGAGGTGATGAAGTCGACAAGAAGTTCCGACATGGCGCTGTCCTTTCCCGGGGTGTCACGAACTTGGACCGGCCGGGAGCCACAAACTCATCGGCCGCACTGTGGAGTAACGAGAAGACCCATGACGCTGCAGCCGACCAGGTCGGCGGAGCGCCACTGCTTCGGGGGGCCGGAGGCCTGATCGGTGAGGCTCAGCTGCCCGACGTCGACAGCGGGTACTTCATCCACTCACCTGCGACAGCGGCGGAGCACATACGTGAGTACGGCCCCGCTCCGATCGACGGCGAACCGATCGCGCTGGTCTTCGCCAGCGACGGCGGGGGCCATCTCTTCGCGATCGGAGCCAGCGGACAAGTCTGGAAGTCCACCAAGGCCTTCTGGTCCGACGACTTCGAGGTCACCTCGTCCAGCTTGCAGAAGTTCCTCGAACAGCTCGGCCGCCGGATCGCGAAACAGACCTACTGATTTTTTCGGGGTGTTGTCGGGTGGTGGGTGAGTCTGAAGCCGGTGCCGGGGAGACAGCCGTCGATGAGTTCGGGATGACGCGGGATGCGACGCAGTCCGCGGCGTGAGACGCGTTCGAGGTGTTCGTGATGGGTGAAGGCGACGTTGGCCAGCGGACCGCGCCGCAGCAGGGACCACACCCCTTCCACCGGGTTCAGATCCGGTGCATAGGAGGGGAGCTGGACGACGGTGAGCCAGTCATGTTCAGCGGCGTACTGGCGCATGCCGGCGGCCCGATGGGTGTTGAGACGAGGCTTTTGCGCCCCGGACCGGGATGCTCGCCGTGACGGCAGGGCCGGCAGATCAGCCGTGAGATCTCGCCGGGCTTGGCGCAGCACAGGGCGGCGATCGACAAGCGGCGCCAGGAGCGTCCTCGCACCCGCACTACCGGCGTGTGCCCACGCCGGCCCCACGTGCGGACCACGGACGGTGTCATCGAGAGGCTCTGCCACGATTCCCGTGAGAGGTGACGTTGGGTCACTTGCTCAAGCGAGCAGTACCCGCTTCCGGAGCAGCGCGAAGCTGGCTCGGCCGTACATCTATGGCTCAGTGTCATCAGTTCCAGTGGACTTCCCGCGATGGTCGCCCTGGCTGACGGGTTACGGCGTGACGAGAAAGCTGTCGCTGCTGGACTGACCCTCTCCTGGAGTTCAGGGCCCGTCGAAGGACACGTAAATCGGGTCAAAATGCTCAAGCGTCTCGCCGGACAGATTGCAGAGCATGCGGGCAAAGGCATGGACGTGGCCGCGGACAGTTGCCAACTCCGGGCAGCGGTGCAGGGCTTCATCGAGTTGTTGTTTCTCGGTCGGGTTCAAACGATCTGGATGCCACATGATCCAGTTGGTCACCTGTTGCGGCTTGAGGACGGGCATTGGTGAACGGATCGATCCCAGAGATGTCCGAAGAGGATGCAAGTAGTGCCGAGTTGCTTGTGCGGTGCGCCCTGGGTAGCCTTGCTCGCATATTTCGCGATACAGGAGTGAGGCGTTGGTGCAGCCTTCGTTCCAACGGCGAATGAGATAGGGCTTGTAGTCGTCCAGTGGTGTTGTGCGCATCGCCCCGTCGATGAGTCCATCCGGTACTTCTGTGCGGGCATAGCGCCGTGCTGCCGACCGTCCCATTCCAAGTTCCCGGCCAATATCGCTGATTGAACGGCCCCGTGCGAACAGTTGCTGAACCTCTCGGTGGCGTTGACGGGTTCGAGTCGCTAGCCACTTCTCACGGCCGGTGTCAGGGTCGACGGTGGATGGAGGAGCGGTGGCCAAGCGTCTGGCAGAGGGGGCGGTCAGCGCCGGTGGCACGAGGCAGGCGCGGTGGGTGATGACGGTTCGCTCGACAGCGTGTGCGAGGTTGTCCCATAAATGCCAGCGATCGGCTACTTGTCATGCTTGAGGTGCACCCGCGTTCGCCGCTTCGGCGTAGCCGCCAGCCCGGTCCCTGCAGATTATTTCGACCCCGGGGTGCTCGGACAGCCGACTGGCTACCAGTTCTTTCTCCCGCCCTGGCAGCAAATCCACGACCTTGCGACTTTCTGCGTCGACCAGGACGGTCCCGTACTTCCTGCCGCGTTTGGTCGCAAAATCGTCTATCCCTGGAACTCTTGGCTCCAGCAAGGGAGGGTCAGGCAATGCAACCAGCATACTGAGCGAGGTAGTTCGGCTGACGGTGACGTGGAGTTCCGCCGCCAGCCTGGCGCCAGCCCGGCCGGCGAGGGCCAAGGCTATTTCGTGGAGCATCCCAGCCAGTATGGCAGTGCGCCGTCCGTAAGGAGCAGTCAGGCCGTCAATCTGTTCAGCAAAGGACCGGCGTCTGCACTCAACTGCATCGCAGTAAAGTCGGCGCACCGATAGTTGAACAACCACGGAGCGTCCACCTACGGGAACATCATCCAGACTCCGTTCATACCAGCTGTGCACACGAACGGAATTCGCACCGCAGTCTGGACATGGACGCGCAACTTCACGGGCACGCGCATCGACCCGTACTACGCATCCGTCCGATGACACCCACCCCACCAACACCGCAGCCGGATGCGGGAACAGCACACAAAGCAAGTTGTCGCACACACTCGACGATGCCAGCAAAGTGACCCAACGTCACCTCTAGCGGGAATCTTGGCAGAGCCTCTCGATGACGTCGCACCGCGCACGCACCTGGGCACCCAGAGGGAGCACGCCCGTGGTTCGGTTCAACGGCGCTTCCCGTGGCCGCATCTCGATGGCTGCCTCGCCGAAACCAGCCTCTCGCTCAACACGGCAACTGAACGGAAAGGTCAGTAACACATTGAACCTCTTCCGCCGCACCCCGGGTACCTTGTCCGAAGCCGGCCGGTCCCTGGCCCTGGCCGACGTCACCGCAATCTCTGCTCCGGCAGACCGCCCTTGACCAACATCGCACCGTGCAAAGCAAATGGCAACGGGCCCTGCACACCCGCACCACCATCGAACAGGCCAAAGGGTTCCTGGCCGCCCGCCACGCCATCGACCCCGACACCGCTTTCCAACAAATGCGCGCCCACGCCCGGCACCATCAGGTCCGCATCGCCGACCTCGCCCGCGCCATCATTGACGAAACCGCGGCCCTCCCTCCACCCACCCACGACGCAAAGATCTGAGTGCCCGGATGTGAACCCGGGCACTGACGTGGCGTGGCGTACAACGTGGCCTCGGGTTACGACGGTCAGGTGGGCAGTTGCGGCAATGTGCCGTTGAGCAGGGCGATGCCGAGGCCGGTCACCGAGTGCAGCGTGGCGCTATGGTGACGCTGGTTGGAGGTGAGGGATGCCTCGCGCAGCGCGGTGAGGTGGCGGCTGGTGTTCGAGAGGGTCAGGCCGGTACGGCGCGCGAGTTCGGTGGTGTTGCCAGGGCCCTCGGCTACCGCCTGCAGCAAGCTGGCCCGTGCCCGGCCCAGGAGCGCGATGAGCGGCCGCTGACCGTCAGTGGCGGTGCCGGAGGAGGCCCAGTCGGGCTGGTGCTCGATGGGGTAGACAAGGACTGGATCGTAGGAGGGGTCGAAGAGGGCGGTGGGCGCGTACCGGCAGAAGAACGACGGCTGGAGCAGCAGTCCACGACCCCCCAAGCGCATGTCCTGGTCGACGGGATAGTCGAGCTCCAGGACCGGATAGCTCCAGCGGGCGGATGTGTGCAGGGTGGTGAACACCGCGTCCCAGCCGGCCGTGGCGAGCGTACGGGTGCGCAGTTGCAGGTCTCTGCTGACCTGGGTACGGATCTGCTGCCAGTACGGCGCCAGGCCAGCGGTGAAGTAGCGCTCCGCGGCGTCCCCGATCAGTTCGAGGAGGCGGGCCCGGCCGTCGGCCAGTTCCCCCGCCCAACGTGGCAGGCACCGCCGTGGGTTGAGGCGAGCGTACGCCTCCAGGTCGTCGCGGAGTCGAGACCGTGGCGTGGCTCGCAGCGCCTGTGTCTGGTCGAGCAGATCGACGCCGGTGCGCGGGGTGAGGAAGTCGCAGCTGTAGCCGACCCCCGGGGCCAGCGCCGAGAGGACGCGGGTCGACGCCGGAACGTTGGGTACGACTTGTCGTCGCCATGCCCCGAAGAGCACGGAGACGTCGCGGCGTTGCAGGCGGTGGAGGCTGATGCACAGTTCCCACATCGGGTCGGGGCCCTCGGCTAATCGCGTGCGGGCCAGGTCGTCCGAAGCGAAATGGATCCTCAGCATTCCGTTTCCCCCTGACTTCTGCTTTTTCGTTCACAATCTCTAGTCGCCGTGCAACGCGACCGGCTCGGACCAGGCTTGTTGCGTTCAGCCTCACACTTCTACCAACGTTCCTGTGAATGGCTGCAGTCTCTTTTCGGGCAGGAAAACGTGTACTGCTCCAACTATGAGCAAGAACAGAGAGGACAACCATGCGCAAGATATTGGCTGCGGCTGCGGGTTCAGCCCTGTTGGTGCTCGGTGGTGTCACCGCAGCGCCCGCCACGGCGGCGACCTCCGGCGAGAGCGTGGATCCGCTTCTCACCTGTGCGGCCGGCGACACGTGCTTCTGGGTGAACAGCAACTACGGCGGTGCCCGGGGCCGTGTCTCGGGCAACAACCCCAACTTCACGGCCTTCGGACAGAGCCAGTGCCGCAGTGGCACCTGGAACGACTGCATCAGCTCCTACGCCAACCGCGGCAGGGAGTGCACGGTCTACTACTGGACGGACGCGGGTTACAACGGCCGGTACCACAGCCTGGGCAGGAACGACGAGGTCCCCGACTTCGGAGCGGCGCCGCCCGTCGGTTACAACGACCCGGCGTTCAACGACACGATCAGCTCCAATCACTGGTGTTCGCCGAGGTGATGAGGCGACCCGCAAGGGCGCTGCGGCCCCCCGTGGCCGTCCTGGCCGTCCTGGCCGCCCTGGCCGGCTGCGCGTCGGCGCAGCCGGACAGGGCGGCCGCGCCTCTTCCGAAGCCGCCCCCGTTCAACGGGCGGCTGAGCCCCGAGGCTCTCGACATGGTGACCCGGTCAGGCAGCTGGCCGCGAGCGCAGCAGACCCTGGACACGGCGGTGAACAAGCTCGTCCACCAGTGCATGAAGGAGAAGGGCTTCACCTACCCCGCCAAGCGGGCTCCGCTGCCGACATCCCTCGATGACACCGCTGCGCTCGTGGACCTCCCCGGCCGCAGAAGCCACGGATACGCCATCGCCACCGCGCCTCGGCAGTCAGGGCCACCATCCACCCCGTACTACACCGACCTGCCGCCGGACCGGCAGCGCTCCTTCGACATCGCCTTCTCCGGTCCCCCGGGATCCAGCGACGACGTCGCGACAGGTACCGGCACGGTACGGGTGCGACGGCAGGGCTGCGACGCGGAGGCCCGTCGCGAACTGACCGGCGACGTCACGGTGTGGGCCCGCATGTACTACGCGCCCGAGGCACTCAACGGCCGCCTCGACGCCAAGGTACCCAATACTCCGGAATTCTCATCTGCAATGTCCGACTGGCGCTCGTGCATGGCGGCGCGCGGATACACGTACCGCACTCCGGAAGAGGCCCGCGACACACTGAATCGCATCCATCGAAAAATCAACCTTCGGAAAGAGTCATCGAAGACCGCATTCCGGAAACGTGAGAAGGGAGTAGCCGTAGCGGACGGGGAGTGCGCCACGGAGGTGGACCTTCCCGGAACGGCCGTGCGGGTGCGGCGCGCTCTCATCACTGCGCTTCCGAACAAGGACCAAGCATTTCTGGCCGCATTGGCAAGTTACCAAAGGGGAGCGTTGAAACGAGCGCAAGCGGTCCTCCACCGGTGACTGGGGCGGGGGCGTGTGGGAGCGCCTGTTGAGTCGCCACGGAGTGCGGTGCCAGTGTTATCACTGAGCTTCTTCAGCGTTGCCGCTCCAGGGTGTCCTCGTCCTCGCCGACCGTGCCTACATCGGAGGCCGCGCTTGGGTGACCACGTCGGTCAGACGCCCGCCCCGCGGGGAACGATCTTCCGCCGGGCCCGGTGCAGCCCAAACCGCATGACGTCAATCGCCAAAGCCGCCCTCATCATGGAGCGGCAATGCTGAAGAAGCTCACTGACGCACCAGGAGCCCGAGACACTAGCCGGCCCCACGCGGCACGGTGTGCGCCATGGCCGCCGCACCCCCGTCCCGAACCGCCGCCGCCGCGGCGGCTGTCACCTCCAAGGAACAGCGCTCCGGCGTACGGTCCAAGGATGCCGGCAGCCTCGCCGACCAGTTGCTCCGTGCCCCCGGCCCGATCCACCGGGAGGCGTTCCGGCTGCTGTTCGGCCACGCCGACCGGGCCCAGATCCTTAACGAGGTCGAGCGAGAGACCGGCTCCCTGTATGGCCTGTGGGCTGACTCTCCGCCCGCCTGACCGGACGCCACTCACCCAAGCCACGTCCCCTGTAGCGCGGGGCGCACGAACGGCACCTGTTCTCAACGGTCCACGGCCCCGACCGGGCGTGTGGAGCCCGGGACGCCGACACGGGGTTTGTCCGCGAGCCCGGGGCCCCAACGCTGCAGGTCGTCCGAGCCGCCAAGCCTCCACCAGACCCCTCAGTGGTCGTCGCGGCAAGTTCTTCGGGGATTGACTCCGGGGCCGATGTTGTGCATGGGCGATTGGACTGTACGGCTACAGTCTCACTATGACTGATGGGGAACAGGGGCGGGAGCTGGCAACGTCGCGGGGCGTAGTGGCGCCTCGGGCAGGGGATGCTGACCGGGAGTCGGTGGCGGAGCGGCTGCGGGTTGCCGCAGGTGAAGGCCGGATTGACCTTGCCGAGTTGGAGGAGAGGCTCGATCGAGCTTACGGCGCGAAGACGTACGGCGAACTCGACGTCCTGGTGGCTGATCTGCCGCAGAATGGGCCTTCCGGCTCTCGCTCCGGCACTGAGGTGGAAACGCTTTTCCTCAAAACCCGCCTGGCCAACATCAAGCAGAACGGCCAGTGGACAGTTCCCCGGAGAATCGTCGCCGAATGCAAAATGCTGAGTATCGAGATCGACTTCACCAAGGCAGCATGCGCACACCATGACGTCACCGTCGAGGCGAGTTGCGGAACGGGCAACATCCAGTTGATCGTCCCGCAGGGCTGGAGGGTGCGGATCGATGCGTCGAGCACCAATACCGCTCACATCCGCAACAAGGCCACCGCACCGGCGGACCCGACCTCCCCAACGCTCACGATCGTCGGGCACCCGCGAGCTGGCCACATCAAGATCAAACAACTCCGCCGAAGGCGCTAGCCTGCGCTTGCGCGCCCCAGGTTCGTAAGGCCGGTGCGAGGGTGTGGCTCAGTCGTCCGCGGCGTGGCTCAGCTTCTGTGCGAGGGGTCTTGGTCGGCTCCGGGGAGTGGGCACGGGGGCGCCTGGTTGTTGCGTCAGGCTTCAGCCGATAACGCCCGCTGCTGCTGATTGGCCTGCCTGGCTTGCCCGTTGCCGTCGCCTGCCCGATATCGCTGACCGCCTCGCACAGGCACCAGCTGAAGAGGATGGCCTACGGCCACAAGACTCCCCACCAGGTCCGGATCCGCGCGCATGTCGTGCTCCAGGCGGCAAAAGGCGGCTCCAACGCACATATCCCCCGCGAGACGGGCCTGCATGTGGACACCGTGCGGACCTGGCGGGGGCGGTTCGCCGAAGAGGACCTGCCTGGGCTGGCCGACCGCCGACGCTCCGGTCGTCCGCCTTCGTTCACCGCGCTGCAGGCCACCCAGATCAAGGCGCTGGCCTGCCAACTGCCCGCCGAGACCGGCACCCCGTTGTCACGCTGGTCGTGCCCGGAGCTGGCCCGCGAGGCCGTGGCGCGGTGGCTTCGCCGGTGAGGCGGCGGCTCATGAGGTCGATCATCGCGAGGTGGATCACGGCTTCGGAGCGGGAGGGGTGGGTTTCATAGTCGCGGGCGAGGCGTCGGTGGTGCATGAGCCAGCCGATGCTCCGTTCGATGGTCCAGCACCTCGGGATAATCGTGAACCTCTTGGTGTCGAGCGGGTGTTGGACGGGCTGGACGTCGATGCCCAGGCGGGCGCCGTGGCGCTTGCGGCCGGTGATCCGCTTGCCCGCGTCGGTGCCCTCATCGGCGAGGTGCACGTTGGTGGAGGTCTTGATGGTCTGGGAGTCCAGCACGCAGGCCGTTGGTTCGCTGCCATGGCCCTCGCTCTGGCGGACCAGTGTCCGCAGCAGTCCGGTGAGCTGCTTGAACACGGCGTCCTGCTGCCATCGGGTGAAGTAGCCGTGGACCGTCTGACGGGGTGGGAAGTCGTGTGGCAGGTACCGCCAGGGGATGCCGGTGCGGTCCACGTACAGGATCGCGTTCATGATTTGGCGGAGGTCGTGCTCGGGTGGGCGTCCGATGTCCAGTGCGAACTGACGGCGCTTGACCCGCCAGGTGGTGAGGACGGGTTCGATCAGCGCCCACCGTGTGTCGGAGAGGTCGCTGGGGAAGCCGTCACGCCCGTCATGTTTGAGGTGTACTGCGGGATGGCCGCCCTGGCGAGCGGTCAAAGGGGGACATCCCTCCCTGGCCCATCAAGATCCATTGTCAGGGTGTCCACTCCAAAGGATCAGCCTCAGCTCGTGGTTCTCCTTCGGGCCGAGATCATAAGCCCGGCTTCAGGGACTCCATGAAACCAGGGTCAGCTCATGACAATCGCTGGAGCGCAGGTTGGCCGGAATGACCTTCCTCGACATGGTGGCTCTTGCCAACGTGTGGGGAGGCTGGGTACGCATATGTTGCCTGGCCCGTCTCCGGTGTGGGGGCGGCGCGGACGTCCCCTGGGAACGGAGACACCAGGCCATGACGCGAAGCACTATGAACTCGTAACAGAGTCATGCTCTGTGCTTTTTGAGGCGTCGCCAGCAGTTGCTGCCGCAGGCCAACGAGATGAGTGCATCGTGGAGCTCGATTCGCCGTTCCCACTGCGCGGCCAGGCGTTTGAACTGGTGGAGCAGGCAAAGGTCTGCTCGACGACATCGCGGAGCTTGCCCAGGTCCTTGATGTCCGAGGAGCCCTTGCCGGGAGATCACCGGCATGATCCTGCGGCGCCGCAACGCGTGGTGTACGGCCTTGGAGTCGTATGTCGTGTCGCTCCAGGACGCACTTGGGCGCCGTCGTGGTCGGCCCGGCCGTCCGGCCGTCACCGGCGGGATGTTGTCGACCAGGGTGAGGGTCTGGGTGATGTCGTTGACGTTGGCCGCAGTCGTGGTGACGTGCAGTGGTGTGTCCTTGCCGTCACGGGTCGGGCGGTGTTTGCTGCCCGTCTTTCGCCGGTCGGCCGGCGAGGGACCGGTCGCGACTCCCCCTTTGTCGCGCGGACGTGGGAGCCGTCCACGCACGCACCAGTCCAGTCGAGTTCGCCGGCCGTGTTCAGCTCGGCGATCAGGAGGCGGTGCAGTTTCTCGGGAGCCTCGGTCCGATGCCACCGGTCAGGCGCCGCCAACAGGTCTGACCGAAGCCGAAACCCGGGTCCAAGGGCAGCAGTTGCCGGGCGACATCGTTGTGGAGAACGTACAAGATGCCCTGCAGGCACTGTCGGTCGTCCACCGGCCGCGGCCCCTGCGGCCGCTCGTGCGAGGGCGGCAACAGCGGTTCCACGCGTGCCCGCAAGTCGTGGTCCGCGATCTACAGCCGAGTAGTCACACCCCACGAACGGCCTGGTCATTACTTCGGTCTCGTCCCACCAGTCTCAACGGACAAGTTCCCGTCACGAGTTCATAGCCCGTCCACTGCGGTGATCTCTTGGAGTACGATGCGCCTGCCCTCGCGCACACCTAGCAGAAGCCCCTGGCTGCCCCCTGCCTACAAGGCAGGTCTCGCCGGCCTGATGGGAACCACGGTCGAGTGGTACGACTTCTTCATCTTCTCGACCGCATCCAGCCTGGTCTTCCCAGAGTTGTTCTTTCCCGAAGTGCAGCAAACCACCGGTCTGCTCGCATCGTTCGCCACATTCTGGGTTGGCTTTCTGGGGCGCCCGATCGGCGCTGTTCTCTTCGGCCATCTCGGGGATCGGCTCGGACGAAAACGCAGCCTTGTGGCGACACTTGGGCTGATGGGGGCGGCTACCGCAGGCATCGGACTACTGCCTCGTTATGAGGAGGCGGGAGTCATGGCTCCCGTGCTGCTGTGCGTCCTGCGGCTCGTTCAAGGGGTCGCAGTGGGTGGCGAGTGGGGCGGCGCGGTACTACTGGCGGGCGAACACGCGCCACGGGGGCGGCGGGTCATTCTGACAGCCATGGTGCAGCAGGGGACGCCGCTGGCCTCCATCCTGACCAGCGCTGTCTACCTTCCGTTCTCGCGGCTGAGCGACGGCGAGTTCCTGACCTGGGGTTGGCGGGTTCCTTTCCTGCTCTCCATCCCTCTCATGGCCGTCGGCCTGGCCATACGGCTAGCGGTGCCCGAATCCCCAGAGTTCGAGCGGCTGTCGGAGCAGGGCCGGGTGGCGTCCGCCCCGGTGCGCGACGCCGTGCAGCGGTACTTCCCGAGGATTGCGGTGTGTGTCGGTGCTTGCGCCGTCCCAGTTGCCGGGACGTATCTAGCCGGTACCTTCGTGCTGTCCTGGGCGACCACGCACATCGGTTTTCCCCGGGAGAAGGTGCTGAGCGTGGTGTTATGCGCGGCTGTCGCCCGGTTCCTGGTCCAGCCACTGGCCGCGATAATCGCCCAACGCGTGGGGGTCGTACGCGTCTGCGCCCTTGGCCTGGCTCTGTACCTGCTCGCCATTCCCCTCACTGTCCTTGCCTTGGGCAGTGGTTCGCTGGTCCAGATCACGCTGGGGGTGTGCGCGTTGGAGTCCGCCAGCGCTGTCGTCTACGCGGTGGTCGCCGCCCTGCTCATCGATGCCTTCCCGGTCCGGGTCCGCTACACCGCAATCTCCTTGGCCCAGCAGTTGGCAGGTGTGGTGTTCGGGGGTACGGCTCCGGTCCTGGCCCAAACCCTGGTCACGGTAGGACATGGCTCGCTATGGCCGGTGGCCGTCTACCAGGCGCTCCTGGCCGTCCTGTCAGCCTGCTGCCTACTGGCTCTGACGTCCGCCCGCCGCAACGCCACGGCATCTGCGCACACCCGTCGGGAAGTGACCAAAGCCCAAGAGTAGTTCCCCTGGAGCAGCGTCATTAGCCGGGCTAGACTTTCCCTCTCTTGGCAGACGCCGGGTTGGCTCCTGCCTCCGTTGGGAGACCTCGGGCTAGGAAGGGCGAGAGATGCGCAGTCACGGACCGGCCCGCGGCGAGGAAGACCGTCCGCTGCTCCCGCAGCTCGAGCTGCGCCTCAACAAGGTGATCGATACGCTCTGTTCAGACGAACGTACCCGTCCCGGTTACGCGCGGCTCACCAAGGAGATCCGCGAGACGACCGGAGGCAGCATCTCCGCCACCTACCTCTGGGAACTGGCCACCGGAAAGAAGCGCAACCTCACTCTGGAACAGCTGGACACTCTCGCCCAGTTCTTCGGTGTGCCACTCGAATATTTCCTCAACGACGAAGTGTCGGGACGGGTCAATGTCCAACTAACGCTGGCCACCGCACTGCGCGACGCCAAGATCCGCAGGCCGGCGCAGCGCGCCGAAGGGCTCCCACCCGCCAGCCCGGACGCCCGGACGCCCGCAGCCGGATCCCATGACTGAGGAAACGTTCCCCTTCTTTCGTAGCCCCGCAACGGAGTTCCCAGCCATCGGAGTTGGCATGACTACCTCCCCTCACCGCGTGCACGGCCAGGGGAGTGGTGTCACCTGCTCCGGGGGCACTGACCGACCGCTGACCAGGGGCATGACCACCGGCCTTTTTCGCAGGCCGGGAGGCTCTTCGTAATGTGGATGTGGCGATCAGTGCCGTGGCAGGGCCGGGCGAGCAGCACCGAAGGATGCCCGAGGTGATCGATACCGACAGCATCGACGTCTGCCTCGGCCCGGACGTCGGCAAGGGCGAACACCATGCCACCGCACTGCCCCCCACCGGCAAGAAGACCCTCGACCAGCGCCTGCCCGGCAGCGAGCCCAGCCTCCGCGAGGTCTTCGCCCAACTGCAGGCCAAGCAAGGAACCGTCCTGGTCATCGTCGACCAGGTCGCCTCCGTGGGAGCCCTGCCACTGACCGTCGCCCGCGACCTTGGCCGCCATGTCGTCTATCTGCCGGGCCTGTCGATGCGGCAGGTCGCCGATCTCTATCCCCGCGAGGCCACGACCGACGCGAACGACGCGTTCATCATCGTGGACGCAGCCCGGGCGGTGCCCCACACGCTGCGCTCGGGCGACCTCGACGACGACCTGGCCGCCGAGGCCACCCGCCTGTCCAACCGGCTGCGCGGCCTGTTCACCCAGGTCCATCCCCCTCTGGAACGTATCCTGGGCCCGCGCATGCAACACCCGGCCGCGCTCGACGAACAGACCGTCGTCGTCCCCAGCCTCGTCCGCGGCCCATCTCGCCGCCTATGCCGGCGTCGCCCGCCCCCAGGGCGGCGAATGCGGGCGCGCTTGAGGTGCCAACCCGGCCTTCCGCACTTACTACGACGAGACTTACTACGACGAGAAGATCGCCCAGGGAAAGCATCACACCCAAGCCCTCCTCTGTCTCGCCCGACGCCGAGCGAGCATTCCTCTTGGTCATGCTCCGTGATGGAACCTTCTACAACCATCGACCCCACTCACCCCTTGACCAACGTCATAGGGGCACCCTCACACAGGCTTTGGGAGATGCATGCCGAACAAATACGCTCAACTACATCAGCGTTGTCAGTCGGTCCTCGAGCAACTCAATCTGCCACACCCCTTCACCGTCGATGCCCTGTGCCAGGAGCTGTCCGTCCAGCGGGGACGGCCGTTACATCTGCATCCGCTGCCTCAACAGGCTGCCCGGGACAACATCTGCGGTATGTGGCTCGCCACCGAGACCGACGACCACATCTTCTGCGAGCAGCGCACCAGCCGAGTGCACCGAGAGCACATCCTGCTCCATGAGATCGGGCACATGCTGTTTGACCACCACGGCATGGACCTCGGCCACAGCGAGTTGTCTCAAGCGCTTCTGCCCAATCTGAGCCCGCATTTGGTGCAACGGCTACTCGGCCGCACCAACTACACCAGCCGTCAGGAGCGGGAGGCGGAGATGCTCGCCAGCCTGCTGCGCATCCGCGTTTCGCAGTCTGCCGCCACAGCTCCGCACGGAGTGCTGGGCCGGCTGGAGGCCGCGCTGGGAGCGCGTGCCGCGGATGAACGCTGAGTCCTCCACTGTGCTGAGCTGGTTCAACTACTTCTGTGTGAGTTGCCTGTGGCTGGCTCTGGCACTGCGTGGGTCTACCGCTCTACGCACCCCTGAGCAGCGCGGACTGTGGTTGGCCGTGGCCACCGCCACGGCTGCCATCACTCTCACGCTCCCCACCGCGACCCAGCTCGCACTCCAGGCCACTGGAGATGGACATTCCATTGCCCTGGCGCGGAACCTGATCGGAGTGCTCTCGTCGGGGGCAGTGCTGTACTTCGTCTCAGCCGCCGCTGGCGGCCGATCACGTCTGGGCGTGTGCTATGTGACGGTCCTGGCCATGGTGTCCCTGCTCATCATGGATGCCCTGGCTCCACCGCATCAGGAACACACCGTCACGGGTCCCGGCGCACCGGCTCCTTCCACTGCCTATTGGCTCCTCCTGATCATGGTCCATCTCGTCGCGGACTTCTCCTGTACCTCCCTGTGCCGTCAGTACAGCAGGCGCACGTCGAACCCCGTCCTGAAGGCAAGTCTAGGGACGTTCGGGATCGGCACAGCGCTCTCCTTCCTGTACTGGATCGGCCAGCTCATCAGCCTGCTGTTCCACACCGATCGGCTGACGCCGTTCCTCCCGTACCTCATGGGCTTTCACGGGTTGTTACGGGCGATCGCTCTCTTGGCACCCACGCTATGGGCTGTGCGAGGCGCCGTCACGGAGATCAGCACCATCTGGCGCCTGTGGCCGCTGTGGCACGACTTAGTACAGGCCACGCCAAACGTCGCGTTCCTCAAGCCTCGCCACCGTCTGCTCGAGATCATGTGGCCGCAGGCAACTTGGCAGCTGCTGGCCTACCGCAAGATCATCGAGACGCGCGATGCCATCCTCGTCCTCAACGACTATGTGACCGAAGGTGCGTGGGCTCGCGCGCGCCGTCATGTTGCCGCTATGGATGTCGCTCACTCCAAAGTCGATGCGACGGTACTCGCGTGCGTGATGGCGGGGGCACGCGACGCCAAGCTCGCAGGCATGCCTCACGAGCAGTCCGCCGACAGTCTCGTCAACTTCGACAAAGGCGACCTCGATAGCGAGAAGTCTTTTCTCCTCGACATGGCGCGAGCTTACGTTTCGCCTCCCGCCCGGAACTTCGTGATCCATTCGGATACGTCCGGGAAGTAGGACCCCGTAACGGGAACTTGGCCGTTGGGACTGGTGGCGTGCGACCGATGTAATGATTCGGCCGTTCATGGTGTGTGAGTATCCGGCCGTGGATCGTGGACGACAACCGCGCTACCAGTACATCATCACTCTCAGACTTGTAGCGACTTTGTTTGCAGAAGTTCCATGGGCCCATGCTTGCCGTCACTTGACCGCACTTCATTGAGCGCGCAATGGCGATTTCCTAATCTTCCTCGGCCGCCCAGACAGCCCCGCCGGGCCATAGTCGGAGGTCAGTCAGTCACGGGCGTGGGGGACGCGCCTCGATCCGGTGGTCGAAGGCGGCACCACCGACGCCGACCGTGGTCACCCCGCCATCGACCGTGAGGGCGGAGCCGTTGACGTAGGACGCGGCGGGTGACAGCAGCCAGTCGATCGCCTCGGCGACCTCCGCGGGATCGCCCGGCCGCCGGGCGGGAGTCAGCCGGTTCGCCTCCACGTAAGCCTCCTCGACACCGCCCGCCAGCCCCTCCTCCGCCGCGAACCGCGCCATCCGGTCATCGGCCATCTCCGTACGCACCCAGCCCGGACACACCGCGTTGGCCCGCAATCCCTGCGGCCCATAGTCAACGGCGAGGGAGCGGCACAGGTGGAGCAAGGCCGCCTTGGACGTCGCATAGGCGGCGTTGCCGACGCTGTTTCGAAGCGCGGCAACCGAGGCGACCGCAACCACCGCACCACCGGTCTTCAGCAGGTGCGGCAGTGCGGCACGCAGCAACAGGAACGGGCCGGTGAGGTTCGTCCGTATCAACTCTTCCCAATGCTCGACCTCGGTGTCGCCGACCGCGCCGCCCCGCCCGATTCCGGCGTTGAGTACGACACCGTCGAGTCTCCCGTAGGCCTTCACCGTCGTCTCGACGAGTTCGCAGACGGCCTTGGGATCCGCGACGTCGGCGGGGTGGGCCAGCGCTCCGGTCTCGGCAGCGATGCGGTGCAACGGCTGCGGTCTCCTGCCGGCGATCACGACATGGTGTCCGTCGGCGCGTAACAACCGGGCCGTCGCAGCGCCGATTCCCGTTCCCCCGCCAGTGACGACAACAACTCGCTCACCCGTCATGAATGTTGAACTCCTCACCTCTTGAAAGCGTGCAGTTCGATCATACGCAGCGCTGTTGAATCCGGGTGGCTGCGCTCTTGTTCGCACATGCCAATGGCTGGTTATTTCGCTGACGGTGATCGGTCGTGGCTGGAATCGCAGCCTCGCAATCCCCTAGGCTGCGTGAGTACTGATGGTGCTTAACCGTCATCTCATTTGGCTGGGTAAGCTGTCAGTCGTGGTGGGTGGTGCCGTCGCGTCCTCGCGGTGGAGGCCGACGTCCGCGACGAATTCGGATTCCGTGGTGAGCTGGACTGGTCGGGTACGGCTCTGCCGTCGCGCGTGTAGTGCTGCATGCCGTCGACTTCCGGCACCGGGTCTGTACGGTGGGCCGGCGTAACTCCCGCTCTTGACGCGACAGTTGTTGGCTGAGGTGATGAGTGATGCCGACGCCGGGGAGGCCGACGTTGATGAGGCTGGCGGAGCTGACGCGCAAGGTGGTGGACCCTGCGCTGGAAGGCCGCTCTCTACGCCTTCGACGGCCAGCTCACCTCCGGACGCCGATAGCAATAATCAACCGACCGAGTTCCACCGCTCGCTCCACAGACCCATCTGTGGCGACGACGGCGGCGTCGAGTAAATGCCCGTCAGCTGGTGACGGGCCCCACACAGAGAAACAGGGGAGAACCATGATGCGTGTTGAGGTCGACGTTCCCAGGTGTGTTGCCTCGGGCCAGTGCGTGATGCTCGCCCCCGACGTCTTCGACCAGCGGGATGAGGACGGCCTGGTCGAGCTCCTCGATGACACTCCGCCCTCCGAACTCCACGATGCTGTACGCGAGTCGGCCACGATGTGCCCCGCGGAAGCGATCCGGCTCGGGGAGTCGTCCTGACCGCCGCACCCGATCGAGTCGTGTTCGTCGGTGGCTCGGAGGCCGGCGCAGCCGAGACCCGTGGCGGCCTTCGGGCGGGCTGAGCACGCCGACGTACGGGTGCTCGACGTGGCGCTGGACCGGCTCGGCCGGCCGTCCTTCATGCTGCGGACCGCCGACGCCTCGACCCGCGCCGCCCTGGACGCGCCGGCAGCAATCGAGGGCGGGCGCCGCGTCGCCGTCCTCGGCGAAATGCTCGAACTCGGCGACGACAGCGAGAGCGAGCACCGCGCCATCGGCGCGT
>NZ_JBSFTT010000072.1:0-16706 GCF_053591415.1 Streptomyces sp. NPDC003032 | reverse complement strand
CTCCCTGCTCGCCACCCGTCTGGTCAGCCGCGTCCGCACCACCCTCGGCAGCGAACTGTCCATCCGCGGGCTCTTCGACGCCCCCACCGTCGCGGGTGTCGCCGACGCCCTCGGCCGCTGGACGGGTCCCGCGCGCGCCGCCCTGCGCCCTGCCGTGCCCCGCCCCGAGCGCGTCCCCCTCTCCCACGCCCAACGGCGCCTGTGGTTCCTCGACCGGCTCCACGGCCCGAGCCCCGTGTACAACATCCCGGCGGGCCTGCGTCTGAAGGGCGCCCTGGACATCGCCGCGCTGCGGGCCGCCCTCAGCGACGTGGCGGAGCGGCACGAGGCGCTGCGCACGGTCTTCGCCGAGGACGAGGACGGCCCGTACCAGGTGGTGCTCGACGGCACCGCCGCAAACCCCGAGCTCATCCCGGTCGCCTCCGGTGAGGACACCCTGGACCGGCAGCTCCAGGAGGGCGCGCGGCACCGTTTCGATCTCACCGCCGAAGCGCCCTGGCTGGCGAAGCTGTTCGTGCTCGCCCCCGACGAGCATGTCCTGCTTCTCGTGATGCACCACATCGCGGGCGACGGCTGGTCCATGCCGCGGCTCGCCCGCGACCTGACGCTCGCCTACACCGCCCGGTGCGGCGGTGGCGTCCCGCAGTGGGCGCCGTTGCCGGTGCAGTACGCCGACTACACGCTGTGGCAGCGGCAGGTCCTGGGCTCGGAGGACGATCCGAACAGCCCCGTCGCGCGGCAACTCGATTACTGGCGACGCCAGTTGAGCGACCTCCCGAGGGAGCTTCAACTGCCGGCCGACCGCCCTCGACCCGCTGTCGCCTCCTACCACGGCGGCGAGGTGACGTACGAGATACCGGCCGTCCTGCACGGGACGCTCGCCGTGGTCGCGCGTGAGCACCGGGCGAGCCTGTTCATGGTGGTGCAGGCGGCGTTGGCGGTGCTGCTGACGCGGCTGGGCGCGGGGACGGACGTCCCGGTCGGCACACCGGTCGCGGGCCGTACCGACGACGCGCTGGACGACCTCGTCGGGTTCTTCGTCAACACCCTGGTGCTGCGCACCGACACCTCCGGCGACCCGACCTTCGCCGAGCTGGTGGAGCGGGTGCGCGAGACGGACCTGGCCGCCTACGCCCACCAGGACATCCCCTTCGAACGCCTCGTGGACGTGCTCGCTCCGGAGCGCTCCCTGGCCCGGCACCCGCTCTTCCAGGTCGCCTTCTCCTTCGACGCGGCGGACCAGCAGGCCGCCCTCGACACCCTGGGGCAGCTGCCCGGGCTCGACCTCACCCACCACCGGGTCGGCGTCGGCGCCGCGAAGTTCGACCTCTCCTTCGCCTTCCTGGAGCAGCGGGACGCCACGGGCGCGCCCGCCGGGATGCGCGCGACGCTCGCCTACCGTACGGACCTGTTCGACCACGCCACGGCCGCGGCGCTCACCGAGCGACTGGTGCGGCTGCTCGGCGCCTTCGCCGAGCGGCCCGCGCTGCACATCGGCGCCCCGGACCTCATGGACGAGGCCGAGCGCCGGCAGGTGCTCCTGGAGTGGAGCGCGTCGGGCCGGTCCGTCGAAGCCGCCACGATTCCCGCCCTCTTCGAGGCGCAGGTGGCGCGCACGCCCGATGCCGTCGCCCTGGAGGACGGCACGCTCTCCCTCACCTACGAGGCGCTGAACAGGCGGGCCAACCGGCTCGCCCACCGCCTGATCGCGGACGGCATCGGCCCCGAGGACCTGGTGGCGCTGCGCATGCCGCGCTCGGCCGACACGGTCGTCGCCGTCCTCGGCGTGCAGAAGGCCGGTGCCGCCTACCTGCCGATCGACCCGGAGCTCCCCGCGGCCCGCGTCCAGGCGCTGCTCGCCGACACACGACCGGTCCGGGTCCTGGACGCACTGCCTCCGCAGGACGAGTCCACGGACGGCGGCGAGAACCGTGCGGCGGACCCCGCCGACACGGACCGGACGTCCCCGCTGCGGCTGGACCACCCGGCCTATGTGATCCACACGTCCGGCTCGACCGGCACCCCCAAGGCCGTGGTCACCACTCACGCGGGTGCGGCGAGCCTCGCCACCCTCGCCCCCGGTCACGGCATCGGCCCGGGGCACCGGGTCCTGCACTTCGCGTCGTTCAGCTTCGACGTCTCCGTCCTGGAGATGTGGACCGCCCTGTTCACCGGCGCCACCCTCGTCCTCGCCCCGGCAGCGGTCCGCACCCCCGGAGCGCCGCTCGTCGACTTCATCGCCGAGCAGCGCGTCGACTTCGCCAAGCTGCCCGCCTCCGTGGTCGCCGCGCTGCCCCCGGACGCGGAGCTGCCCGAAAGCCTGACGACCTTGGTGGTGGGTGGCGAGCAGAGCACCGCGGAGACCGTGCGCCGCCATGGGCGGGGCCGCCGCGTGATCAACGCCTACGGGCCCACCGAGTACACAGTGAACTCCGTGGTCAGTGACCCCCTTTCGGGGGCGGGCAGTCCGCCCATCGGCCGACCGCTCGCCGACGTGCGCGCCTACGTGCTGGCCGCCGACCTGAGTCCCGTCCCGGTCGGCGTACCCGGTGAGCTCCATCTCGCGGGGCCCGGGCTCGCCCGCGGCTACCTCGGCCGCCCGGCCACGACCGCCGAACGGTTCGTGCCCTGCCCGTTCGGCGCTCCGGGTGAGCGCATGTACCGCACCGGAGACTTGGTGCGGTGGCGCGCGGACGGTGTCCTGGAGTACCTGGGACGCACCGACGACCAGATCAAACTGCGCGGATTCAGGATCGAGCCCGGCGAGATCGAGACCACCTTGGTCCGCCACCCCGGCGTGGCGCAGGCCCGGGTCGTCGTCCGCGAGGACCGGCCCGGAGACCGGCGGCTGGTGGCGTATGTGGTGGGTGACGCGGTCCGGGAACCCGCCGCGCTGCGCGCCGCACTCTCCGCGGCGCTGCCCGACTACATGGTGCCCGCCGCCTTCGTGGGGCTGGAGAGCCTGCCGCTGACCCGCAACGGAAAGCTCGACCGCACCGCCCTGCCGGCGCCGGACTACGGAGCCGAGTCCACCGGCCGGGCCCCGCGCACCGCCGCCGAGGAGCTGCTGTGCGGGCTCTTCGCCGAGGTGCTCGGGCTCGAAAAGGCCGGGGCCGACGACGAGTTCTTCGCCCTGGGAGGCGACAGCATCATGTCCATCCAGCTCGTCGGACGGGCGCGCCGGGCGGGCCTGGTCCTCTCGGTGCGGGACGTCTTCGCGCACCGCACTCCGGCCGCCCTGGCCCGGATCGCGGCCGACGCGCACGAGGTGCCGGGGACCGTGACCGACGACGGCCTCGGCGTTGTGCCGCTCACCCCGGTGATGCGGTCGTTCGCGGCGCGTGGCGGACCCCTGGACCACTTCAGCCAGTCCCATGTGCTCCGGGTGCCCCCGGGCCTGGAGTACGGACACCTCGTCGCGGCGCTCCAGGCCGTGCTCGACCACCACGACGCCCTGCGCGCCCGGCTGGACGCCGAAGGGCCCGAGTGGCGGCTGGAGGTCCCGGGCCCCGGATCCGTGTCCGCCGAGCACTGCCTGCGCCGCGTCGACGCCCGGACGGCGACCGAGGAGGCGTACGCGCGGCTCCTGATCGACGAGGGGACCGCGGCCCGGCGTGAGCTGGCGCCCCGGGACGGGCACATGCTGCGGGCGGTGTGGTTCGACCGCGGCTCCTCCCGGCCCGGCAGGCTGCTGCTGGTCGCCCACCACCTCGTCGTCGACGGAGTTTCCTGGCGCATCCTGCTGCCCGACCTCACCGAGGCCTGGCAGGCCGTGTCCGAAGGCGGCACACCCCGGCTGCAGCCCGTCGGCACCTCGCTGCGCGGCTGGGCGCTGCGGCTGGCCGAGCGGGCGGGCTCGCCGGAGCGCGAGGTCGAACTCCCCCTGTGGGCCGACACCTTGCGCCGCGCCGTGCCGCCTCTCGGCGGGCGGCGGCTCGACCCGGCACGGGACACGCACGCCACGGCGGGCCGGATCACCGTGACCGTGCCGGGCGCCGTGACCAAGGCGGTCCTCGGCCCGGTCCCCGCCGCCTACCAGGCGGGGGTGGACGACGTGCTGCTGGCCGCCTTCGCGCTGGCGCTCACCGATTCGCCGCCCGGCTCCGCCGTGCTCGTGGACCTGGAGGGCCACGGCCGGGAGGAGGACGTGCTGGGCGGCGCCGACCTGTCGCGCACCGTCGGATGGTTCACCAACACGTATCCCGTACGCCTCGACACCGCGACCGTGGACCGCGCCGACGCGTGGGCGGGCGGGCCCGCCGCCGGAAGGCTGCTCAAGCGCGTCAAGGAGCAACTGCGCGGCTACCCCGACCACGGCATGGGGTACGGCATGCTGCGTCACCTCAACCCCGGCACGGCCACCGTCCTTGAGCCGCTGCCACGCCCCGAGGTCGGCTTCAACTACCTCGGCCGGTACAACGTCGGGGGCTCCGGACAGGCCGACTGGACCATCGAGGCGGGCGTCGCCACCGGACCCGAACACGATCCGCGGATGCCGTTGCAGCACGTACTGGAGCTCAACGCGGCCACCAAGGACACCCCCGAGGGCGCCGAACTGGTCGCCACCTGGACCTTCGCGGGTCATCTGCTCCCGCCCGACGAC
This sequence comes from Streptomyces sp. NPDC003032, assembly GCF_053591415.1. Classification (NCBI taxonomy): domain Bacteria; kingdom Bacillati; phylum Actinomycetota; class Actinomycetes; order Kitasatosporales; family Streptomycetaceae; genus Streptomyces; species Streptomyces sp. NPDC003032. The sequence continues at coordinate 12,103 of NZ_JBSFTT010000072.1, read as the reverse complement.
GTGCAAGAGCTGGCACGGAACTGGGTCCGTGCGCTGGAAGCCCTCGCCACCCATGCCGAGCGACCTGACGCGGGCGGGCTGAGCCCCTCCGACGTGGCTCTTTCCTCGATCGGCCAGAGCGAGATCGACGAGTTCGAACAGGAACTGCAAGAGGAGTGGGGGAAGCTGTGAGCCGACCGCAGACGACCATCGAGGACATTCTGCCGCTCACCGCGTTGCAGGAGGGGCTGCTCTTCCACAATGCGTACGACGAGTCAGGCACCGACGTGTACACCGGTCAGGTCGTCTTCGACCTGGCGGACCCTCTGGACGCGGGCGCGCTGCGCGCGGCCTGCGAAGCCCTCCTGGCCCGGCACACGACGCTGCGCACCTGCTTCCGCCGGCGCAAGTCCGGGGAATGGGCGCAGCTCGTGCTCCGCGGTGTCCCGCTGGCCTGGCACCACGAGGACCTCGCGCACCTGGACCCAGCGGCCCGCGAGGACGCGGCCGGGCACATCGTCGAGGCCGACCGGCTCAAGAGGTTCGACCCGGCGAGCCCGCCCCTGTGGCGGCTGACCCTGATCGGTCTCGGCGAGGGCCGCCACCGCCTCGTCCTGACGTTCCACCACACCCTGGTCGACGGCTGGTCGCTGCCGGTTCTCGTCCGGGAGATGATCGCGCTGTACGCCTCGGGGGGCGACCCGTCCGGGCTGCCCGCGGCGCGTCCCTACCGCGCGTACGCGCTCTGGCTCTCGGAGCAGGACCGGGACGCCGCGGCGGACGCGTGGCGCGAGGCGCTCTCGGACGTCGCGGAACCCACGCTGGTGGCGCCCGGCGCGGCGCGCGCCCCGGTGCTCCCCGAGCGGGTGCCCGGTGAGCTGCCCGAGGCGGACACCGAGCGCCTCACCGCCTGGGCCCGTGGCGCGGGACTGACGCTCAACACCGTGGTGCAGGGCGCCTGGGCGCTGCTCCTCGCCCAGCTGACCGGCAGGGACGACATCGTCACGGGCAACACGGTGTCGGGCCGCCCGCCCGAGGTGGACGGCATCGAGTCGATGGTCGGCATGATGATCAACACCGTACCGCTGCGGGTGAGCCTGCGCCCCGCGGAGACGCTGGCCGGCCTGCTGGCCCGGATCCAGGGCGAGCAGGCCGAGATGCTGCCCCACCAGCATCTCGGCCTCGCCGAGATCCAGTCGCTCACCGGCGTGCCGGGCGGCGGTGACCTCTTCGACACCCTCTACGCGTTCCAGAACTACCCGTCGAGCGGTGCCGGCCGGGACAGCCTCGGTGACACGCTGCGCATCTCCTCGGTCCACACGCGCGACGCCGCCCACTACCCGCTGACCCTGGTGGTCGGACCGGGCCGCACCCTCCGGTTCCACCTCGACCACCGCCCCGACGTCCTGCCGCGCCCGCGCGTCCAGGCCCTCGCCGAGGCCTTCACCCGGCTGCTCGCGGCCATTCCTGACCGGGCCGCGTTTCCCGTCGCCCGCCTCGACCTGCTGGGGCCCGCCGAGCGCGACCGGCTCCTGGAGCTAGGCACCGGCGAGGAGCCTATGGCCGAACAGGCCACCCTGGTCGGCCTGTTCGGCGAGCAGGTGCGGCGCAGCCCGGACGCGGTGGCCGTGGTGAGCGGCGGCGAGACCCTGACGTACGCGGAGCTCGACGCCAGGGCGGGCCGCCTGGCCCACTGGCTGAACGCCCGCGGTGCGGGTCCGGAGACGTTCGTCGCCCTCGCCCTGCCCCGCGGCGCGGACCTGGTCGTCGCCGTCCTCGGTGTCCTCAAGTCCGGCGCCGCCTATGTGCCGATCGATCCCGGCCACCCCCAGGATCGTGTCGCGTTCATGCTGGAGGACTCCCGTCCCGCCCTGCTCCTCGACGCTCTGCCGCCCGAGGCCACGGACCCCGGTGCGCCCGTGTCCGACGGGCCGGCCGGCCTGCGCCCGGAGCACCCCGCGTACGTGATCTACACCTCCGGCTCGACGGGCCGCCCCAAGGGCGTCGTGGTGCCGCACCAGAACGTGGTGCGGCTCTTCTCGGCGACCCGCCACTGGTTCGGGTTCGGGGCCGACGACACCTGGACCCTCTTCCACTCGTACGGATTCGACTTCTCCGTCTGGGAGCTGTGGGGCCCACTGCTCCACGGCGGACGCCTGGTCGTGGTCCCGTACGAGGTGAGCCGTTCGCCCGAGCGCTTCCTGCGGCTGCTCGTCGAGGAGCGCGTGACCGTCCTCAACCAGACACCGTCGGCGTTCTACCAGTTGATGCGGGCGGACGCCGAGGACCCGGAGCTGGGCCGCGAACTGGCGCTGCGCTACGTGGTGTTCGGAGGCGAGGCGCTGGACCTCGGTCTGCTGGAGGAGTGGTACACGCGTCATCGCGACGACGCACCGGTCCTGGTGAACATGTACGGCATCACCGAGACGACGGTGCACGTCACGCACCTCGCCCTCGACGCGCCCACGGTGGCCGGACGGCCCGCGAGCCTCGTCGGCACCGGCATCCCCGACCTGCGGGTGAGAGTGCTCGACAGCTCCTTGCGGCCCACACCCGTGGGCGTCACCGGTGAGCTGTACGTCGCGGGCGCCGGGCTGGCCCGCGGCTATCTGGGACGCCCGGGGCTGACCGGTGAGCGGTTCGTGGCCGACCCCTACGGCCCGCCGGGAAGCCGGGTGTACCGCACCGGCGACCTCGCCCGGTGGAACGCCGAGGGCGGCCTCGAATACCTCGGCCGCGCCGACGACCAGGTGAAGATCCGCGGGTTCCGGATCGAACTCGGCGAGATCGAGTCCGTCCTGGCCGCGCACCCGGACATCGCGCAGTGCGCCGTGCTGGTGCGCGAGGACCGTGCGGGCGACCGCCGGATCGTGGCGTACACCGTGCCGTCCGACGCGGCCGTGGACGCCTCGGCCCTGCGCGCGCACGCCGCCGCCGGACTGCCCGACTACATGGTGCCCGCCGCGTTCGTGAGCCTGGACGCGCTGCCGCTCACCGCCAACGGCAAACTCGACCGCCGCGCGCTGCCCGAGCCGGAGCACTCCCTGTCGGCCGCCGTCGTACGCGGCCCGCGCACCCCGCGCGAGGAGATCCTCTGCGGGCTCTTCGCCGAGGTCCTCGGCCGCGCCACGGTGGGCATCGACGAGAACTTCTTCGAGATGGGCGGCCACTCGCTGCTCGCCACCCGCCTCGTCGGCCGGATCCGAGCGGCCCTCGACGTCCAGCTCTCGGTGCAGCAGCTGTTCGACGCGCCGACGGTCACCGGTCTCGCGGCGGCCCTGGACGCCGCCACCGCGAGCGCCCGGCCCCGGATCACGGCCGGCGCGCGGCCGGAGCGGCTGCCCCTGTCGTTCGGCCAGCAGCGGCTCTGGTTCCTCAACCGCTTCGAGGCCGTCGGCGCCACGTACAACATCCCGGTCGTGCTCCGTCTCGACGGCCCGGTCGACCCGGACGCGCTGCGCGGGGCGCTCGACGACGTCGTGGCCAGGCACGAACCACTGCGCACCGTCTTCGTCGAGGACGCGGCGGGGCCGCGGCAGACCGTGCTCGACGCGGCGCTCGCCGGACCCGAGTTCCACCATGTCGAGGCCGGGGACGAGGCGTCGGCGGCCCTCGTCGCCGAGTGCACCGGACGCGGCTTCGACGTCTCACGGGAACTCCCCGTGCGCGTCGCGCTGCTGAGCCACGCCCCGGACCGCCACACTCTCGTGGTCGTGGTGCACCACATCGCCGCGGACGGCTGGTCCCTGCCCGTCCTCGTCCGCGACCTGGCGACCGCCTACGCCGCGCGCCGCACGGGCGGCACACCGGGCTGGCCCGGGCTGCCGGTGCAGTACGCCGACTTCGCCCTGTGGCAGCGCCGTGCACTGGGCGCGCCGGACGACCCGCAGAGCCTGCTCGCGCAGCAGCTGGAGTACTGGCGCACCACCCTCGCGGACCTGCCCGAGGAACTGGCGCTGCCCACCGACAGGCCGCGTGCCGCGGGCCACACGCACCGCGGCGAGCGCGTCGAGTTCGATGTGTCCGGCGAACTGCACCGGCGCCTGGCGGACACCGCACGCTCCCACCACACCAGTGTCTTCATGGTGGTTCAGGCAGCGCTCGCCGTGCTCCTGTCCCGCCTGGGCGCGGGGGAGGACATCCCGATCGGGGCGCCGGTGGCCGGACGTACCGACGAGGCGGTGGAAGACCTGGTCGGTTTCTTCGTCAACAACCTCGTGCTGCGCACCGACCTCTCGGGCCGTCCGACGTTCGCCCAGCTCCTGCGCCGGGTCAGGGAGACGGACCTGGCCGCGTACACGCACCAGGACGTGCCGTTCGAACTCCTGGTGGAGGACCTGAACCCGCAGCGGTCCCTCGCCCGCCACCCGCTCTTCCAGGTGCTGCTCACCGTCGAGACCGCGGACCACCAGGACGTCCCCGAGGCTGTCGGTGAACTCTTCGGCGCGCGGGTGTCCCCCGCTGTCGCCGAGGCGGGCACGGCCAAGTTCGACCTCCTCTTCGGCTTCGGTGAGCGCCGTACCGAAGACGGGGCGCCCGCGGGCATGCGCGGCTCGCTCCTGTTCGACACCGACCTCTTCGACCGCGCGACGGCCGACGCCATGGCCGACCGGATGGTCCGTCTGCTCGACACCCTGACCGCGGACCCGCAGCAGTACGTCACCGACGTCGAGATGGTCGACCCCGCCGAGCGCCGGCGCGTGCTGACCGAATGGAACGACACGGCGCGTCCGGCGCCCGCCCCCCTGACCGAGCTGTTCGCCCGCCGGGCGCGCCTGACCCCGGGCGCCACCGCGCTCGTCTCGGGTGACGAGGAGCTGTCGTACGAGGCCCTCGACGAACGGGCGGAGCGGCTCGCCCACCTGCTGCGCGCGCACGGCGCGGGGCCCGGTCGGCTCGTCGCCGTGGCGCTGCCGCGCACGACGGACCTCGTCGTGGCGTTCCTCGCCGTACTCAAGTCGGGCGCCGCCTACGTGCCGATCGACCTCGACTACCCCGAGGACCGCGTCGCCTGGGTCCTCGCGGACGCGGACCCCGCCCTGCTGCTCACCACCGGCGCGGCCGGCCCGGTGCCGGGAGGCGGCGGCGCCCACCGCGTCGACCTGGACGCCGAGGAGACCCGCGCCGCGCTCGCGGCCCCCGTCGCCGAGGCGCTCGACGCCGTGGACGGCGCCCACGCCGCCTACGTGATCTACACCTCCGGGTCGACCGGCCGCCCCAAGGGCGTGGTGGTGACCCGCGCCGCCCTCGACAACTTCCTGGCCACCATGCGGGAACGGTTCGCGCTCACCGCCGACGACCGGCTGCTCGCCGTCACCACCGTCGGCTTCGACATCGCCGGGCTGGAGCTCTACCTCCCGCTCACGGTGGGCGCGACCGTGGTCCTCGCGGCACCCGACCAGGTGCGCGACCCGCGCGCCCTGTGCGCCGAGGCCCAGCGGACCGGCACCACCGTACTCCAGGCCACCCCCGGCCTGTGGCGCGCGCTCGCCGAGCAGGGCGGCACGTCCCTCGCCGGTGTCAGGGCCCTGGTCGGCGGCGAGGCACTGCCCGCGGACCTGGCCCGGCTCCTCCTGGATCGCGGGCAGCCCGTCACCAACCTCTACGGCCCGACCGAGACGACCATCTGGTCGACGGCCGCCGAGCTGACCACAGGCACCGGCGCCCCCTCCATCGGGCGGCCGATCGGCAACACCCGGGTCTACGTCCTCGACGAGCGGCTGCGCCCCGTGCCTGTCGGGGTACCGGGCGAACTGTTCATCGCCGGTGACGGCCTCGCGCGCGGTTACCTGGGCCGCCCCGGCCTGTCCGCCGAGCGCTTCGTCGCCTGCCCCTTCGGCGCCCCCGGGTCCCGCATGTACCGCACCGGCGACGTGGTGCGCTGGCGCGCCACGGGTGATCTCGAATTCCTCGGCCGCGCCGACCACCAGGTGAAGGTGCGCGGCTTCCGCATCGAGCCCGGGGAGGTGGAGGCGGCTCTGGCCGCCCACCCCGGCATCGACCGGTGCGTGGTGACGGCCCGCCCGGACGGCTCGGGCGACACCCGGCTGGTCGCGTACACCGTCACGGCCGACGTGCGGCCCCCGGCCGCGGGTGAGCTGCGTGACCACCTGGCCGGGCTGCTGCCGCCGTACATGGTGCCCTCGGCCTTCGTTCCGCTGGACGCCCTGCCGACGACCCCGAACGGCAAGCTCGACCGCGGCGCCCTGCCCGAGCCCGAGTTCGGCGGCGCGGGAGAGAGCCGGGAGCCGCGTGGTCCCCGGGAGACCCTGCTGTGCGGCCTCTTCGCCGAGGTCCTCGGCGTCGAGCGGGTGGGCATCGACGACGACTTCTTCGAGCTGGGCGGGCATTCCCTGCTCGCCGCGCGCCTCGCCGGACGGATCCGCGTGGAACTCGGCATCGAGCTGACGCTGCGCGAGCTGTTCGAGGCGCCGACCGTGGCGGGCGTCTCCGCCGTGCTCGGACGCGGCAACCCCGAGGTGGACGGCAGGCCCGCCACCGCCGCTCCGCTCACCCCCGAGCAGCAGCGCCTGTGGTTCCTGCACCAGCTCCAGGGCGAGAGCGCGCTCTACAACGTGCCCGCCGCCGTGCGCCTGTCCGGCGCCGTGGACACCGCCGCCCTGGACCGGGCGCTCACCGACCTGGCCGAACGCCACGAGGCGTTGCGCACCGTCTTCGCCGAGGACCGGCACGGCGCGTACCGCACCCTTCTCGGTGGCGTGTCCGGCGTACTCGAAGTCGTGGACGTCTCCCAGGAGTCGCTGACAGAGCGGTTGGAGGAGGCCGCCCGCCGGCCCTTCGACCTGACGGCGGGACCCGCGTTCCGCGCCCTGCTGCTGCGGATCTCCGACCAGGACAGCGCGCTGCTGCTGGTCACGCACCGCATCACGGGTGACGCCCTGATGGCCCCCGAAGCGGCCCGCGACCTCGCCACCGCCTACGCGGACCGCCGCGAGGGGCGGGCGCCACGCTGGAGCGCTCCGGGCCCCGCCGCCCGGCCCGACACGAGCCGCGACGCCGCGGACCTCGCCTACTGGGGGACCCAACTGGCGGGCCTGCCCGAGGAGTTGGAGCTGCCCTTCGACCGGCCCCGGCCGGCCGTCGCGGGATACCGCGGCGACCGTGTCGAGTTCACCGCCGACGGCGGCCTGCACGCCGTTCTCACCGAGCTGGCGGACGCTCATGGCACCGGGCTCCTCACGGTCCTGCACGCCGCGCTCGCAGCCCTGCTCACCGGCCTCGGCGCGGGTACCGACCTTCCTGTCGGAGTGCCGGCCGCGGACGTGGCCCTCGACGTCGCCGACGCCCCCGTCCCGCTCGCGGACACCCTGGTCCTGCGCACCGACACCTCCGGGCTGCCCGACTTCGCCGAGCTCATCGGGCGGGTCCGGGCGACCGCCCGCGCCGCGGCGGACCGGGCGACCGTCTCCTTCGACCGGGTCGTGGACCACCTCGATCCGGCCCGCTCGCTCGCCCGGCACCCGCTCTTCCAGGTGCAGCTCTCCCGCGCCCGGCGGCAGCTCGCCGACGCGTTCGACGGCCTGGGGCGCGACGCGGGACCGGCCGCCCTGACCGCGGCCGCCGTCGACGTGGCCACCGGAACCTGCCGCTACGACCTGCACCTCACCGTCGACGAGAGGACCGGGCCCGCGGGCGAACCCGCCGGACTGCGGTTCACCCTGGACTTCAGCACGGACCTGTTCGACCGGTCCACGGCCGAGCGGCTCGGCGAGCGGCTCCTCGGGCTGCTGCACACCTGCGCCGAACAGCCCGGCCTGCCGCTGCACCGCATCGAGGTGCTCACCGGCGCCGAACGCCACCTGCTCCTGGAGCAGCTCGGCCGGACCGACGCGACGGAGCCCGGGGAGAGCATCGTCGGGCGGTTCGAGCGCAGGGCGGCCCTGACCCCCGACGCGCCCGCGGTCGTCCATCGCGGCACCGTGCTCACCTACCGGGAGCTGAACCAACGGGCCAACCGCATCGCCCGCCACCTCATCACCCAGGGCATGCGCCCCGAACGGTACGCCGCGCTGGCCCTGCCACGGACCCCTGACCTGTGGGCCGCGGTCCTGGGCGTGCTGAAGACGGGCGCGGGCTACCTGCCGGTGGACCTGTCCTACCCGGCGGACCGCATCGCGTACATCTTCGACGACGCCCGGCCCGAGCTGGTGCTCACCGACACGGCCTCCGCCCCCGCGCTCCAGCCGACAGGTGTGCGCGCCCTCGTCCTGGACGACCCCGCCGTGCGCGGCGCGCTCCAGGCGCTCCCCGCACACGACCTGGCCGACGGCGAACGGCACGCCCCGGTGCTCGCCGCCCACCCGGCCTACCTCATCTACACCTCGGGCTCGACCGGCCGCCCCAAGGGCGTCGTGGTCCCGCGCGCCGGCCTCCAGAACGTGCTGACGGCGCTGGACACACGGTTCCGGCTGGGCCCCGGCGACCGCCAACTCGCCGTCGCGCCCGTCGGTTTCGACATGGCGGGACCCGAACTGTTCCTGCCGCTGCTGTGCGGCGCCACCGTCGTCCTCCCCGACCAGGACACGGTCCGGGACCCCGCGGCGCTCCTCGCGGCCGTCGCGGAGCAGGACATCACCGTGCTCCAGGCCACTCCCAGCCTGTGGCACGCCCTGCTGGCCGAGGACCGTGAAGGGACCCTCGCCGGACTGCGCGCCTTCGTCGGCGCCGAGGCACTGCCCGCCGCGCTCGCGCGGGAACTGCGCGGTCGTGTGAGCGAACTGACCAACCTCTACGGACCCACCGAGACCACCATCTGGTCCACGGCCTGGCAGGTGCCGCAGACCGTCACCGCACCCGCGATCGGGCGGCCGCTGGACAACACACGCGTATACGTCCTCGACGCGCTGCTGCGTCCCGTCCCCCCGGGGGTACGCGGTGAACTGTGCATCGCCGGTGACGGCGTGGTGCGCGGATACGCGGGCCGGGCCGCGCTGACCGCCGAACGCTTCGTGGCCGACCCCTTCGGGCCTGACGGGTCCCGCATGTACCGCACCGGCGACGTCGTGTGCTGGAACGCCGAAGGACAGCTGGAGTTCGTGGGCCGAGCCGACCACCAGGTCAAGGTGCGCGGCTTCCGCATCGAACCCGGTGAGATCGAGACGCGGCTCGCCGGCCACCCGCACGTCTTCGCCTGCACGGTCGTCGCCAGGGAGGACCGCCCCGGGGACCGGCGCCTGGTCGCCTATGTGGTCCCGCACGGCGAGCCCGCGCAGCCCGCGGCCTTGCGCGCCCATCTGGCCGACGCCCTGCCCGAGTACATGGTCCCGTCGGCGTTCGTCACCCTCGACGCCCTGCCTCTGACCCCCAACGGCAAGCTCGACCGCAAGGCCCTGCCTGCCCCGGTGTACGAGGCGGGCTCCGGCTCCCGGGCTCCGCGGACCCCCCGCGAAGAGGTGCTGTGCAGGCTCTTCGCCGAGGTGCTCGGGGTGGAGCGGGTCGGCATCGACGACGGCTTCTTCGAGCTGGGCGGGCACTCCCTGCTCGCCACCCGCCTGGTCAGCCGCGTGCGCACGGCACTGGACACCGAACTGTCCATCCGCGAGCTGTTCGAGGCGCCGACCGTCGCGAGCCTCGGCACCGTCCTCGACCGGGCGTCGGCCGCGCGGAGCGCGGTGCGCCGTGTGGAGCCGCGCCCCGAGAGGGTGCCGGTCTCCTACGTACAGCAGCGCCTGTGGTTCATGAACCGGGTCGAGGGAACCCGTGCCACCTACAACGTCCCGCTCTCCCTGCGCCTGACCGGCGCACTCGACCAGGCGGCCCTCACCGAGGCGATCAGCGACGTCGTCGCCCGCCACGAACCGCTGCGCACCGTGTTCGGCGAGGACGAGCAGGGCCCCTTCCAGCAGATCCTGGACGCCCGGGACGTACACCCCGAACTCACCGTGGTCCCGGTCACCGAGGCGGAACTCGCCGCCCGCAGGGACGAAGCGGCGGGGCACGTCTTCGACCTGGCCGCCGAGCCCCCCGTACGCGCCTGGCTGTTCACGCTCGGCGCGGACGACCAGATGCTGCTCCTGCTGCTGCACCACATCGCGGCCGACGGCTGGTCCATGCCGGTGCTCGTCCGCGATCTGGCCACCGCCTACGCCGCCCGGCGCGCGGGCCGGGCACCGGCCTGGGAGCCGCTGCCCGTCGACTACGCCGACTACACCCTCTGGCAGCGCGCCATGCTGGACGCCGAGGACGGTCCGGCGGCCCGCCAGCTCGCCCACTGGACCGAGGAGCTCGCGGACCTGCCCGCGGAGCTGCCCCTGCCCACCGACCGGCCCCGCCCGGCCGTGCCCTCGTACGACGGCGGGCGCGTCGTCTTCGAGATCCCGGCCGGCGTCCACCAGGCGCTCTCCCGGCTGGCCAAGGAGCGGCGGGCCAGCCTGTTCATGGTCATGCAGGCGGCCGTCGCCGCGCTCCTGACCCGGGTCGGCGGCGGCACCGACATCCCCATCGGCTCGCCGGTGGCAGGGCGCACGGACGAGGCACTCGACTCCCTGGTGGGTCTGTTCATCAACACCCTCGTGCTGCGCACCGACACCTCGGGCGATCCGTCCTTCACCGACCTGGTCGACCGCGTGCGGGACACCGACCTGGCCGCCTACGCCCACCAGGACGTGCCCTTCGAGCGGCTCGTCGAGGTGCTCAACCCCGAGCGCGTCCTGGCCAGGCACCCCCTCTTCCAGGTCGTCCTGACCGTCGACAGCACCGACCAGCAGGCGGCCACGGACGAAGTGGCACAACTGCTGGGGCTCACCATCACGCCGGGCACCACCGAGACCGGTGTCGCCCGCACGGACCTGCTGTTCGGCTTCGGGGAGCAGTTCGACACCGGCGGGGCACCGGCAGGCCTGCGCGGCGCGCTGCTCTACAGCAGTGACCTCTTCGACCATGCCACGGCACAGTCCATGGCCGACCGGCTCGCGCGGCTCCTCACGGCGGCCGCCGAGCGGCCGACCGCACGCATCGGGGCCTTCGAGATCCTGGACGAGACCGAGCGGCACCGGCTGCTCACCGAATGGAACGGCCCGGTCCAGGCCGTGCCGACAGGTACGGTGCTCGACCGGTTCGCCGAACAGGTCCGGCTGGCCCCCGCGGCCCCGGCCGTCGAGACCGGCTCCGCCGTGCTCTCGTACGCCGAACTCGACCGGCTCTCCGACGGGCTCGCGCACCGCCTCGTCGCACTGGGCGCGGGCCCCGAGAAGTTCGTCGCGCTCGCGCTGCCCCGCTCCGCGGAGGTCGTCGTCGCGGTGCTCGCGGTGCTGAAGTCCGGCGCCGCCTATCTGCCCGTCGACCCCGACTACCCCGCCGAGCGCATCGCGTTCATGCTCGCCGACGCCGAGCCCGCCCTGGTGCTCCGCGCCGCCGGGACCCCGGACCCGCTGCCCGGCCCCGACGTGCCGCGCGTGGACCTCGCGGACCTCCTGGCCGACATCGCCGCACAGCCGGGTGACGTCGCGCCGGTCACCGACACCGACCGCGCCGCACCGCTGCGTCCGCACCATCCCGCGTACGTCATCTACACCTCGGGTTCCACCGGCCGCCCTAAGGGTGTCGTCGTCGAGCACGCCTCGGTGAACGCCTACCTGGCATGGGCCAGGGACGCCTACCCCGGACTCTCGGGGCGCGCGCTGCTGCACTCGCCGATCGCGTTCGACCTGACGGTGACCGCGCTGCTCGGCCCGCTCACGGCGGGCGGTTCGGTGCGCCCCGAGGCCCTGGAGGCGGCGTCCGCGGACAGTGGCCTGCGACCGGCTTTCCTGAAGGCGACGCCGAGCCACCTGCCGCTGCTCACCGCCCTGCCCGACGTGCTGTCGCCGACCGGTGACCTGGTGGTGGGCGGCGAGGCGCTCAGCGGCGAGACCGTCCGTGCCTGGCGCGAGCGCAGCCCCGGCGCGAGCGTGATCAACGAGTACGGGCCCACCGAGGCGACCGTCGGCTGCGTCGTGGCCGTCATCAGGCCCGACGACGAGCCGCCCATCGGATCCGTCACCATCGGCAGACCCGCCCGCAACATGCGCGCCTATGTGCTCGACGGTGCGTTGAGGCCGGTGCCCGCGGGTGTGCCGGGTGAGTTGTATGTGGCCGGTGTGCAGTTGGCGCGCGGTTATCTGGG
>NZ_JBSFTT010000071.1:0-19464 GCF_053591415.1 Streptomyces sp. NPDC003032 | reverse complement strand
CGATGTAGAGGAGGTCGGGCTCGCCCTCGGCGCGCCGGACGACATGGTCGTCCCAGACCTTCTCCGCGAGTGTCCTACCCATCGCTTTCCCTCCGACCGGCCGCATCGCCGGCCCAACTAGAGAATCTGTTCGCCGACGCGCGTACCCCTCGTACCGCACGTCGGCTGCGAAATCCGTTGTCCGCGGATCGCTCGTACAGAGTGGCGCGTTCCACGGAAAATTGAACTTGCGTTTCACAGAGTGAGACGCAAGTATCGACGCATGGACAACTCTAGCGGCGTCGGCGTTCTCGACAAGGCGGCTCTCGTCCTGAGCGCCCTGGAGTCCGGTCCGGCCACCCTCGCGGGGTTGGTCGCGGCCACCGGACTCGCACGACCCACGGCCCACCGACTGGCCGTGGCACTGGAACACCACCGGATGGTGGCGCGGGACATGCAGGGCCGTTTCATTCTCGGCCCGCGCCTCTCCGAGCTCGCGGCGGCGGCGGGCGAGGACCGCCTGCTCGCCACGGCGGGCCCGGTCCTCACGCATCTGCGCGACGTGACGGGCGAGAGCGCGCAGCTCTACCGCCGCCAGGGCGACATGCGTATCTGCGTGGCGGCGGCGGAGCGCCTCTCGGGCCTGCGGGACACCGTCCCGGTCGGCTCGACGCTCACCATGAAGGCGGGCTCGTCCGCCCAGATCCTGATGGCCTGGGAGGAGCCGGAGCGCCTGCACCGCGGCCTCCAGGGCGCCCGCTTCACGGCGACGGCCCTTTCGGGAGTACGCCGCCGGGGCTGGGCCCAGTCGATCGGTGAGCGGGAGCCGGGCGTCGCGTCCGTCTCCGCGCCGGTGCGGGGCCCCTCGAACCGCGTGGTCGCCGCCGTCTCGGTCTCCGGACCGATCGAGCGCCTGACCCGCCACCCGGGCCGCATGCACGCCCAGGCGGTCATCGACGCGGCAGGCCGCCTCTCCGAGGCCCTGCGCCGCTCCAGCTGACGGACGTGCACCGGAGGGGCCGCCCCAACGCCGCGGCGGCCCCTCCGGACGCGTACTCCCCCGTGAAATCCCTCAGGCCGCCCCGAGGCGATCGGCCGCCCGCTCCCCGCGCCGGCCCACCGGGATCACACCGGTGGCCTTCCCCAGGCCGAACTCCGGCATGTTGAGGTACACCGCCTCATGCGCGCCGGCCGGCACGACATACGTCTCGTGCCAGAAGCCGACCTTCCCCTTGCCTTCCCGGACACGCCGGTTGAAGGCCGCCCACGCGGGCCGGTGGGCCTTGTCCTGCGCCGCCGAGTAGGCCAGCAGCTTCTCCTGCGACTCCCAGTACTGGACGAGGTACAGCAGACGCGGCCCGCCGAGCAGCAGCCGGAATCCGAGCATCCCACTCTGCGGGTCCTTCGACAGTTCCTTGAGCATGCGCGGCATGGCCAGGAAGACGGGCCACCAGCTGCGCACGGCAACGAATTTGTTGATGCGCATCCCGATGTGGAAGACGACCACATCACCCGTCGCCTCGGCGGTCATGCGTCCTTCGATCGGCTTGTCGCTCATGACGGTTCCCCCTTGGTAGAGCCCTGGCCGAACATTGGATAGCCTCGCTATCCATGATTGGATAGTGCCACTCCCCAAAGGGAGACGCAAGGGCGGACGCAAGAGGGGTACGAGCCGATGAGACTGGCGGAGCTGAGCCGGCGCAGCGGGGTTCCCACGGCCACGATCAAGTACTACCTGCGCGAGGGACTGCTGCCGCCGGGCCGCCGCGTGACGGCGACCCAGGCCGAGTACGACGACGCCCATCTCCAGCGGCTGCGGCTGGTGCGGGCGCTGATCCAGGTGGGCCGGGTGCCGATCGCGTCGGCGCGGGAGGTGCTGGCCGCCCTGGAGGACGAGTCCCTGGACCACAACTCCCGGCTCGGCACGGCCGTATGGGCCCTGCCGCACGGTTTGGAGCCCGCCGGGGACGACGCGGCGCAGGAGGAGGCGCGCCGTACGGTGGACGCGCTGCTCGCCCGGCTCGGCTGGGAGAACGCCCTGGGTTACGCGGCCGAGTCACCGGCGTACCGGATGCTGGTGACCGCCGTCGGGACGCTGGCGCGGCTCGGATACCCGTGCGCCGTCGAGGACTTGGCGCCCTATGCCCGCTCGGGTCACCAACTCGCCGTGTCCGACCTGGACTTGATCGAGCGGTACGAGTCGCCCGACGAGCAGCTGGAGGCGGCGGTGGCGCTCACGGTGCTGTACGAGCCGGTGCTGCTCGCCCTGCGCCGGATCGCGCAGGCGGAGGAGTCCAACCGCCGCTACGCCCAAGGGAGTACGGAGGGATGACGAAGGGGCCCTCCCAGCGGGAAGGCCCCTTGCCGTTTCTGTACCCCCGACCGGATTCGAACCGGCGCTACCGCCTTGAGAGGGCGGCGTGCTAGGCCGCTACACAACGGGGGCAAGGATCTTGCTTCTTCACTTGATCCAGCTGGGCTACCAGGACTCGAACCTAAACTAACGGAACCAGAAACCGTCGTGCTGCCAATTACACCATAGCCCAATGTGGTCTAGACCAGAGTCCGTGACCAGCAGTACCCCCGACCGGATTCGAACCGGCGCTACCGCCTTGAGAGGGCGGCGTGCTAGGCCGCTACACAACGGGGGCCCTAGCGATCCTGCATCAGGAACAGTGGGTGCGACCCGATCTGTTCCCGTGGGAAGGATCTGTACCCCCGACCGGATTCGAACCGGCGCTACCGCCTTGAGAGGGCGGCGTGCTAGGCCGCTACACAACGGGGGCTTCGTGGACATGATCCACATTTGCAGATGAGCTCTGCGAGCTGGCCTACCAGGACTCGAACCTAGACTAACGGAACCAGAAACCGTCGTGCTGCCAATTACACCATAGGCCATCAAAGCGCAACCCCCTGTGGGGATTTTGTTTGACTTGCGCTTCCCTGCCGGACCTTTCGGCCTTCTCGGGCGGCGCAGAAAGAACATTACCCGAAGGTGGACGGCGCTCCAAAACGGGTATCCGTCCGCAGCAGGGCGGGAAGCTCGGAGAGGCGCGTGATGCGGTGTACGCCCGAGGGGCCTTCCCGCACTGTGCCGTTGCGGTCGAGCCAGATCCCGAGGAGGCCCGCGTCACGGGCGCCCCTGGCGTCGATCTCCGGCTGGTCACCGACGTAGGCGATCTCGGCGGGGGCCAGCTCCAGTGTCGTACAGACCGCGTGGAAGGCCTCGGCGGCGGGCTTGGAGGCGCCGAGGTCGGCGGCGCACAGGACGGCCTCGAAGCGGTCGCGCACGCCGAGGAGGCGCAGCTTGCGGTCCTGGACGACTAGGGCGGAGTTGGACAGGACCGCGTGGCGGTAGCCGTCGGCGAGGGCGTCCAGGGTGGGCAGGGTGTCGGGGAAGAGCGACCAGGCCGATTCGTAGTGACCGACGTAACGGTGGAACCACGCGTCGGCGTCCGCGTCGCTCAGCCCCGGGGCGTCCAGGAAGTCGCGCACGCGGCCGCGGCGCTGCGCCTCGAAGGTGACCCCTCCGGCGCCGAAGCGGGCCCAGTGCAGCTCGGTGAGGTGCCGCCAGCGCTCAAGGGCGCGCTCGGCCGACTCGTACCGCTCCAGGAGCCCCTCGGCCGTCAGATGCGCGTGCATGCCGGTGGTGTCGGCGCGCGCGTAGTCGAAGATCGTGTCATCGATGTCCCAGACCACGGCTTTGATGGGCATGGCTTTGACGGGCATGGCACCGACGGTATGCGAAGGGCCCGGGAGCCGTCTCGGCTTCCGGGCCCTTCCTTCGCGTACCGGCGGATCAGGCGGTGAGCTTCGCCAGGGCCGCGTCGATGCGGGTCAGGGTCTTCTCCTTGCCCAGGATCTCCAGGGACTCGAAGAGGGGCAGGCCGATCGTGCGGCCGGTGACGGCGACGCGGACCGGGGCCTGGGCCTTGCCCAGCTTGAGGCCGTGCTCCTCGCCGGCGGCCAGGACGGCCTCCTTGAGGGAGTCGGGGGAGGTCCAGTCGGCCGCCTCCAGCTTGGCGCGGGCCGTGCGCAGGAGGGCGTCGGAGCCCTCCTTCATGGCCTTCGTCCAGCTCGGCTCGTCGAAGACCGGCTCCGGCAGGAACAGGAAGTCGACGTTGGCCGTGATCTCGGAGAGGACCTTGAGGCGCGTCTGGGCGTGCGGGGCGATGGCCGCCCAGGCCGCCCCGTCGAAGTCCTCGGGGGCCCAGTTGGCGTGCGGGGCCTTCAGCCAGGGCTCGCAGGCCTCGGCGAAGGTCTTCACGTCCAGCATGCGGATGTGGTCGGCGTTGATCGCCTCGGCCTTCTTCAGGTCGAAGCGGGCGGGGTTCGGGTTCACGTCCGCCACGTCGAACCTCGCGACCATGTCGGACATCGAGAAGACGTCCTGGTCCGCGGAGAACGACCAGCCCAGGAGGGACAGGTAGTTCAGCAGGCCCTCGGGGAGGAAGCCGCGCTCGCGGTAGATGTTGAGGGACGCCTGCGGGTCGCGCTTGGAGAGCTTCTTGTTGCCCTCGCCCATCACGTACGGCAGGTGGCCGAACGCGGGGATCCGCTGGGCGATGCCCAGCTCGATCAGCGCCTTGTAGAGGGCGATCTGCCGGGGCGTGGAGGAGAGCAGGTCCTCGCCGCGCAGGACGTGGGTGATCTCCATCAGGGCGTCGTCGACCGGGTTGACCAGGGTGTACAGCGGGGCGCCATTGGCGCGCACGATGCCGTAGTCGGTGACGTTCTCCGGCTGGACCGTGATCTCGCCGCGGACCAGGTCGGTGAAGGTGGTCGCCTCGTCCGGCATGCGGAAGCGGACGATGTGCTTACGGCCTTCGGCCTCGTACGCCTCGACCTGCTCGCCGGTCAGCGCGCGGCAGTGGCCGTCGTAACCGGACGGCTTGCCGGCGGCGCGGGCGGCCTCGCGGCGGGTGTCCAGCTCCTCGGTGGTGCAGTAGCAGGGGTAGGCGTGGCCGGCGTCCAGGAGCTTGGCGGCGACGTCCTTGTAGACGTCCATGCGCTGCGACTGGCGGTACGGCGCGTGCGGGCCGCCGATCTCGGGGCCCTCGTCCCAGTCGAAGCCCAGCCAGCGCATCGAGTCGAGCAGCTGCTCGTACGACTCCTCCGAGTCGCGAGCCGCGTCGGTGTCCTCGATGCGGAAGACCAGGCTGCCGCCGTTGTGCCGGGCGTAGGCCCAGTTGAACAGGGCGGTACGGACCAGGCCCACGTGGGGGTTGCCGGTCGGGGAGGGACAGAAACGTACCCGGACGGTGTCGCCGGGAGTCGCGTTAGCCACGCTTGATCACCTTGTTGGTGAGAGTGCCGATGCCTTCGATGGTGACGGCGACCTCGTCGCCGACGTTGAGGGGCCCGACGCCTGCCGGGGTGCCCGTGAGGATGACGTCGCCGGGGAGCAGCGTCATGGCCTCGGTGATGTTCACGATCAGATCCTCGATGGAGTGGATCATCTCGCTGGTGCGGCCGAGCTGGCGCTGCTGACCGTTGACCGTGCACTGGATGGTGAGGTCGTTGGCGGCGGCCAGGTCGATGTCCGTCTCCACCCAGGGGCCGAGCGGGCAGGAGCTGTCGAAGCCCTTGGCGCGGGCCCACTGCTTCTCGCGGCGCTGCACGTCGCGTGCGGTGACGTCGTTCGCGCAGGTGTAGCCGAAGATCACGTCCTTGACCCGCTCGCGGGGGACCTCACGGCACATGCGGCCGATGACCACGGCCAGCTCGGCCTCGTGGTGCAGCTCCTCGGAGAACGAGGGGTACGTGATGGCGTCGCCGGAGCCGATCATCGACGTCGCGGGCTTGAAGAAGGCGAACGGGACGTCGGGGACGTCGTTGCCGAGCTCCTTCGCGTGCTCCCCGTAGTTGCGGCCGAAGGCCACGATCTTGTGGCCGATGACGGGCGGCAGGAGCCGGACCTTGCTCAGCGGGACCTTGACACCGCTCAGCTCGAAGTCGGCGACGTAGGGACTGCCCTTGATGATGTCGACGACGAGTTCGTCCGGTTTGTCGCCCTCGACCGCGCCGAAAGCGACATTGCCGTCGATGGAGAACCTGGCGATGCGCACGTGAGCCTTAGCCCCTTGCTGGGATGGTTGGAGTGTGACACTCCAGGCTAACGCGGGGGCCTGCGGCCTGCGTGTGACCCTGCCTCGGGTGAGCGGTGCCTGTCGCCGCTGCGCGGCTCGCCCTCAGGCGCCGGACGGGCTGAATGCCTCCGGGGCGTCCATGAGGATCGTGCGCTTGGGGTTGGCCGTCTGGGCCGGGAGTTCCACGGCGTGCTGCGGCTGCTCGGGGGCGCGCTGGACGTCGTCGGCGTCCTTGAGGTGCGCGAGGGTGGTGCGGCGCGGGTTGGCTATGTTGCGGAACATCGTCGACTTCACGGTCTTCATCTGGTGTTCAGGCCCTGTCGGTTGAGGCGTCCTCTGACGGACGCGGCTTGTCGGTCTCGCCATCCCTGTAAAGCGTCAGGCTAAACATCCAATTCCCGGCGAAAGTCCGGAAGAAGCCATGATCTTCATGTGAGTTTGCTCACGACGGAGCGGGCAAAAGGGTCAAAGCGCACCGCCCGCCCACTACTTGGAAACGGACATTGCGCCACTGAAGGCACCATTCCGCTCCTGATCATGAAGACTGGGACACCCCCTCCCGGCAGCGCCTTTGCGGGGATGGGTCCGTTTTCTCCCAGATCACTTTCTACGTCTCGTGACCCCTCACTCACGCGGCGTCACGTAGGTCGCGGCGCGACACACGGGCCTTGTTGGAGATCCTGCACTGTGCTGGAATTCCCGGGACCGCCGCGGGATCGAACCGGCGCGCAGAGGCGCAACGCAGCGCCGAGTGGCGGCGGGAAGAGGGGAGCAGCGCCGGTCACTCACGACCACCCATGGGGCGCCTGACGCCCCACGACGCCGACACCGTCCCGCCGTTATCCGGCAGGACGCCTGGTCCAGAGGTTGCGACGCTAGTGCAGGGACGTTTCAAGAGGGATGGCAAGGGGTCTCCCCAGGCCGGTCGCGGCCGAGGGGATTCCGCGGCGGAGCCGGAGCGCGGCGGGACCGACCGCGGCTCCTCGCCCCAGCACGCCCAGAACCCCGGCCCGGGCGCGCCCGGCGGTGGAACCGGCGCCGCGCGCCAGGCCGTGACGGGCAGCGGCCCGACGACCGCCCCCGCCAAAGGCAAGGGCAAGGGTGCGTCCGGAGCCAAGTCGCCCACCGGACCCGGCCCGCGAATAGCCCTGCGCAACTGGCGCATCTCCACCCGCCTGGTCTCCCTGCTCACGCTCCCCGTGATCACCGCGACCTCGCTCGGCGCGCTCCGCATCAACTCGTCCCTGGACGAGATTCAGCAGCTTGACAACATGAAGCGGCTGACCGACATGACCAAGCAGGCCACCGCGCTGGCCGCCGCGCTCCAGGAGGAGCGCGACAAGTCCGCGGGCCCCCTCGCGCACGGCGCGAAGGCCACGGACTACACGGTCAAGGGCGCGCGCGACAAGACCGACCGCGTCTACCGGAACTTCCTCCAGGGGACCCAGGACCTGAACGACACGGACGGCGAGAAGGGCCTTCTCGGCGTCCGGCACAGCGCGGTCCAGATCACCCAGCAGCTCCAGGGCATCAACAAGGTCCGCAAGGACGCCTACAGCGACGACGTCTCGACCTCGCAGACCGTCGAGGCGTACAGCCAGCTCGTCGAGCAGCTGCTCGCGCTGTCGCAGGACATGGCGCAGGCGACCAGCAACCCGGACATGATCCAGCGCACGCGCGCCCTGGCCGCCTTCTCCTCGGCCAAGGAGTACGCGTCCGTGCAGCGGGCGATCATCGCCGCCGCCCTGCCCGCGAACGACACCCAGTACGGCAAGATCTCCGAGACCGACCGCACCTTCGGCCTCAGCGCCAACGACAAGGAACGCTCGCAGCTCCAGACGTTCAGCAAGATCTACGCGGGCAACGCGGAAGAGCTGACCAAGCCCCTCGACGGCGGCAACGGCCCGATCAAGACCGCCAACGAGTACGCCAAGCGCGTCCTCGAACAGGAGGGCGGCATCAAGCTCCAGGACAAGCGGTCGTACAAGGACTGGGTCGACACCGACGCCACCAAGATCGACGCGATGTCCAAGATCGAGCTGACGCTGCTCGGCGAGATGGAGCAGAAGGCCCGCGAGCTGCGCAACGAGTCCGAGCAGTCGGCCATCCTCAACGGTGCGCTGATCCTGCTCGTGCTCGGCGTCTCGCTCGTCGGCGCGTTCGTCGTGGCCCGCTCCATGATCCGCTCGCTGCGCCGGCTCCAGGACACGGCGACCAAGGTCGCCCAGGACCGCCTGCCCGAGCTGGTCAAGCAGCTCTCCGAGTCCGACCCGCAGGACGTCGACACCTCCGTCGAGTCCGTCGGTGTGCACTCCCGGGACGAGATCGGCCAGGTGGCCGCGGCCTTCGACGACGTGCACCGCGAGGCCGTCCGCCTCGCCGCCGAGCAGGCCCTCCTGCGGGGCAACGTCAACGCGATGTTCACCAACCTCTCGCGCCGCTCGCAGGGCCTCATCCAGCGCCAGCTCTCGCTCATCTCCGAGCTGGAGTCCCGCGAGGCCGACCCGGACCAGCTCTCCTCGCTCTTCAAGCTCGACCACCTCGCGACCCGCATGCGCCGTAACGGCGAGAACCTCCTCGTTCTCGCCGGTGAAGAGCCCGGCCGCCGCTGGACCCGGCCCGTGCCGCTCGTCGACGTGCTGCGTGCCGCCGCGTCCGAGGTGGAGCAGTACGAGCGCATCGAACTCTCCGCCGTGCCCGCCACCGAGTGCGCGGGACGCGTCGTCAACGACCTCGTGCACCTCCTCGCCGAGCTGCTCGAGAACGCGACGTCGTTCTCGTCGCCGCAGACCAAGGTCAAGGTCACCGGTCACGCGCTGCCCGACGGACGCGTCCTGATCGAGATCCACGACACCGGCATCGGCCTCTCCCCCGAGGACCTCGCCGCGATCAACGAGCGGCTCGCCTCGCCGCCCACCGTGGACGTCTCCGTCTCGCGCCGCATGGGTCTGTTCGTGGTCGGCCGCCTCTCGCAGCGCCACGGCATCCGCATCCAGCTGCGTCCCTCCGACTCCGGTGGTACGACCGCGCTGGTCATGCTGCCCGTCGACGTCGCCCAGGGCGGCAAGAAGGTTCCCGGCAAGCCCGGTGCCCCCGGCCCGACCGGTGGTCCCGCCGCGGCTCAGGCCGCCGCGGGTGCCGCGGCCGCGCGCCGCGGGGTCGGTGCCGGCAACGGCGGTCCGGCGCTCGGCAGCGGTCCTGGCCCGGCCGGTGGCCCCGGCCGTGGTGGTCCCGCGCTCGGCGGTGGCCCCGGCGCGGGCCCCGGCGGTCCGGGTGCCGGTGGTCCGGGCGGAGCGGGTCGGCTTGGTCCCGGTGCGCCGCGTCCGCAGGTCGCCGGTTCGGGTCCGCGGGCCGCGCTGCCCGCGCGGGACGCCGGACAGCAGCGTCCGCCGGCCGCGCCTCAGGGGAAGCAGGGCCGGCAGGCTCAGCAGCCGCAGGCGCCGCAGGGTGGCCGTGGCGGCGGCGCGCAGCAGCCTCCGGTTCCCCAGCAGCGTACGAACGCTCTGAACCCGTCGGCCGACGCCGGTGACCAGGCGCGCAGGCCTCAGCTGCCGCCTCGCGGAGGACCGCGTGCCGAGCTGCCCGGGGGCAATCCGCAGCCGCGCGTGCCCAGCTGGAGCGACGAGAACGCGCAGCCGCAGGTGCCGCGCGAGCCCTTCGACGCCCCGCGCGGTCACGAGGAGCACGAGTCCACCGGTCAGTTCGCGCAGCCCACGGCGGCCCCGGACGACCGGCAGGGTCCCGGCTCCACGGCCGAGTTCGCCCGCCCGGACTTCGACGCTCCGCCGCCCGGCACGGCTGCCCCTGCCCCTGCCCCGCAGGACCAGGGCACCGGCCAGTTCGTACGCTCCGACGTCTTCGGCGGCAACAGCGACGCCCCGCAGGGCCGCAAGGGTCGGCACGGTGGGCAGCAGAACCAGCAGCAGAACCAGCAGCAGAGCCCCTCGCAGGACCAGCCGCAGAGCCAGTCGCCGAACCAGGGCAACGGGCCCGCGCAGCACGGCACTCGGGAGATGCCCGACTACACCGTGCCGCGTCCGCCGGCCCCGCGCCGCGGCCAGGGCGATCCCCAGCAGGGCGTCCCCCAGCGGCCGCAGCCCGCCGAACAGCAGCCGACGCCTCCGCAGCCCGCCTCCTCGCAGCCCGATGACCTGCTGCCCGCCGCCGGTCCCGGTGACGGTCGTACGCCGCTGTACGACACGCTGGAGACCAACTGGTTCCAGCAGCAGCAGAACCAGCGGGCGCAGGCCGAGCAGCAGAGCCGTCAGCAGGAACAGCAGCAGGCCCAGCAGCAGGCCCAGCACGGCCACCAGGGCGGCGGCCGCTCCGCCGACCCCGCCCAGCAGCAGGCGCCCCAGGGTCCCGCCCGGCAGCGTCCGCTGCCGTCGCGGGCCCGCCAGGCGCCGCCCGCCGCACCCGGCAACGGCAGCGCCCAGAACCCCCAGAGCTCCCAGAACGGCGCCAACCCCGGCAACCCCGCCGGCTGGCGCTCCTCCCCCAACGACGAGCTGGGCCGCCAGGCCGAGCGCGTCCGCCAGCCCACCGCGGGCGGCATCACCACATCCGGACTGCCGCGCCGCGTCCCGCGGGCCAATCTGGTCGCGGGCACGGCACAGCAGCAGCAGGACAGCACAGGTCCGCAGGTATCGCGTGCGCCCGAAGAGGTACGCGGCCGGCTGACGAATCTCCGTCGGGGCATCCAGCAGGGTCGCCAGGCCGGTACCGGCCAGACCGGCAGTTTCCCCACTCACCAGCAGGAGCGTTAGTTGAGTCCGATGAGCCAGGCGGCACAGAATCTGAACTGGTTGATCACCAACTTCGTGGACAACACCCCAGGGGTGTCCCACACGGTCGTGGTCTCCGCCGACGGCCTCCTTCTGGCCATGTCCGAGGGCTTCCCGCGCGACCGCGCCGACCAGCTCGCCGCGGTCGCCTCCGGGCTGACCTCCCTCACGGCCGGGGCCTCCCGGATCTTCGAGGGCGGCACCGTCACCCAGACCGTGGTGGAGATGGAGCGGGGGTTCCTCTTCATCATGTCGGTCTCCGACGGCTCGTCCCTGGCCGTGCTCGCGCACCCCGAGTGCGACATCGGCCTCGTCGGGTACGAGATGGCGCTGCTCGTCGACCGCGCGGGCGCCGTCCTCACCCCCGACCTCCGCGCGGAGCTGCAGGGCAGCCTGCTGCACTAGCTCCCGAAGCCGGCTCCGAAAGCCTTCGCCCCTTCGGCCGCCCCACCGACCGAACGTACTGACCAACCGTCCGGCCGCCTTTCGCCCCCACCGGCTCTGTCAGACGGCACACGCAGATGACCTGCTGTCCCGCCCGGAGGATCCATGACCCCGCCCACCGCCTCTCACAACCCGTACGGCGACGCCTCGTACGGAATGGAGGGCGACCAGCCGCTGGTGCGTCCGTATGCGATGACCGGCGGCCGGACCCGGCCCCGCTACCAGCTCGCCATCGAGGCGCTGGTGAGCACCACGGCCGATCCGGCCCAGCTGATGGGACTGCTCCCCGAGCACCAGCGGATCTGCCATCTGTGCCGTGAGGTCAAGTCGGTGGCCGAGGTCTCGGCCCTTCTGTCGATGCCGCTCGGTGTGGCCCGGATCCTCGTGGCGGACCTGGCCGAGGCCGGGCTCGTCGCCATCCACCAGCCCGGCGGCGACGAGTCCGCCGGCGGCCAGCCTGACGTGACACTGCTCGAAAGGGTGCTCAGTGGACTTCGCAAGCTCTAACGGCTCGGACTCAGGCCGTTCCACCACCTCCGCCAAGATCGTGGTGGCGGGCGGCTTCGGCGTGGGCAAGACCACGTTCGTCGGGGCCGTCTCGGAGATCAACCCGCTGCGCACCGAGGCCGTCATGACGTCCGCGTCGGCGGGCATCGACGACCTCACCCACACCGGGGACAAGACGACGACCACCGTCGCCATGGACTTCGGCCGCATCACCCTGGACCAGGACCTGATCCTGTACCTCTTCGGTACGCCGGGCCAGGACCGCTTCTGGTTCATGTGGGACGACCTCGTGCGCGGTGCGATCGGCGCCGTCGTGCTGGTGGACACGAGGCGGCTCGCCGACTGCTTCCCGGCCGTCGACTACTTCGAGAACTCCGGGCTGCCGTTCGTCATCGCCCTCAACGGCTTCGACGGCCACCAGCCGTACACCCCGGACGAGGTCCGCGAGGCGCTCCAGATCGGCCCGGGTACGCCGATCATCACCACCGACGCGCGACACCGTGCAGACGCAAAGAGTGGCTTGATCACGCTGGTCGAGCACGCACTTATGGCACGACTCAAGTAGGCAGGTCTATACGGCAGTTGTCGTAGGCCATACGGAGTGACCTGTGTCCTATGACACGGGCGCGCGCCGTGTTCATAACGTTTCGACAGAGAATTACCAGGTGACCGCCACGCGTCGCGGTCGCCTGGTCTCGCTGTGCTCACAAGAGCCCCGCCTTTTGGCGGGGCTCGCTCTTTATGACCGATTTATCTGAGGCTTACACCACTCGGAACTTCCTCTTCCCACTGTTTGGAAGAGCGGCGCCTGACGTGCTGGAATGCGCTGAACTGCCCAGTAGCACGGGCCTTGGAGACGACAGCGGCACGACGTGAGTGCCGCCGCCGAGAGGTTGTTGGTCGAGTGAGGCGAAGCAAGACGAGCCCCGCGGCACCCCCCACCGGGGACGCGCGGGGCAACTTCACCCCGCCGCCGCGCACAGCGGCGTCCCCCGTCGATGTGAGCGCCGGCCCCGGCAGTGAGCCCCCGGTGCCCTCCGGTGGACGCATGTCCCCCCGCAACTGGCGCGTGCCGACCAGACTGAACGCGATCCTCCTCATACCCGTGCTCGTCGGCCTGGTCATGGGCGGCTTCCAGGTGAAGGGCTCCATCGACACCTGGAGCGAGGCCCAGGACGCCGAGAACACCGCCCGCCTGGTGCGGGCCTCCCTCGACTACGGCAACCGCCTCATCGAAGAGCGCGACATCTCCGCCGTCCCTCTCCTGAACGGCAAGCGCAACGACCCGGCCGTCCTCAAGGCCCGCAAGGCCACCGACAAGGCGGCCGCCGTCTTCAAGAACGCCACCGAGGAGATGCCGGACAAGGAAGGCCTCAACCGTCGTCTCGACGCCTTCCACAAGGTGGAGCCGAAGCTGGCCCCGCTGCGCCAGGCCGCGTACACCACCAAGCTCAGCGGCGCGAAGACCGAAGAGGGCTACGTCGCCATCCAGCACCCCCTGATGGAGTTCGCCAACGAACTCGGTCTGGGCACCGGCAACATCACCAGCTACGGCCGCACCGTCTACGCGATCTCGCTCTCCAAGGCCGCGCTCTCGCTGCAGCGGTCCCTCGGCACGCACCTGCTGGTCAAGCCGGGTCCCGGCACCGGCTCGCTCACACTCCAGCGCACCTCGCTCTCCTCGTACGCCTACCTGGAGCGCATCGCCATCGAGGAGTACACCGGCGGCGGCACCCCCGAGGACGTCGCCAAGCTGGAGCAGGCGAAGAAGGAACTGAAGGACGCCGCCGAGAAGCAGGCCAAACCGGCGCCGAGCCAGGAGCAGATGGTCGCCGCCCTCGCCACCCTGGAGAGCACGCAGCCGAGTGCGCGGGTCGAGCTGGCCGGCAAGGGCATCACGCGTCAGGCCTGGTGGGCCACCACCACCGCCAAGTTCGACGCCTACCGCACCATCGAGTCGGACCTCGCCGACAAGGCCGTGGACGAGGCGTCCGACATCGCCGCCACCGCGCAGCGCAACGCGTACATCACCGGCGCCATCGTGGTGATCGCGCTGCTCGCCGCCTTCATCCTGGCCGGGATGATGGCCCGCCAGATGTCCCGCTCGATGCGCCAGCTGCGCACCGCCGCCTTCGGCATCGCCGAGCAGCGCCTGCCGATGCTGGTCGATCAGCTCTCGCGCACCGACCCGGGCCGCGTCGACACCCGCGTACAGCCCATCCCGATCACCTCCACGGACGAGATCGGCGAGGTCGCCCGCGCCTTCGACCAGGTGCACCGCGAGGCCGTGCGGCTCGCCGCCGAGCAGGCGCTGCTCCGCGGCAACATCAACGCGATCTTCACCAACCTCTCCCAGCGCAACCAGTCGCTGATCGAGGGCCAGCTGACCCTCATCACCGACCTGGAGAACAACGAGGCCGACCCGGACCAGCTGGAGTCCCTCTTCCGCCTGGACCACCTGGCGACCCGTATGCGCCGCAACGGCGAGAACCTCCTGGTCCTCGCCGGCGAGGAGCCGGGCCGCCGCTGGGACCAGCCGGTCCCGCTGGTCGACGTGCTCCGCGCCGCCTCCTCCGAGGTGGAGCAGTACGAGCGCATCGAGCTGTCCGGCGTACCGGAGGCCGAGATCCACGGCCTGGCCGTGACCGACCTCGTGCACCTGCTCGCCGAGCTCCTGGAGAACGCGACCTCGTTCTCCTCCCCGCAGACCAAGGTCCGCGTCACCGCGACCCGTCTCCCCGACGGCCGCATCATGGTCGAGATCCACGACAAGGGCATCGGCCTCACCGCCGAGGACTTCGCGGACATCAACCACAAGCTGGCCAACCCGCCGACCGTCGACGCCGCGATATCCCAGCGCATGGGCCTGTTCGTGGTCGGCCGGCTCTCCGACCGGCACGGCATCCGCGTCCAGCTGCGCCCCTCGGGCGAGCAGGCGGGCACGACCTCGCTGGTCATGCTGCCGGACGGGATCACGCACGGTGGCGGTGGCGAACAGCAGGCGCCCGACTCCGAGTTCACCGTCTCCTCGATCATCCCGGAGCAGCAGGTCCTGGAGCCCGAGCCGCTGCGCACGGCCGCGGAGCTGGGCTTCGACGACAGCCGCTACCACGGCGACGGCGCCGAGGGGCCGGGGCTCGACCCCGTCGGCCGCTCGCTGATGCGTGAGGAGCGCCGGGCCGCCCTTGAGGCGCAGGCCCAGCAGCCGGGCGGCAACCGCCCGCTCTTCCGCGACGAGGTCCAGCCGCAGCAGCCGCAGTCGCAGCCGGGTGCCTATGAGCAGCCGCAGCCGGGTGCGTACGAGCAGCAGCACGCCCCCGCGTACGACGAGCAGCAGGCCGCGTACGACCAGGGCCAGAACGCGTACGGGAACGAGCAGTACGCCGGTGAGCAGTACGCCACCGACCAGTACGCCGATGACCAGAACTCCAACGGCCAGTACCCCAACGGTCAGTACGCCGAGGGCGGTTACGGCAACGATCAGCAGGCCCAGGGCCAGGCCCCCGCGTACGACGAGCAGTACTACCCGGCGCAGGACGGCTACCAGGACCCCCAGCTCTCGTATCCGGAGCGGTCCCGCCAGGACGACTGGCCCAACGGCGACGGCTACCAGCCCGAGTACGGCCAGGAAGCGGAATCCGCACAGGGTCCCGCGGCCGGCGCCGAGCACGTAGGCTTCGACCGGCCGGGACCGGCACCGTCCGTCGTCCACGAGATGACCGACGCGGGTCTCCCCCGCCGGGGCTCCACGGGCCCGAACGGGAACGGCGGCAACGGCAGCGCTCCCGCCGGGAACGAGGGCCAGGACGACCAAGGCGGCCAGAACGGCCCCGACGACTGGCGTTCGTCCAACGACGAGCGCTGGCAGCGGGCCGAGCGCCTGAAGGAGCCGAAGGCGGGCGGGGTCACCTCGTCCGGACTCCCCCGGCGGGTGCCCAAGGCCAATCTGGTCGAGGGCACCGCGGAACAGACCCCACAGGGCGGCCCCCAGGTCTCCCGCGACCCCGAGGAAGTACGGGGCAGGCTGAGCAATCTGCGCCGCGGCGTCCAGCGGGGCCGCAACTCCAGCAGTGACACGAATGGCCAGGGCTTCAGCCCTGATAGCACCTACAACCAGGAGCGTTAGTGTGAGCCCGATGAGCCAGGCGGCACAGAACCTGAACTGGTTGATCACCAACTTCGTGGACAACACCCCAGGGGTGTCCCACACAGTGGTGGTCTCCGCCGACGGACTCCTTCTGGCGATGTCCGAAGGCTTCCCCCGCGACCGCGCCGATCAGCTCGCGGCCGTCGCGTCCGGGCTGACCTCCCTCACCGCCGGGGCCTCCCGGATCTTCGAGGGCGGTGCGGTGACCCAGACCGTTGTGGAGATGGAGCGAGGATTTCTCTTCATCATGTCCATTTCCGACGGTTCCTCACTCGCCGTTCTCGCCCACCCGGATGCGGACATCGGCCTCGTCGGGTACGAAATGGCACTTCTTGTCGATCGCGCGGGCACCGTCCTCACGCCGGACCTGCGCGCGGAGCTCCAGGGGAGCCTTCTCAACTAACAGACAGACGGTGCGTTTTCGCGTCCCGTGCCCGTAAGGTTTCGGGACGCGGCTCCACAGTGATGGTGCCCGGCACAGTCGGAGGAGGAAGAAACGTGGCAACACCCCCAGACGGTTCGTCATCGGCGAACTGGTCCCCTGGCCATGGCCAGGGTGGTCAGCACGACGGCGGCCCGAACAGGTACAACTTCCCCTCCGCGCCGAGCCACCGTCGCCAGCCGTACGCGCAGCCCCAGCAGCCGGGCCCGCGCCCGTACGACCAGGGCACACCGGCGCACGCGCCCCGTATCCAGCCCGTGCAGCCCCAGCGGCGCGCCCCCGAACCGGCGCCCGCCGGGTCGGCGAGCAACCCCCTGGTGCGCCCGTACGCCATGACGGGCGGCCGCACCAGGCCGCGCTACCAGCTCGCCATCGAGGCGCTGGTGCACACCACCGCACAACCGCACCAGTTGCAGGGCCAGTTGCCCGAGCATCAGCGGATCTGCAATCTGTGCCGCGAGATCAAGTCAGTCGCTGAGATCTCGGCACTGCTCACCATCCCCCTCGGCGTCGCCCGAATCCTCGTAGCCGACCTGGCGGAGGCCGGACTTGTCGCCATCCACCAGCCCGGCGGCGACGAGTCCGCCGGCGGCCAGCCAGACGTGACACTGCTCGAAAGGGTGCTCAGTGGACTTCGCAAGCTCTAGCGGAGGAGCAACAGCCCGCTCCACCACCAGCGCGAAAATCGTGGTGGCGGGCGGCTTCGGCGTGGGCAAGACCACGTTCGTCGGGGCGGTCTCTGAGATCAACCCGCTGCGCACCGAGGCCGTCATGACGTCCGCGTCCGCGGGCATCGACGACCTCACCCACACCGGAGACAAGACCACCACGACGGTGGCCATGGACTTCGGCCGCATCACCCTGGATCAGGACCTGATCCTGTACCTCTTCGGCACGCCCGGTCAGGACCGCTTCTGGTTCATGTGGGACGACTTGGTCCGTGGCGCCATCGGCGCGGTCGTCCTGGTCGACACGAGGCGGCTCGCCGACTGCTTCCCCGCCGTCGACTACTTCGAGAACTCCGGGCTGCCGTTCGTCATCGCCCTCAACGGCTTCGACGGCCACCAGCCGTACACCCCGGACGAGGTCCGCGAGGCCCTGCAGATCGGCCCGGACACCCCGATCATCACCACGGACGCACGGCACCGCGCGGACGCGAAGAGCGCGCTGATCACGCTGGTCGAGCACGCCCTGATGGCGCGGCTCCGCTAGCGTCCACCTTTTTCCCGCCCGCCTCCGTCAGTTCCGGCTGTAGTGGTCGAACTGGGTCACGCCCTGGTAGCCGTAGCTCTCGGCGTGCAGTTCGTGCAGGGCGACGCCGCCGCGGGCGAGCGGTCCCAGGAGGTCGGTCAGGAGCGCGGCGGCTCCGGTGATGAAGGCCGCCTTCTGCGCGGCGCTGTTGGTGCCCGCGGTGATGCTGACCTCCAGGTGCGCGTCGCGGGCGGCGCCGGTCAGCGGATCGCCGCCGACGTAGTAGCGGTCGGCCGGAACCAGGTCGAGATGCACGATCGTGCGCGCGCTCGACTTGCCGAGGGCCGAGACCGCCAGGCCGGTCAGGCCCTCGGCGAGGGCGCGCCGGACGGCGGCGGGCAGGTCGGGGTCGGTGACGGTGGCCCTGATGTGCGGCATGGCTCTCCTCGGTGCGTGTGCTGATGCTTGCTCGGGGCAAGCCTCGCCCCGGCCCGTGTCATTGATCCAACGCATAGCTGTCATAGACGTATGAGGCCGCCGCATGACCGTGAACTTCCCGCAGCTCAGGGCCTTTCTGGCGGTCGTGGACGCGGGCGGTTTCAGCGCGGCCGCCGCCGACCTCGGCATGAGCCAGTCCGCGGTGTCGCACGCCGTGGCCTCCCTCGAACGCGAACTGGCCGCCCCGCTGTTGATCCGGTCGGCCCCGGTGCGGCCCACCGTGCTCGGCGAGCGGCTCCTGCCGTACGCCCGTACCGCGCTGTCGGCGGTCCGGTCGCTGGAGGAGGTGGCGGCCGACGCCGCCGGGGCCATGACGGGCACCGTGCGGCTCGCCTCGACCCCCACGGTCCGCCGGGGCCTGGTGCCCGCTCTGCTGCGGCACTGGCGCGAGGACCAGCCGCGGATCACCGTGCGGGTCTTCGAGGGCGACAGCGCCGAGATCGCTCAGTGGCTGGAGAACGGCACGGCCGACGCCGCCGTCCTGATCGACCCGCCGCCGGGCCCCGGCATCCGGCTCGCCCTGGACGGCTACCGCGCGCTGCTCCCCCGCGACCACCCGCTCGCGGGCGAGACGGTCGTCGACGTCCGTGACCTGGAGGACGACGCGTTCCTGATCTCGCCGGGTGGCTGTGAGTCGCGGGTCCGCGAGCTGCACCGACTGGCCGGGGCGCGCATGGCCCCCGCTCACCGGGTACGGGACCTGGCCACCCTGATCAGCATGGTGCAGGCCGGCATCGGCGTGACCGTCCTGTCCGAGGCCTCCCGCTCCCTGGTCCCGCCCGACCTCGTCCTGCTGCCGGTGGCACCCCGGGCCGCGCGCCGCCTGGTCCTGAGCGGCCCGCGCGCCCGCCCCTGGCATCCGGCGGTACGGGCCCTGGCGGAGTCGGCCGCGGACCATCTGGCGCGTACGAACGTCCCGGCGCCGTCCTGGGACGCGTGAGGCCCCGCCTTCCCGATGCGGGGAAGGCGGGGCCTCGGGACGGAGCGGTGTGTCAGCCCTGCCAGCTGTGCGGGGCGCGGAAGCCCGGGGTGCGCTCCAGGCGGCGCCAGCCGGCCTTGTCACGGCCGCGGCGGACCGGGGCGGCGGGCCGGGCGGCGGCGCGGGCCAGCAGGATCGCGGTGATGGCCGCGACTTCCTCGGGCTCGGCGTGGCCCTTTTCGACGCGAATGTCGGGGGGTGTCATCTGCAGCGTTCTCCTTGTGGGCTACTGCGGCGCGGACGCGGTGGTTGCCGCTACTGCGGAGGGTTGCCGTGCTTGCGCGAGGGCAGGTCGGCGTGCTTGTTGCTGAGCATCGCGAGGGAGTTGATGAGGACCTCGCGGGTCTCGGCGGGGTCGATGACGTCGTCGACCAGGCCGCGTTCTGCGGCGTAGTACGGGTGCA
>NZ_JBSFTT010000070.1:0-20263 GCF_053591415.1 Streptomyces sp. NPDC003032 | reverse complement strand
GCCGGTGGATGCGATCGGGGCCCGCGTGACCGGCCTCTTCAGCCAGCGTCCAGCCGTTCTTCCGCTCCAGCGGCGCAACCAGCCCCCGCATATAAGCCAGCGCCGACTGACGCGGCTCCTCCCGGTTAAACCGGTGCACGAACCGCTCATGCAGTACGTCCAGCTCTCCGGCCCACAACCTGACTTCAGCAAGGTCCCCACCCATAACCACACCAACGAACGAGCTGGCCAGCAGTCACGGCAAGCACCGTTGCAGTACTAAGACACGGCCTAGCGGCATCGTGCCTCAGGGCCTGCACGCTCTCCCGTGCGACACAGTTGGCCCGGAGTAGCGGCATCGCACTGGAGTGTGTGCAGGCCCTGGGCTTGGGTCGCCTACCCCTTGCGGCTATGGGGCGGCCGGGACCGGAGGGGTTCGGTGAGGTGGTCCAGCCGTGGCGGCCCACAGCAGCCACGCCACCAGCGACCTCGGTACGGGGGAGCGGTCCGAGTCGCTGGCACTCCACCACGGGCGACCAGACCGTCCGGGTCCGCTCCAACTGGCGTCAACCCGCAGTCAGATCCACAGCACCACTGGCCGAGGCAGCGCTGGTGGCGGCTATGAGGTCGTCGGCCTGGTCGTCGGCGCCGCACGCCACGCCTCTGGTGCGGAAGCCCGCGTCCGCGGGCGGGGCCGTGCGTTCCACTCTCACCGAAGGCTCATCTGGATCAGACTGCCTTCCCGTCAGGTGCCAGGGAGGGCGCCGTCCGGACGCCGTGGTGGCGGCGGAGTGCGGAGCGGGCGGCGAGATTGCCGCACATGCCGTGCACGGACGGACCGGGCGGGGTGGACGCCGAGCAGAGGTACACGCCTGGCAGCGGTGTGGTGTACGGGTCCCAGCGCGCGGTGGGCCGGGCCAGTGACTGGCGCAAGGTCAGGGCGCCTGCGGCGATATCCCCGCCGACGTAGTTCGCGTTGTACTGGGCGTACTGGGCGGCGGAGACACCGCGGGCGGCGACGATTGTGTCGGTGAAGCCGGGTGCGTACTCCTCGATGCGCCGGCGGATCAGGTCGACCGGGTCGCGAGGGTCGCCGTGCGGGACATGGGCGTAGGCCCAGACTGGGCGCTTGGTGCCCGAGGCCCGGGAAGGGTCGGTGACGGCTGGATCGACGACGAGGACGAACGGGTCGGGGACGCGGTGCCCGGCCACCGTGGCATTCTCCTGGCGCAGAGTGTCGGCCCGGGTGCCGCTGAGGTGGACCGTGCCCGCCTGTCCCACGAGCGGATTGGCCCAGGGAACGGGGCCGTTCACGAGGAAGTCGGCCTTGGCCGCTCCCGGCCCGTACTGGTAGCGACCCAGCGCGCGCCGGTAGCGGGGCGACAGGCGTGGCCCGGCCAGATCGAGGAACTGCCGGGGTGCGATGTCCAGCATGACGAGAGGGACGTCGCCGAGTTCGGCCAGGTCCCGGACGCGGTGCCCGAGGTGAAAGACCCCGCCGTGAGCCTTGATGTCGGCGGCCATGGCGTCGGCGATGCGGGCGCTGCCGCCTTCCGGTAGGGGCCAGCCGGTGCTGTGGGCGGTGTGGGCAAGGAGCAGGGCGACTGCGGCGGATGGCAGCGAGGGCAGCCTGCCGACCGCGTGTGCCGCCACTCCCGTCAGCAGCGCACGGGCGGCGCTGGTGGTGAAGGGGGTGCGGGAGGTGGCGTGCGCCAGGACCCGTTGGGCCAGGAGCAGCCCGGTGACCAGGTCTGGGGGCGGGGTGCGCAGGTCGGACAGGAGTAGGTCGACCACGGAGCGGGAGCGGTCGACGAGAGGCTGCATGAGGCGCGTCCAGCGGGGACCGTCCGCGCCCAGGTGCTCGGCGGTGCGGCTGATGCTGCGCCATGCCGCCGCCGCGTCGCCGCCGGGTAGGGGATGGGCGTAGGGCATGTCGGGTTGCAGCAGCCGCACCCCGTGCGCTGGCAGGTCGAACTGGCGGAAGAACGGCGAGGCGGCGGCCATGGGATGGACGGCAGCGCAGATGTCGTGTTCGACGTCCTGGTCGAACAGGGCCGTGGTGCGCAGGCCGCCTCCGATGGTGTCGGCGGCCTCGAACAGTTCGACGCGCAAGCCCGCTCTGGCGAGGGTCACTGCTGCAGCGAGCCCGTTGGGTCCGGTGCCCACGATCGCGGCGTCGGTCACGGGCCGACGCTCCAAGAAGCGCGGCGCACGGCGAGCGCCGTTCCGGTGGGGTACATGTGCATCACTCCTTCATCAGTGGCGCACGTCACGTGCGCCTGCGCCACGACGGGAATCTCGGTCAGACCAGCGACGCGGCGGCGAGTATGAGGAGCGCGACGCGTACAGCTGTGAAGCGGACGAGCGGCCAGCGCCCGCCGGGCCTTCCGGCAGCCTTGTCGCTCCCTGCCCGGGGGGCTGCCTGGTTCCGGGCCGACCAGATTCCGCCGGCCAGGATGAACACGCCCAGACCCCATACTTCCGGCGGTACCACCAGCCATGAGCCCAGCCGCCAAACCAGGGCCAGTAGTCCTGCTCCGAACAGCACATCGATCGCCATACGGATCCACGACGCGGGCCCAGGGCCCCGGTGCCGTGAGGTCCACAGAGCGAGAAGGCCGGCGCACAGGCTGAAGACCACCGTGAGCGCGGGTGCGAATCTCCTGGACTCCGGGGGCTCCTGGACGGCTGATGCCGCGTGAAATCCCAGTAGTCGTCTGCCGACGGCGTCCACCGAGCGGTCGGTATTCGACAGGACGACCACCCCGCGCCCGCGTGCGGGGTCCATGCCCACGTATGAGGTGAAGCCACCGGTTGCTCCGTCGTGCCATACCAGGCTGCGCCCTTGTGTGCGGCTGACGTTCCAGCCCAGGCCGACTGCGCCGTTCGGTCCCCTGGGGTGCAGGGGGTCAGTGGCTCGTGCCCCGGGGGCGGTTTTGGCCAGGACCGCGCGCAGGAATATCGCAAGGTCGTTGCTCGTCGACCAGAGGTCACCGGCTGGCGTGAACCCCGAGGCCCGCCAGTGATCCATGGCGGGACCGGTGGCTTTTGTCCCGCTGGCGCTGTTGGGCGGGATGGCCTCGCCGCTGCGGACGATCTGGGAGTGGTCCATGCCCAACGGGTCGAGGAGTTCCTCTTTGAGGAGCTTGTCGTACGGCTTCCCGGTGAGGCGGGCAGCGGTCTGCCCGGCCAAGGCCATGCCGAAGTTGGAGTACACATACGTCCCGGGTGGGCCGAGCGACGCGTCGGCGGCGGCGGTGAAGAGATCCTGCTCGGTGAATCCGCGGTAGGGATCGCGGCCGAGCAGGCGCAGTTCGGCTTCCCTGAGGCTCGTGTCCAGACCGGTGGGCATCAGGGCGAGACCGGACCGGTGGGTGAGGAGGTCCGTCAGCGTCGCCGACGCCAGGGCGGGGTCGGAGAACCGGTCTCGCGGCAAAAGGCGTTCCAGCGGTGTGCTGAGGTCTATTCGCTTCTGGTCGGCCAGCGAGGCGAGGAGCATGCCGGTCATCGGCTTACCGATGGATCCCACCTCAAAGACGGTGTCTTTTCCCACCGAAGGATGCTCGGGGTTCCCCGAATTACCGAGCCCTGCGAACGTCGTGCGCTCACCGTCGATGAAAGCGACGGAAAGCCCACGGAAACCCTCCTCGTTTCCCACTGCTTCCCGCACACGGGCACCCAGCCCCGCGTCTCCCGTTTCAGCAACCCCCAGGCGGGCTGGCTGAGGGAGGTAAAGGAAACAAGCGGTGGCGGCCACGGTCGTCACACCCAGCCCCACGAGGACGCTTCGTATTGTGCGGTTTGACTCCAAGTACCTCTTGGTCCGCCGCCATACCGAGCCGGAAACCTTTTCCCTCATTTCGATGTAGTGGCGGGTATAGCAGCGTCCTTCGCCGTATATCGCCGGACTATTTTACGCATACGGAGATAGTGGTCATCTCCCATGATGAGAAGCTCAATTCCGATCATGGTCAGTGAGAAGGTGATGAGCCCTGCCATGTGAATGGCGATGCCCAGATGCATAAGGACGCCTCCGGCGACAGCGAAAGGCCTCAGTGTGCGATTGAGCAACAGGAACGCGAATGCCAGCTGGAAGAACACGGTGCCATAGGTCATGAGGACCACGAGTACTGAGTTCTCGTAGAGGATGTGGTTGACGCCGGGCCAGCCGAACTCATTGACACGCAAGATGTAGTAGAGGGCAGTTCCGTCCTGCCAGTGCTCTCCTTGCACCTTGTACATGCCCGATACCAGATACACGGTGCAGACCTGCAAGGTCACCGCGATCAGTCCGGCGTGATGGAGAAGCGAAACGATCCGGTAGCGCATGGAGTCAACAGCGGAGAGCGCCGGTTTTCCGTCCTTGCGGTTGCGTGCGTCCAGGGACAGCCGGGCTCCCGAGTCAATGAATATCATGAAAACGAGGACGATCGCCGCGACGTTGTCCCCGCCGTCCATCAGCATCGGATTCCTCTGCTGCAGCGACCAGAGGAACACATAGTGCGCAACCGTCATGATGCGGGTCCGCCAACCCAGCATGAACAGCACAGCCACCACTGCCCCGGTATGGAAGACCAACTCGAACCAGACCTCGGACCTGCTGAGCGAGTAGAGCGAGAGCGAACTGCCCGAGACCGGGTCAATGAAGTTCTGCCACGGCCACACACCGTCCGGACCCCACAGATATCCCCGGTCGAGGTAATCCCGAAGGTAGAAATAGACACCGACTGCCCCGAGAACGATCCGGGTGAGGGCTGCACCGATCAGTGAACGGCGTGTGCCGGTGAAGTCATCGAGGCGGGAGTAGAACGCCGAGCGCGCCCATTTTCCGGCAGAGATCGCATCCGTGCGCAACTGATTCATAGTTATCCCGAAACCTTAAGCGGCTTCATCCAGTCCAGGTCGTAGTAAGATATCTTCCCTTTGACCTCCCTGATGTGCCGCTCCGAAAAGCGAGGGTACTCATTGGAGACGACCCTTATCTGTATTCCCTGCACCGCGTCCCCCCAGTGGCGCCGCGCCTCCGAGGTCGCGAGAGCCTGCGCGAAACGGGTCGCGTTCTCGCGCCCGCTCTTCTCGCTCACGGTGAGTGGCGGATTTTCCGCTTTTGTGCCGCCCTTGGCAGAGCCCTTCGGTTGGTCAAGCTTGTTCTTGTTCCGGATCTTCTCCAGGAGAGGGTCGCGCCAGGACTCAAGCTGGGCCTTGACGCCTGTGGGCAGGCGGTCGACCCGGGCCGGCCACATCCGCTGACTGTGCACCTTCGCGATGTGCGGGGTGGTGATGTCCGTCCAGCCGGTGACGTCCTGCCCGTCCTGGGTCCGCACCTTGGCGCGGACCAGGATCCCCGAGTCCGCGTCGACCGGGTCCGGAGCAAAGAGATGCCAGTCCTGACTGAACTGCGGCGACATGTATCCGGTGATCACTCGACTGAGATCCTTCTGAACCGGATTAAAGGGAGTGTTGTACAGGGCAGTCATGCTGAAATGAAAGAGCAATACAGCAGTGGTTGCCATGGCTGCCATCGCGACAGTGACACGCCGTGATCTGCGCCAGGACAGCAGAGACTGGGGGCTGTTATTGTTTCCCACTCCCACTCATCCTTACCGTTGTGAAGTGACGTCCATGCGGGGGCATTTCAGCCCCCGCATGGACGTGATGAACGATTAGTCGAAGGCGCGGTTCAGATCTACGGATTCCGTACCGTCGGACACGGCGGCGCCGCCTCGCACAAAGTAGCCCTTGGGAGCCTTACCGTACTGCTTCTTCACGTGCGCCTTAGCGGCATCATAAGCCGCACTTCCCGCAAAAGAAGCAGCAGCCTTCTTGGCTACTTCCTTCCACAGCCCCCGCTGGGCCACCGTCGCGGACTTCTTCTCGGGTCCCTGCGCCGCCTCCTTAAAAGCGACGGCAGTGGTCTCCTTCGCCGAGTCCACAGAGTTGTCCGCAGAGGCGCTCGTGGACACGGCGACAGTGGCAACGGCAGCAAGAACGCCGGCTGCAACCAGGGTCTTGGTTCGCTTCATATCGTTTCCCCCAAGGAAACACTAAAAAAACACCCTCAACAGGTGCACTGGAAAATTCATCACCCACAGGCCGTGGGTGATGAATAGAAACATACAGGCCCGATATCGATATGCAAATCGGCATCAGCAGGCCTGCCGATTCCGAAACCCTGCATTTTGGCATACCGGAACACCCCTCTCCCGGAAAGGGCAGCAGGGAGTTCGGTCAAGCGACTGGAGTCCGTCAGCAGCAACCACTACAGAAACCCGGAACGCACAGGGAAGGCAAAGCCGACTGGCCAGCCCCGTGGCGGCATTCAGTGAAATGTAAGCACCCACCCCTGAGGCGGGGCGTCACATGACGGTGGAATTCCGATGCGAGGACGGAAGCGCCTTTGGGGACGACGGACCGGCGCCTTGCGCTAAAAGGCAGGCGGCTGGACGGCAACGACAGCGATCGACCCGCACGACAAGGCAGGCGCACGTGCGCCAGTGCGTCGGCTAACCGGATTCCGGCGTGCTGCAGGGTGCTGATGCCGGGGTGGCAGTCGGCCCTTCAGGTGGCGGGAGCAAGAGAGACAAGAACGGCCGCTGTGACACGGCGCGGGCGTGCAGAGGGTTCAACTGATGGTTCCCCGTCATAACGGCAACGAGCGGCCGGATTTATACGGCTTTGCTTTAGGCATGCGCATGGTCAGTGCGCACAGATCCCCGTTGCGGCTTACTGGGCGTCGATGGTCTAGCGACGCGATGGGCACGTTACCCCAGTGATGCAGTGCAAGATCAAGAGCTAGCCGGTGTGGGCTGAGTCACCGGACGCAACCGAGCCGAAGCACTTGAGCGCGATTTGAGGTTGCCGGTCAAACTTCCCACGACAGGCGCGATTTAACTGTACAGCGCAATGAAATTGCGACTCCGCGCCACTCCGCCATCGCCCGTAAGGTTGACGGTGAATCAGCACCTTCCGTTACCCTGATGACGCCGCAACGATGGAAACCTTCCGGGGCCCCTTGAGTCAACGGCGTGCCCCCTGGCGGACCCTCTGGTGTTCTGGGGCTGTAAGAATGCGGCCGGTTCGGGATCATCGAGTGGCCGGAGGAAACATGTCAGAGGTCCGCACCAATGCTTCACGGTCGCAGGTAACGGCCCAGCGACTCGGGGGACTTCTGGGGGTGATATGGTTCTCTTTTCTCGCATTTTCGGAGTCTGATCGACCGTCGTGGCTCCGGGCCTGTTATGCGGCGACCGCTCTGGTCTTCGCTGCCGGCACGGCAGCCGAGTTGGTGCTGACCGGCCGACGCCGGCGCAGGGCGAACCAGGACAGCTGACCTTCCCCCAGACCGGTGGGTCGTTGGCAACGGAGTGGGTCGGCGGCAGGCCGGACTGCAGAGATGATCGTCGTGACCGCTCGCCGTCCGTGTCTGCCCGACTCCACGGTCGCTGTTTCGCGCTGCGGCTTGGCCTCGTAGAACGCCCTGCCAGGCGAGTTCCCTGGAGGGGCACGCGGGGACCTCGCCCCTGCATGAGTTCCAGGCCCCGTTACACAGCTCATTGACAGATCTCGTTGTGCCGCTGAACGCGCCACCAGTAACGGCTTTGACGACCAGAACCCGGTCTGCCAGGTCGATCTTGCGCAGATGGAGGGCGTCCAGAGCCGTCTTCTGCTTGTCGGTGATCAACTCGTCTGCTTCGCCTGGCGCGAGAACAATGATCCCGGCGAAGGCCAGATCACGATCCACCGCACGCATCTCGTCCACGAACCGGGTGGAGCCGCAGATGCAGACGATTTCAGGTCGGTCGGGCACAGCTCAGCCCTTCGCTCGAACGGGACACCGCCGGCGTGCACGTTGGTACTGCGTCGGCAGGAGGTTAGTGGGTGGCACTACATCAGTGGAGGGCCGGTCAGCCGTCGGCTCGTTCCTTCTCGATCGCATTCATCCTGCGGACCATGTCGATCTGCGCGCGGATCATCGTGTCGAACAGGGCCTCCGGATCACCGTCGGGTCCGGCGTTCGCAGCCAGCAGCGAGGCGACTTGGCTGGTGAGGACAGTGACCACGTCGGCCGTCCCCACCGGGCCGCGGACCTCGATCAGTTTGCGCACGGCGTCGTCGATGCGGTCCATGGCCTCCTCGCCCTGGAGGAACAACCCGAGCCGGTCGGCGAGGAACATGCGGACGACCGCTACCCCATCAGCCAGGGCGGTGTCCACGTTGAAGTCGGCGCGGGCCTTCTCCGACTCCTTGAGCACAGCCGGAATCGTGTACGTCCGCTGCTCCGGAATGAGGCCCTGCTCCCTCCACTTCTCGTACGGGATCGGGCCGACAGCGTCGCGGCGGGCACGGTGATGATCGGTCGGGCGACCGCCCGCGGTTCGGCAGGCCTGCCCTACGGCCGCCTTACAGGTCGGGCATTCGACACGGCGCATCCACGAGCGCACGAGATCCCTCTCGGCATCGGAGCGGAGGTGCCGTCGCCACTCACCACCCCACGGAATGCTCTGCGATCCGTTCTCCACGCCCATTGGCCCCCCTGGGTCCGGTGGTGTGCGCCGTCTTTCCTGCCGTGAAACTGACCGTACCTGCGGTGGCGCCCCTCAGCGGTCGATCGGGGGAATGCCGTCCAGGCCGCTCTCGGCAAGGATCAGTTGGACCGTGTCGTCCAGGGTGCTGGCCGCGTCGACGACGGTCTCCAGGCCGTCGGGGAGCAGGTCCTTGTCTCGGTACCAGTCGCGTAGGTGACCCTCGCTGACGTGCGCAAGGTACTCGGCATCTGGTTTCGTCGCGTGCCGGAGCACCGTCTCCTCGAAGGGCACGTGGAGGTAGTAGCACCGTGTGACGCCCTGGTGGGCGCGCACCAGGTCCTGGAGCATCGTGCCGTAGCGGGCGGCGTACAGGATGCCTTCCAGGACGACGTGGAAGCCTTTGTCGAGGGCGTAGCGGGCGGTGAGGTCGATCAGGCCGATATTGGCGCCGCCGGGCCGGTCGCGTTCGCGCAGCACGATCCGGCGGAGGTTGTCCTGGGCGACGATGGCGAGGTTGCGGCCGAACTTCTCGCGCAGGCCGGCTGCGACGGACGACTTGCCCGAGGCGCTGTTGCCGCGGAGCACGATGAGGCGCGTGTCACTGGTCCCTACGGTGCCGTGCGCGGCCTCAGTCACCCGCGGCTCAGCTGGATGCGGTTGTTGTGGAAGTGCTCCCAGTCCATGACCAGGCGGAAGCGGCGGTGGGCTTCCAGGCGCTCCGCGTCGGCCGGCTCCTCGCCGCGCTGGACACGAGCGTCGCCGGATTTCACGAGTTCCGTGAGAGCGGGCCGGACGTCGTCGACGTCCTGGCCCGTGGCTGCCGCCAGCCGGTCCAGGGAGGTGAGGGTCTCCGCCGGTTCACCCAGATCGTCGACCAGGTGGTCGATGAGGCTGTCCAGGAGCGGGCCGGTGCGCATCATCCAGCGGATTTCGTCGAGGCGCTGGGTGAGTTCGGGGTCCAGGGGCAGCAGGTCGCCGGGCAGCGGGAGCACGGCGGGCATGGACCATCGGGTGCCGTCCGGCGTCTCTTCGCAGCGGGCCAGGCCCCACGTCAGGTAGAGCTCGGACAGGTCCCGCACGGTGGTGGGCACCGGGAAGCCGGCTGTCGTCAGCATGGTGCTGAACTGCTCCCAGCGGGCCGCCTCGCATGTCTCGCGGCCCTCCGGCGCATCCTCGTAGTCCCATTCCTCATCGGGCCAGGAGAAGGTGAGGGAACCGTCGAGGTCGCCGCCGATCATGTCCCAGTGCCCGTCGAAGATCTCTCGCAGGAGGTCGTCCAGGGAGCCGGTGAAGCCGGGCTGGCACGCCGTCCCGATCAGCATGGTCAGCGGGAAGCCCTGACGGGGCAGGACGTACTCCCAGCCCGACACCCACCAGTCGTTGTGCATCGCCAGGTCCCGGCGCGGCCCGGGCACAAACGCCTTCTCAGTCATCCGCAGCTCTTCCTCAAGAACACCTTGATGCCCGCAGCGTACGCAGCGAGACGGGGCAGATTCTCACGGACGCGCCACCCACGCCTGGTGGGCGGGAGCGACGTGCAGTCCTTCGCGCACGCGGCCGCGCAGGACGCCGACGCGGGTGCGGCCCTCCACGACCTGCAGCCCGCTGCTCGACGGGTCCAGGAAGCACCGGTCGATCAGGAGCGGCGGGCGTAGCCACGTCCCGTGCTCTTCCCAGTGCAGGCCGACTTCGCGGGGGCGGACGTCGATCCAGTGCACCGGGTTCTTGGCGTACTCCTCGATGCAGCCGTCGTCGGAGGCTCCGGTCGGCATCCCGTGGAAGTCCGCGGCCGGGATCGTCTCGAGCCGCCCGGTGATCTCGCGCAGGTCGATGCTGCCGTAGTCGGTTACGAAGTGGTCGTTGTCGCCGAAGTCGTAGAGGAACTGTTCCAGGACATCGTCCGGCCACTGAAGCGGGGCCACGGCCGGGTCGATGCGGAAGCGGTCGTAGCCGTAGCTGAGACCGCCGGTTCGGCGCAAGACAGAACGGTCCCCGGCGATTTCGCCGGGGACCGTTCGTGCCAAGCCTGCTTAGCTTATTGCGGGCCTCGGTGCTGCTCACAGAGCCGGGGTAGTCCTCCGCTATGGAGAATGAGGACCCTCGTAAGGGCGACGAGTTCGGCTTCGACGGCGAGGATGACGATGAGTTACCGGTCCTGATCGACTGCGACGAGTGCGGCAAAGTGATGGAGCCGGGCTTGTTCGCCGCGAACGATCCGCTGCTGTCAGTGGTGCCCGACCCGACGGCGGTCTATCCAGCGGCCGTCAAAAGCCTGGAAACAGGCTCCACAGACTTCAGCTGAGGGCCCCGGTTCGCATCACGCGTCCAGGGCCGCGCGTTGCGGCGCCACAGCGTCATGTCGCGGGTGAAGGCGCCGTCGTTGTCGTCCGTGGCGGACTTGATGCCCTCGCAGTAGAGCCGGTGTACCACCAGTTGGCGTCGTGCGGGCAGCGGGCTGGTCAGCTCGATGCCATGGGCAGACAGGGTCTCGCGGACCTTGTCCGCATCAGCGGACGTCATACGGGCAGCGATCTGCTCGTACAGCTCCCCTTCGGAAGGCACCGGTAAAGGCTCTGTGGTCACGCGGCGTCCCCCTGCTCTGCTTCGGCCCGCAACCGGGCAAGGCGCGCACGAGCCCGGT
Organism: Streptomyces sp. NPDC003032; assembly: GCF_053591415.1. Classification (NCBI taxonomy): domain Bacteria; kingdom Bacillati; phylum Actinomycetota; class Actinomycetes; order Kitasatosporales; family Streptomycetaceae; genus Streptomyces; species Streptomyces sp. NPDC003032. The sequence continues at coordinate 9,118 of NZ_JBSFTT010000070.1, read as the reverse complement.
CGGCGATCGACGGAATGACCTTGTTTAACGGGGTCCGGGCGTAGTCGCGCTGCAGGTACTGCCGCTTTCGCAGCGCCAGGGCCGAATGCCCGGTGGCCTCGGCCAGCGCGCGGACGAGGCGGGCGCGCTCGGTGTACCAGGCCAGGACCGGGAACTCCCGCGTTGCCCGTTCGGCGAGCTCGCGGCCCTTGTCCGTGAGGTAGTAGTTGTCCTGGAGAACCCGGTTGGCGGTTCGCCGCGGCACGACCAGCACCAGCCGCGGGGCGGCCAGGACGCTCATCGCCTGGTCGATGTACTCGAACGCCCCGAACAGATAGCGCAGCATCGGGATCGAGCAGATCTCCGGCTCATCCGAATCCAGGATGACGCCCGCCAACTCCAGGTTGATGGGCTCCCGCTCGCGCTCGTAGTCATTCAGGAGCTCGTCCGCCAGGTAATCCGGATTACGCAGCCAGAAGTCCAGTTTCTGCAGCCGCCCCTCCGCGCGCAGAACAGCCACGGCGCCCCCCGGACCAGCCTGCTTCTCTGCCTCGTTCAACGGGTCGGATACAGCGGCTATCAGCAGCAGAAGCCGCATCGCGTCCGAGAACCGATCCCCCTCGTCATCATCCACTCACACACCGTAGTGACTCAGAGTGTGGCCGATCAATGCCTCTACACCGACCGTTCAGGGTCGGCAGACAGCGCTACGGATATCGACGGTCCCCCGCTCGTAGACGACATCGACGACACCTCATGTGGCTTCAACAGCCGTCGTTACGATCATCCTGTGTCCATAGAGGTGATCACATCCATCGTCTCGGCCGCCGTCGCCGTCGTAGGCGTCCCGGCGGTCTACGTGCAAGCGCGCGCTGCGCGTCTCTCGGCAGTGGCCGCAAGCCGAGCGCAACTCGAGCACGCGCGGAGGACCAGCCAGCATGCGGCGTGCCTCGAAGTGCTGGCGGCTGCAGATGACTTGAAGCGGTCCTGCGACGTCAGCGGAATCGCTGCCTCGTGGCTGGGCATGATCTACGAAGACCAATCCGACGAAGATGAGTCAATCAGGGCCAAGGCCGAAGAGCGCAGAGAGCAAGCTGATCGGCGCCACGAGGAGGCACTTGAGCATGCCTTCGAGGTGTACGAGCGCCTCCTCAAAGCGGTAGCCCGCCTGGAACTCGAAGGACCTGACCGACTCATAGCCCCGGCAACGCGGCTGGCTGACATGGGGGACTTGCTCCAGCTACCAGGCACGACCCCCGCTTTCGACGAGGACGAGCCCGTCTGGATTTCCAGCGACGAGCAGCGCCCCTTTGCCTGGGTCACGAGCCAGTTCAAGGCCGCCCGCAGCGAATTCATCGAAGGCACGCGGAGCTACTTCAACAACATCTGCCCCAGAGCGATGACCCGGTCATGTACGGAAAGACCTTTCTGCGGTAGCACCAGGTACACCGGATCGTTCTGCTCTTCCAGAACAACCACGGTCCTCTGCTGCCGAGAAAACACGCCGGGCCGCCTCCCGCCGGATCCGCAGACCGAGGATCCGCGGATGCTCCGCCTGTGGCTAGCGGTCGGAACCGCCCCGCAGGACACACCCCCGCGGGCCAGGCGGGTGAACACCGGTCCCTCAGGCGCAAGCAGTTGGCGGGCTGCCGGTTGTGAAACCAGCGGACCAACCGGCCCCTGCACGAGGTCGCCGCTGCGAGGTACCTCATGGGACGCCACAAGCAGCAAAAGCCGCGCCGCTCCCGGGGCGAGAGTCGGGAGCCGAGTCCGGAGTGGTTTGGCACCGCGTTCCACTCCACCAAGGGGATGCAGCACCTGGACGTTCGCCAGTCCGGCAACGGAGTGCTGATCACCTCTTCCCCCGCCAAAATCGACGGCGCCGAGGGTTGCTGGCCGCTGCGTCTGCGCAACGATGATGACGGCCAGGGGCTCACCAAGGTGGCTGCGGCCCTCGCTGCCGGGAGGGCACACATCTTCGGGGTGACCGAGGAACCCGGCCATAGGACTGTCCTGGCATTCCTCCCCGACCAGCCCGAGGAAGGCGTCGGCACACTGGCCCGCGTCCGCACCAGCGAAGAGCCGGACGGGGATGTCGTCCTCGAGCGGTCCGCGGAACGGCCCATGAAGCTGTGGGCCGAAGCCGGGGAGAACATCCGGCGGATCATCCCGTTGCTCGGCCCCGACGCGCCGCCAGTCGAACAAACTGAGGACTGCCACTTGTGCCCCGGGTGCTACCGACCCGTCTACGACAGCTCCGCCTCCCACTTTCTGATCGGAGCCGGTCCGATGCCGGTGGTCGGGCTGTGCCGGCTGTGCGCCGAAGGCACCACACTCCGCTCGCTGCGCCAAACCGACGTTCGAGTCCACCCCCGCCAGCTCGCCGTTCTCGAGACCGTGGCCGCCGCCATGGCCTAGCTGAATCGCCGAGCCTGGCCCTGTTCACCGACTGGGCTCTGGTGACCCGCTGCCCCTCGCACACCGTTGCCAGCCGTCTGCCCCGATCCCTCCGGCGAGTCGGAGATGCCTCCGGATCAACCATGTGGGCCTGCTGCCCTGACCCAGGCCCCTTCCAGGATCCCCGGCGCTCGCTACGAGCCGAACACCTGGCCTTCTACTGTTCGTTGGTGCACCGGGTGCCGCATTCGGCGCACACAGACGGCGGGCTTCGATGCGCCATTGCGAGTGCTGGTGTATCCGGCCGAGCTCCTGTCATGTGTGGGCAGCGAGCCCGATAGCGTTCTGCGCATGACAACGGACGCAAGGCCCGGGCCGCCGACGCCCCTATGCCCGCGCTGCGGCTCAGCCGAGGTACACACCGTCGAGCAGACGCGCTCCGGCAAGGAAGCCCGGGCCAAAAAACTCGGTTCCCGCCTGGCCAAGGGCCCGGAGAAAAGCGACGGCGGCGGCGACGGCTGCCTGCACTTCGCCGAAGGGCTCGTCCTGAGCCTCATGTTCGGCGGCGGCCTCGCCTACACGGGCGTCGAGCAGGACAACCCGCTGTACACGGTCGGCGGTGTAGTCCTCGGGCTGCTCATCTTCGCCGTCACCATCGCGGTGGTGCGCAGCGACGGCCGGGACAAGGATGTCGCCGAGACGTCCGGCGAGACACTGGCCAACGAGTACTGGCTGCCGGCGCACTACTGCTCCACCTGCGAAGGCGTCTTCTGCCCGGGCGGCACCCCATGGCAGGGCGTGCTCACCCCGGAGCAATTCAAGAAGCTGGTCTGGCGCCAGGGCTGCTACGACCGCCAACTCCCACCCGGCGACAAAGCCAAAAACGCCGAGATTCCCTCGGGAAGCCTCATCGAAGGCTAGGGCCGACCGCATCAGGCAACCTCTGCCCCGGCTGTACGGTCAGGACATGGACGCACGCCACCAGCCGACTCTTGATGACATCGAGGACCGCTTCGCATTGCTCCTCGAAGGCCGGCTGACCAGGGACGAGGTCGATCGCTGGGCCACACGGTGGGTGGCCGACGACCGGCTCGCTGGGAACGGCATCGCATCGTGGGCACTGAACCTCCTGTGCGGAATCGACCTGCCCGTACACAAGGGCGGCGGCTACCTCCACGACGACGAACAACTCCAAGAATGGCTCGCCGAACTGAGGAAACGCCGCCGAATGATCTGACACGGGCCACACCACCGCGACCAGCGTCGTGCGCCTCAAGCCAGAGCGGCACTGTGGATCCGCGGTGCGACGGTCGAGGCAGCTACTGCGGGCAGGGCGGTTTTGAGGAATCTGAGAAAACGGCCCCGGCCCGACAGGCTTTGTGAATAGGCTCCACTCCGGGCCCTTCCTCGGTCCTCCATTCCCAGTCAGGCTTCTGGCGCGGCGCACGCACAACTGCGTGTGCCTGTACTGCGTTTGGTGAATCGAGGAAGGAGAACACATGCGCGTGCGTAGGTGGCTTGCCCAAAGGTCGAGGCGACGGCGCCGTACGGTCCGTCGCCTCAGGGAGTGGGCATCGCAGCTCGAGGCCGTGCGTTACGGCCGCGGGAGGCGATGGCTGAGGAGTCTCGGCGTGCAGCTGTCAGTTGACATCTGCTCGACGTTGATCCTCTACCTCATCTTCCGCGGCCGCTAGCAACAGAGACAGGGACAGTCGCCTCAATCTGTCCAGGGTCGGGGCGGCTGTCTCGTCTGTTCCCGTCCTAGTGTCAACCGCCAGTCCGGGAAGCAGCGCAACTTTCGTTGCGGTACAGATTCAGCGTAGCCCCAATTCCTCCTGCTGCGCACGGTGATTCGGCGAACCAAATCACGAAACCAATTGGCGCCAGATCCCCAAATTGCTGCGCACCAATTGCTCCGCGATACACGTGCGAAATCGCTGCAGCGTGCTGACCTGGGGGAACGCACGTCGGCGTACATGCGCGGACGACGCGGCCTCCGTCCAGGCCTGGCCGCCGCCAGGCCGAAGCCCGTCGACGGAGGCCCAAGAGAACGGGCGCGGCTCCCCGTCTACGAGCGGGCGGGCACTATCTCGCCGGTGGCCTGGGAGCGGGGGGTCTTCGATCCAGCCTTGCCCGCTGCCACGGTGCGCGGGTCGACGGCTTCCAGGGGCGAGCCGACCCGGTAGGGGCACTCGGGGTCGTCGGGCCGGTTGGGGCGGTCGTGGGGCAGCAGGTAGAAGGTGCGGCGGGCGAAGAGGCCGCTGTCGGCGCTGCGCGGCGCGTCGGGGGTGAGGTTGGTGTAGCCGATCATGCGGCCGTCGCGTTCGTAGCGCGGTTTGCCCTTGCGGGTGCCGACCTTGTCCAGGGCCTGGCGGACGTAGTCCATGTCCGCGGTGTCCTCGAGCCAAATGACCTCGGCTTCCTGGACGAGATCGCCTTCCTGTGGGATCGCGCTCATCAGGCCTCCTTGGTCTGGGCGGCCGGGCACCGGCCTACGGGTGTGGCATCCACGCGGCCCGCGTTCCCGGCTCCCTTGAGAGCGAGCGGGAGAAGCAGGCGTCGTCCATCGTACGGTCGGCGCGCGGACTCACAGAGACTGCGGCGGTTCCTCACGGCTTCGGCCCTCCGTTGCCGGGGGAATTTTCGTCCGTGAGCAGGGCCAGGCCGGGGTACAGCTTGGTCGCGTTGTTTTTGATCATATCGGCGGGTGAGGCCAGGCCCAGTTCCTGGCGGATGCGGCTGGCGAATGCGCGACTGGTGGAGGGCCTGATGCCTTCATCGGAGCACCAGCGGCCGTAGGTCTCGTAGAGCAGTTTCTGCTCCACGCGCAGGTCGGAGCCGCCGCCGTCCGCGCCCTTGGTGCAGCACTCGGTGAGGAAGCGTCCGACGTGGTCCTCGGTGGTCTCGTAGGCGGCGGTGGCCACGCGGACGGAGGCCGGGCCGGTCAGTGGGTCGCGGGTGGCCAGGTAGCGTCGGGCTCCCTCGATGAGCCAGTGCAGGATGCCGGGGCCTTCGTCGCGGACGAGTTCGGCGGCCAGGTTGTCGATCTTCCGCTCGTCGGGGACGCTGCGCTCGAAGGGGATGATCCGCATGCGGCGCCAGAACGCGTAGCCGCCGGTGCCGACTTCGGGCCGGTGGTTGCCCAGCAGCCACAGCTTGTGCGTGGGGGTGAAGGTGAAGAAGTTCTGCCGCATCCGTCGCGCGGTGATGGTGTCGCCGCCGGTGAGGAGTTTGACGCGGGCTTCGTTGAACTTGTCGTTGGGCTTGAGCTCGCTGCACACCACGATGCGCCGGCCGTGCAGCTCGGTCAGCTCGGTGGAGTGTTCGGTGAACTTGCCTTTCTCCATGAGGAATCCGGGCGGGGCGGCGTTGGCGTAGTCGCCCAGGATTTGCGTCATCACTTCCAGCAGCACGCTCTTGCCGTTGGCTCCCGACCCGTAGAGGAAGGGCAGGACCTGCGCGCCGACGTCGCCGGTGATCGAGTAGCCGAGCAGGAGGTGCAGGAAACGCGTGGTCTCCAGGCCCTTCGTGTCCTCGCCGAAGGTGTCGCGCAGGAAGCTCTCCCAGCGCGGGATGGGCATCGCGTGCGGGGCTACGAGGGTGGCGCGGGAGTGCATGTCGGTGAGCGGGTCGGGCTTGCGGAGCGTCCCGGTGCGCAGGTCGACGACGCCGGCCGGGGTGCACAGGGCGTAGATGTCGCCGTCCAGGATCTCCGGGTCCAGGCGCAGCCCGGGCGCGGCCTGCGCCTGGTAGAGCAGGGCTTTGAGGCCGGAGGTGGATTCGGAGTGGCGGCGGTGCGCGGCCAGTTGGCGGTTGGTGAACCGGCCCTGGGGGTCGTGGTCGGGAATCTGTTCAGCCATTTCACCGGCGGCCCACACCGCTGCTTCGTCGCCGCCGGTCAGTTTCCAGCGGTATTCGTCCCAGGAGTGCCAGCCCATGCCGATCACGTAGCGGAACTGGTCGCGGTAGAGGCGGGCGAACAGCTTGGCGTTGCCCCGGTCGGTCAGGGAACTGGGCAACAAGACGTCCGGGGCGGGGGCTGCGGATGTGTAGCGGGCGTCCGTCTGCTGGGCCGGGAGGCCGGGGTGCGTTTCGGGCAGCGTGAAGTCCAGGCTCTGCTGGTGTATCTGGGCGGCGGCCGCTTCGGCGTCGAAGCGTGCGGGCTCGGCGCTCATGAACGTCCTCGGGGGTGGAGGGGGCGCTGGGCGCCCGCAGACAGAGCGGACTCGATGATCGTGAGGTTGCGGTGTTCCTGAGCAGGGCGTGCGGTGTGGGCTGCTTCCCTCAGCAGCTCCCGCACCTCGGTCTCGGTGAGGTGTCCGCCCTGGACCAGGCCGCCGGCCGTGTAGGCGGCGCGGTTGAGTTTTTCTGTGAAGCTGGCGCCTTCCGGCACGGCCGCGCAGGCGGCGACCTCGGCCAGAAGCGGTTCCAGGAGACGTTCTGCGCCCTTGGCCGCACGGCGCCGCCGCGGGGCACGGCGAACGGCGGCGGGTTGAGGAATGGGGGCGGGAACATGGTGGGTGCGGACGAGTTCTTCGGCCAGCCACTGGGGCAGCGGCGCCGGGTAGCGGGCGTCTCCCACGGGGCGGTAACTGCCTGCGGCAGTGCGGGTTGCGGGGGCAACGATGTAGCCGTTGTCGGAGCGCACATCCACTTGCCAGGCCAGCGCCATCTTCGGGCTCGATCCGGTGGAGGAGCGGTAGCGGGTGGCGGGGTGCGGGTTGCGGTACCAGATGTGCAGTCCGCCGGACGGCGTGCGTACTCGCAGGGTCCCGGTGTCCTCGACCGGGCTGGGCTGGCGGCGGAGCGCTGCCAGCAGCGCCAGGGTGTCGAAGCCTGTGGCCAGACCGTCCAGGTTGACCTGAGGGGCGATCGGGATGCCCGGCAGGAGACGGGACCGGTCGGGGACCTGCGCTGCGTGGGCGTCCACGTCCAGGACGACCAGGTCCGCGGGGCCGCAGGAGACACCGACGCCGAAACGGGACTCTGAGTGCCACCAGGTGTCGATGCGGTCGAGGTCGGTAGTCGCAGCGTGAAATCCGTGGCACCAGCGTCCGGCCGCTTTGCACGGGCACGACACGGGGGTGTGCCGGTCCTCCTTGCAGGCCTGGCAGTTGGCCGGCGGGACCTTCTGCAGCGGCGCCAGCGGATGCACCGGCCATCCTGCACGGGCACACCACCGGGCGATCGTGCGTCCGTGCACGGCCTCGTCCGGGACCAATGGCGCGGTCGAGGGCTGGCGGGTCACCGGGTCGTCCTTGTCACAGTTTGGGGCGGTCTCTGAAGCTCCCTCGTCCTGCAGGGGCTCCCCCCAGGCAGGGCTGGTCTCCAGCGGGACCAACGGGTCTGAAGGGACTGAGGATTCAGGTTTGCGGCACGAGCGTAACCCACAGGGGTTCGCGAGGAAGGAACACCCCGGCGTGTCGGGGATTCTCGGTCCCGTCAGTCCCGCAAGTGGGGGAGGCAGGACAGCCGTCTGGGCTGGGGTTCAGTCCCGCGTCGTGCGGAGCGCTTCAGTCCCGTACCGGGAAATGCCTGGTCAACGGGGGGTGATCCCCGACAGCGGGACTGACGGGACCGAACCCGGCAGTTATAAGCTGCTGAGAGAGATGGGCCTTCATGATGGGCGCGCGCGTGTTGGTGGTGCCTTGTTCAGGTGATAACTGTCAGGCTGGGTCCCGTCAGTCCCGTGCCAGGCGGGCAGATACCTCCTGACCTGCGCTTTTTCTACGGGCCTGAAAGCGGGACCAAAAAGAGCGCGGGACCAAGAGTCCCGCCGTGCAGACTCTCCCGTCGTGGGTGAAGTTCAGTCCCGTCAGCCCCGTACGTTGGCCCCATCTGCAGGCCGCCTGCAGCAGGGGGCGTCGCAAGAGACTCTGCCTGCCTGGCAGGTACCGGATCAGAGCCAGCCTCTGTAGGCGCTGTCCTTGGCGCAACGGCCACCCTTTGTCGTGAAACAGGGCTTAAAGGCTCTAACAAAAGCTGCTGATCATGAGACTCTCGGCCTGCTGTCTCGTAGGTCTGGGTATGGGAAACCGTGAGTCGCGGCCGTGGATCGCGTCAGACGAACTGTGGGCGCTGGTCGAGCCGTTGCTGCCGAAGCCGGGTCCGAAGCTGGTCGAGGGCAGACCGCGGGTGCCGGACCGGCGGGCCCTGTGCGGGATCCTGTTCGTTCTGCACACCGGCATCCAGTGGGAGTACCTGCCCCAGGAGCTCGGCTTCGGCTCGGGCATGACCTGCTGGCGGCGCCTTGCGGCCTGGAACGAGGCCGGCGTCTGGGACCAGCTCCACCAGTTGCTGCTGAAAGAGCTGCGGTCGAAGAACCAGCTGGACTGGGAGCGGGCGGTGATCGACTCCTCGCACGTGCGGGCCGTCCGACGGGGCCCAAAAGCGGGCCCAGCCCGGTCGACCGCGCACGGCCGGGCAGTAAACACCACCTCGTCGCCGACGGACAGGGCATCCCGCTCGCGGTGTCGCTGACCGGCGGAAACCGCAACGACGTCACCCAACTCGAGCCGTTGCTCGACAAGATTCCCGCCGTCGCGGGCCAGGTCGGCAGACCGCGTCGGCGCCCCGACGCGCTGCTGGCCGACCGCGGCTACGACCACGACAAGTACCGCCGCCTGCTCTGGCGGCGCGGAATCCGCCCCGTGATCGCGAAGAGAGGCGAGCCACACGGCACTGGCCTGGGCATTTTCCGCTACGTTGTCGAGCGCACCATCGCCTGGCTCCACGGCTTTCG
>NZ_JBSFTT010000069.1:0-20444 GCF_053591415.1 Streptomyces sp. NPDC003032 | reverse complement strand
TCGGTGTCGCGCGGGTTGGCGCCGGGCCAGCCGCCCTCGATGAAGCCCACGCCGAAGTCGTCCAGATGCCGGGCGATGGCCAGCTTGTCCGCGACAGTGAGGCTGATGCCTTCACGCTGCGCGCCGTCGCGCAGCGTCGTGTCGAAGACATGGAACGAATCGTCGGTCCGGGCCGCGGTGGTGCGATGGGGTGAGCCAGCCGTGCCGTTCATGTCGGCCGGACTCGGGTCTTGGCGCTCCGCGGGGTGGCGTCGGGCGGTGACGGTGTGCGGAGGGTGCTTCTGCCTGTCGGTGCTTGGGGAAGACCTGACACTTCCACGGTGGCCTCCTCGTCCTCGTGTGTGTCTTTGATGGCGTTCGACACGGTACTCGCGAGGGAGAGCCAACAGGCCTTGTTCAAGCGGTCGTTCAGTGTTCCCCTGACGTGTGTTCGCGCCGCGGCGGGATCGTGTTCCGGCCCGGTGCGGTCAGGCGGACCTGTGGTGGGCGAGGCGGGCCTCCAGCCCGTCGAGGGTGCGCTGGAGTCCGTAGTCGAAGGTCTCGTCGCGGACCTTGCCGGGGTCCTTGTCCCGCTGGGCCGCGTGTCCTTCCGCCAGGCGCGGGTGATCGCGGGTGGCTTCCTCGAGGGCCGGGTACAGGCTGTCCACCCACTCCCGCTCGGTGCTGCCGCTGCGGGCGATCATCGACAGGTACGCGGCCTCGGAGGTGGCCATGCCGATGACGTAGGAGACGAGGGTGCTCATGACCCGGTCGGTCTCGCGTGAGGGGAATCCGGCGGCTTCGAAGATGGCGAGCATCTGGTCCGACATCCGCATCACGTTGGGGCCGAGGTGGGACAGGCCCACCTGACCGAGTACGGAGGCGACCCAGGGGTGTCGCAGCGCCATGGCTCGCAGGCTGTTGGCGGCGTCCACGGCGGCGGCCCGCCATTCGGACTCGTCCGCGGCGGCCGGGATGCGCAGTTCGCCGTAGACCTCGTCGACGACCAGTTCGATGAGCTCGTCCCGGTTGGCCACGTGGCGGTAGATCGATGTGGCCCCGGCGTTCAGCCGGTTGCCGAGGCTGCGCATGCTGAGCGCTTCGATTCCTTCGGCGTCCAGCAGTTGCACGGCTTCTGCCACGATGCGTTCGCGGGTCAGTGGTTCCCGCCGACGGCGGGGGCGGGTCCATACGGAGGGGATCGGCTGCTGGTTGGCCTGCTGCATGTGTGTCCTCGCCCTTCTTCTCGTCACCCACCACCCTAGCCCATGGTGTGCGCAATAGGGTACGTCGTGCGCAGTGCTCGCTTCGGTTCCGCCGGAGGGGTAAGCGCGCCTTCGCGCCAATAGCGGCGAGCGGGGAAGGGCCGCTTCACGGTTCCGCGGGGTCACGCCTGCCGAGTGCCGGCCGGGTACCACGGCTTTGCGCCATCGGCCCGGCACGCACAGCAGTTCGTACCTCGAAACCCTTGCCTGTGGGCCCTTAACGTCGCCTTCCGTCCGCGCCCGCTCGCCGGAGGACGGGGGGATTCCGTATACCGGTTGAGCGCCTTCCGCTTCCTGGGGCCCGCACTTTACGATCAAGATCACAGCCTCCGCCCCGGCGCCCCCATGCGATCCACACGGGGGCGGGCAGGGCACCCGCGCGGGCCACCCCCGCCGGGGCGGGCGGCGCTTCCAGGTCCCGGTCCGGGACGGGGGCGCCCCGGAAGCGCGCATACAAGACACACCATTGCGAACGCTGCGCCCACGTGCGTACAGTGTTCGCATATTGAGAACGTCATCCGCATCACCGAGGGAGCAGCTATGCCGAAGAACCTGAGCTGGGACGCGCAGGGCAACTGGTCGGCCAAGGGCGACTGGGGGACGAGGGACTCCGACGGCCACAAGCTGTACTTGGGTCACTGGCAGGCACGGCTCGACCAACTCCGCATCACTCACCATGTTCCGGGCGCCACGCTGGCTGTCCTCGTCGACGGAGAGGTCCGGGAACTGGCGAGCGGCGTTCTGCACCGCGGCACCGGAGTGGACGCGACCCCCGATTCGGTGTTCCAGCTCGGTTCCCTCGCCAAGATCTACACCGCCACCCTGATCATGCAGCTCGTGGACTCGGGCGCGCTCGACCTCGACGCCCCGGTACGGAAGGTGCTGCCGGACTTCGTCGTCGCCGACGAGGAGGCCACCCGCACCATCACCACGCGGCAGCTGCTCTCCCACACCAGCGGGCTGACCTGCGACTTCACCTACGACTCGGGTCGGGGCGACGACTGCCTGGCCCGCTATGTGGAGGCCGCCAAGGACGTGGGCCTCGACTGCCCGCCCGGCACCGCCGTCTCCTACAGCAGCCTCGGTTACAACGTGCTCGGCCGTATCGTCGAGGTCCTCACGGGCCAGACCTGGGACGAGGCGCTCAAGGAACGGCTCCTGACCCCGCTCGGCCTCGCGGGCACCATGACGCTCCCCGAGGAGGCACTCGCCCACCGGGCCGCGATGGGTCACCTGGGTGAGCTGGGAGAAGATCCTGCTCCCGCCCCCGCATGGGACCTCATGCCGCGCTCCGCCGGCCCCTACGGGCGGGTGCTCGCCACCGCCGGCGACGTGGCCCGTCTGACCAGGATGCACCTGGAGAACGGCAAGACCCCCCAAGGCGTCCAGGTGCTCAGCCCGCGCAGCGTCGCCGCGATGCAGCAGCGCGAGGTGGACGTCCCCGACAAGTGGACGGTCAGCGCCGACGGCTGGGGCCTCGGGTGGACGTTGTACGACTGGGCCGGCACCCCGGGCTTCGGGCACGACGGCGCCTCCATCGGCCAGTACGGCTTCCTGCGCGTGGTGCCCTCGGCGGGCGTGGCGCTCGTCCTGCTCACCAACGGCGGTGACGCCCGCCAGCTCTACGCGGACCTCTTCGACGAGTTGCTCCACGATCTCGCCGGGGTGCGGATGCCCGCCCCCTTCGCGCCGCCCGCACAGCCGCCCGTGGTGGATCCCGCTCCGCTGTGCGGCACGTACAAGCGCGAGGGCGTCGAGATCACCGTCACCGAACAGGGCGGCACGGCCCACCTGGTGTACGCGTTCGTCGACGGCATGAAGGACTTCTCGCCACCGCTGGAGATGGACCTCACCCCGGTCTCCGCGACGGTCTTCGCCGGGCCCGGCAGCGGTGCCTACAGCGCCGACTGGATGCCGGTCGTCTTCTCCACCCTGGCCGACGGCACGGCGTGCGTGTACATCGGGATGAGGGCGGCCCCCAAGGTCGCCTGACACCCTGGCGCGCCGCGTGGCGGTGTACGGACGTGCGTCTCTGGCGAGGCACGCTGCCCTCCGTGCAGGATCGGGGGATGACCAGTCTCGCCACCAGACTCCCCACGCTGCGCCTCTCCTCCTCTCCCGACGATGTCACTCCCGCGCTGCGCCAAGCTCTCACCGAGTGCTGGATCGAGGTCACCAACGCGGGGGGTGCCGCGGGCTTCCACGTACCGCCCATCGACGCACGCCATGCCGCCCCGGCCGTCGACCGCCTCGTCAGCCGCCTGACCCCCGTGGCCAGCCGCCTCGTGACGGCCTGGCTGGGCGAGGAGCTCGTGGGCTGGCTCAACGTACGGCGTGATCCTTCCGAGCTGGTCGCGCACTGGGGAACCCTGCACCATGTGCAGACACGTACCGCCGTCCGCGGTCTCGGTGTCGGCTCCGCCCTGATGCGCGAGGCCCGCCGAGTCGCCCGGGACGACATGGGCCTGGAGCAGCTTCATCTGACCGCACGGGGCGGGCAGGGCCTGGAGAACTTCTACGGGCGGCTCGGGTGGCACGAAGTGGGCCGCTGGCCGGCGGCCTTCCGGCTCGGTCCGGGCAATGACCAGGACCAGATCCTGATGATTCTCTCGCCGCTCTGATCACCGCTCTCCGTCCTGGCCGGCGGTGCTCCTCACCGACCGGAACGCCTGATCTCGGCGTGGGCAGGGTGTGCAACCCTGCCGTTTCGGGCACTTGAAAACCGCTTGGCGGTTTTCTATCTCGGCGTCCACGGCATCGCGTACGACCGCGAAGGCGGCGCGGAGGGCCGTGCTCGGCCGCCGCCTTCGCCTCCGCCGGGTCTGGCGCGCACATGGCGAGAGCGGTGAACGCGGCCGAGGCTTCGCCTCAAAGACCGCGATCGCCGCTCTTTGGCCGCGTCGCTTCAGTGCGTGGTCAGGACCTGACCCTTGGTGGTGTCGTCCACCTCCTCCGTCGGCTCCGGCGTGACAGAGACGTCGTCCTTGCGTGCGCGCATGAGGAAGAAGGCCAGGACGGCGGCGCCCACCACGCCGGCCGCGCCGACCTGGAAGCTGGCGGACATGCCGTCGGTGAAGGCGTCGTTGACGAACTTCAGCAGGCCCGGCCGGGAGTCGGCCACAGCGAGCGCCTCGCCGATCGACTCGCGGGCGGCCTGCGGGGCGTCGGCCGGCATGTTGCTGGTGAACGTGTGGGTCATGACGGCGCCGAGGATGGCGACGCCGAGTGCCGCGCCGGCCTGCTGAATGGTGTCGTTCAGCGCGGAGCCGACGCCCGCGTGCTCCTCGGGGACGGCGCCCATCATGGCCGCCATGGCCGCGGGCATCGCCAGGCCGCTGCCCGCGCCCATCAGGCACATCGAGCCGGCCAGGACAGTCCAGCTGTCGCCGACGGAGAGCGTCGAGAGCAGTCCGAAGCCGGAGGCGATGACCAGCAGGCCGAGGACCGCCATGGCCCGGGTGCCCGTCTTGGCGATCAGCGAGGCGCCCAGCGTGTTGAACACCAGGGTGGCGACGGCCAGCGGGGTGAAGGCGAGGCCCGTCTCGGTGGGGGTGTAGCCGAGGACGAATTGCAGGTACTGGGTGAGTACGAGCATCAGGCCGCCGTTGGCCAGCGTCAGCAGGACGAGGGAGAAGCTCGCGCCGGTGAAGACCCGGTCGCGGAACAGGGCGAGCGGAACCATCGGGGAGTCGTGGCGCTTCTCCCAGACCGCGAACCCGACGAGGGCGAGCACGGTCACCGCGAGCGAGAACTGGGTGCCGGTGTGGTTGAGGCCGCCCTTGGGCAGTTCGTTGATCGTCCACACCAGGGCGCCCACGCCGACGACGGACAGCACCATGCCGACCGGGTCGGCCTTGCGCCAGGGCCCCTTGGACTCCGGCATCAGCACCATGGCCGCCAGGATGGCGAGCACGGCGATCGGCACGTTGATGAGGAAGACCACTCCCCACCAGTAGTGGGCGAGGAGGGCGCCGCCGAGGACCGGGCCGCCGACCAGGCCGACCATGGCCACCGCGCTCCAGGCGGCGATCGCCTTGGGCCGCTCGGCCTCGTCGAAGACGGTGATCAGGATCGACAGGGTGCTCGGCATCACCAGCGCACCGCCGACGCCCATCAGGACACGGCCGAGGATGAGTTGCTCGGGCGTGGCGGCGACCATGCCGATGAGGGAGGCCGCGCCGAAGATCGCGAGGCCGATGATCATCACCTTGCGCCGGCCGAACTTGTCGGACAGGCTTCCCGCGGTCAGCAGGAGGCCGGCGAAGACCAGCATGTACGACTCGAGGACCCACTGGATGTCCTGAGCACTGGCCTGCAGATCCTCAGTGATCGTCGGAACCGCGACGGTGAGCACCATATTGTCGATCACCAGCACGAGCGTACTGAGACACAGCACGACCAGGATGAGCCAGCGTCGTGGGTGACGTTCCATCATTCAACCTTTCGAATGGCGTGAGCCCGGCGACCAGAGCCGACAGGAAGGGCTACCAGCAAATTACAAACCAACTTCGCGGTTTTTTCTAGCCCCTTTTCAGTCTCTCTTGTTGCAGTGCGGTCACACCGCGGCCGGTCGCGCGGCGGCAACGGCGCGCAGGACGCCCGGCAGCCGGAGCAGGAACAGGTCGACGTCGCGATCGGAGAGGATCAGCGGCGGGGCCAGCCGGATGACGTCCGCCGCGGCGGCGTTCACCAGCAGTCCCGCTTCCTGGGCCGCCTGCTGCACGAGCGGTGCGGCGTCCTCGCTCAGCACGATCCCCAGGAGGAGCCCGGCTCCCCGTACCTCCTTGACCAGAGGGTCGCCCAGGTCCTCGATCCCGCGCCGCAGTCGCTCACCGGTGCGCCGCACATGGTCCAGCAGCCCGGCGTCGGCGATGGTGGACAGCACGGCGAGGGCGGCCGCGCACACCACCGGGTTGCCGCTGAAGGTGGAGCCGTGGGTGCCCGGGGCGAGGAGCCGCGCCGCGGCTCCGAAGGCGAGCGTGGCCCCGATGGGCAGGCCGCCGCCCAGTCCCTTGGCGAGGGTGACGACGTCGGCCTCGACGCCCTCGGCCTGGGCCGCGAACCAGTGGCCGGTGCGCCCGATGCCCGTCTGGATCTCGTCGAGAACCAGCAGGGTGCCGGTCGCGTCCGTGATCTCGCGGGCCGCGGTGAGATAGCCGGCGGGGGGCACGCGGACGCCGGCCTCGCCCTGGACGGGTTCGAGGATGACCAGCGCGGTGTCGTGGGTGACCGCGGCACACAGCGCCTCCGTGTCGCCGTAGGGGACGAAGGTGACGTCACCGGGCAGGGGGTGGAAGGGGTCGCGCTTGGCGGGTTGGCCGGTCAGGGCCAGGGCGCCCATGGTGCGGCCGTGGAAGCCTCCGGTGGCGGCGACCATGTGCGTGCGGCCGGTGAGCCGGCCGATCTTGAACGCGGCCTCGTTGGCCTCGGCGCCGGAGTTGGCGAAGTAGACACGACCGGTGCGGCCGGTCAGGCCGAGGAGGCGCTCCGCCAGTGCCACGGTCGGTTCGGACACGAAGAGGTTGGAGACGTGGCCGAGCGCGGCCACCTGGTGTGTCACGGCCTGCACCACGGCGGGGTGGGCGTGGCCCAGGGCGTTGACCGCGATGCCGCCGAGCAGATCCAGGTACTCCCGGCCGTCGGCGTCCCACACGCGGGTGCCCTCGCCGCGGACGAGCGCGAGCCGCGGGGTGCCGAAGTTGTCCATCATGGCGCCCTGCCAGCGGCGGGCGAGTCCGGCGTTGCCGAAGACGCCGTTCACGCGGCCGCGCCTTCGGCCGGCTCGTCGTCGGGCACGACCATCGTGCCGATGCCTTCGTCGGTGAAGATCTCCAGCAGGACCGAGTGCCGTACGCGGCCGTCGATCACCCGGGCGCTGCGGACACCGTTGCTGACGGCGTGGAGGCAGCCCCGCATCTTGGGGATCATGCCGCTGGCCAGTTCGGGGAGCAGGGCCTTCAGTTCCTGGCCGGTCAGGCGGGAGATGACCTCGTCGCTGTGCGGCCAGTCGCGGTAGAGGCCCTCGACGTCCGTGAGGATCATCAGCACCTCGGCGCCGAGCGCGGCGGCCAGGGCTGCGGCGGCGGTGTCGGCGTTGACGTTGTAGACGCCGCCCTCGGCGGCGTCGGCGTCGTCGGTGCTGCGGGCGATGGAGGAGATGACGGGGATGCGGCCGTCGTCCAGGAGGGCGCGGACGACTCCGGCGTCGATGCCGGTGATCTCGCCGACGCGGCCGATGTCCACGCGCTCGCCGTCGATCTCGGCGTAGGCCCGGCCCGCGGTCATCAGACGGGCGTCCTCGCCCGTCATTCCGACGGCGTGCGGTCCGTGCCGGTTGAGCAGTCCGACGAGTTCCCGCTGGACCTGGCCGGCCAGCACCATCCGCACCACGTCCATGGTTTCGTCCGTGGTCACCCGCAGCCCGGCGGTGAAGTGGGAGGCGAGTCCGAGTCTGTCGAGCTGCTTGTTGATCTGCGGGCCTCCGCCGTGCACGACGACGGGTCTGAGGCCGGCGTGGTGCAGGAAGAGGATGTCCTCGGCGAAGGCCGCCTTGAGCTGGTCGTCGACCATGGCGTTGCCGCCGAACTTGATGATGACGGTCTTGCCCCGGTGGCGTGCGAGCCACGGCAGTGCCTCGACGAGGGCGTCGGCCTTGGGAAGGGCGGTGTGCTTGCGGGCAGCGGCCATTCCGGTGGGGGTGAGGGAGGTCAGCACGGTCATGAGGAGTACTCGCTGTTCTCGTGGACGTACTCGGCGGTGAGGTCGTTGGCCCAGATGACGGCCGAGGCGGTGCCGGCGGCGAGGTCGGCGGTGATCCGGACCTCGCGGCCGCGCATGTCGACCTTGGCGCGGTCCTCGCCCACGGAGCCGTCCCGGCACACCCAGACATCGTTGATGGCGACGTTGAGCCGGCCGGGATCGAAGACGGCCCGCGTCGTGCCGATGGCGGACAGGACCCGGCCCCAGTTGGGGTCCTCGCCGTGGATGGCGCACTTGAGGAGGTTGTTGCGGGCGATGGTCCGGCCGACCTCCACGGCGTCGGCCTCGCTGTCGGCGTTCACCACCTCGATCCGGATCTCCTTGCTGGCTCCCTCGGCGTCAGCGATGAGCTGCCGGGCCAGGTCGTCGCAGACGGCGCGGACGGCCTCGGCGAACTCTTCGTCGTCCGGAACGGTTCCGGAGGCGCCGGAGGCGAGCAGCAGCACCGTGTCGTTGGTCGACATGCAGCCGTCGGAGTCGACGCGGTCGAAGGTGAGGCGGGTGGCCTCGCGCAGGGCGGCGTCGAGGCGCGTGGCGTCGACGTCGGCGTCGGTGGTGAGGACGACGAGCATGGTGGCCAGGCCGGGGGCGAGCATGCCCGCGCCCTTGGCCATGCCGCCGACGGTCCAGCCGGTTCCCTCGTACACGCTGGTCTTGTGCACCGTGTCCGTGGTCTTGATCGCGATGGCGGCCTTCTCGCCGCCGTGCGCCGACAGTTCCCGCGCGGCGCGCTCGACGCCCGGCAGCAGCTTGTCCATGGGGAGGCGGACGCCGATCAGTCCGGTGGAGGCGACCGCGATCTCGTGCGTGGGGATTCCTCCCAGGGCGCGGGAGGCCGTCGTCACCGTGGTGCAGGTGTCCTGGAAACCCTGCGGGCCGGTACAGGCGTTGGCACCGCCGGAGTTGAGGACGACCGCGGTGACGCGTCCGCCCTTGAGGATCTGCTGGGACCACTTGACGGGGGCGGCCTTGACGCGGTTGGAGGTGAAGACGCCCGCGGCGGCGCGGCGCGGCCCGGTGTTGACCACGAGGGCCAGGTCCGGGGTGCCGTTGGCCTTGATGCCGGCGGCTGTCCCGGCCGCCGTGAATCCCTTTGCTGCCGTGACGCTCACTGGGTCTCCTCGTTCGCTTCTCCCGCGCGGTGCGAAGGCGCGGGGTTCGTGGTGGTCCGCGGCCCGCGGACCGCGCGTGCGTCGCTCACGGTGCGACTCCGATCGTGGAAAGTCCGGTCGCCTCGGGGAGCCCGAGGGCGATGTTCATGCTCTGGATCGCGCCGCCCGCCGTGCCCTTGACGAGGTTGTCGATGGCGCTGATCGCGATGATGCGGCGGGTCGCCTCGTCGTAGGCGACCTGGACCTGGGCGGCGTTGGAGCCGTGCACGGACGCGGTGGCGGGCCACTGCCCGTCGGGCAGCAGGCGGACGAACGGCTCCCCCGCGTATGCCTTCTCGTACGCGGTGCGCACGTCGGCGGCGGTGACGCCGGGCTTGGCGGCGGCGCTGCAGGTGGCGAGGATGCCGCGGGCCATCGGGGCGAGGGTGGGGGTGAAGGAGACGGTGATCCGCTCTCCCGCCACGGCGCTGAGGTTCTGGATCATCTCGGGGGTGTGCCGGTGGCCGCCGCCGACGCCGTACGGCCTCATGGAGCCCATCACCTCGCTGCCGAGGAGGTGTGCCTCGGGGGACTTGCCCGCGCCCGAGGTTCCCGAGGCGGCGGTGATCACGGCTTCGGCCTCGGCGAGGCCGGTGGCGTAGGCGGGGAAGAGGGCCAGCGAGACGGCGGTCGGGTAGCAGCCGGGTACCGCGATGCGGGTGGTCGTCTTCAGCGCGGTGCGGTTGCCGGGCAGCTCGGGCAGGCCGTAGGGCCAGGTTCCGGCGTGTGGGGAGCCGTAGAACTGTTCCCAGTCCGCGGCGTCCGCCAGGCGGAAGTCGGCCCCCATGTCGACCACCAGTACGTTCTCGCCCAACCGCTCGGCGATGGTGGCCGACTGGCCGTGCGGCAGGGCGAGGAAGACGACGTCGTGGCCGCTGAGCGTCTCGGCGGTGGTGGGCTCCAGGATCCGGTCCGCCAGCGGGGCCAGGTGTGGCTGGAGCGTGCCCAGGAGCTGCCCCGCGTTCGCGTTGCCGGTCAGGGCACCGATCTCCGCCTCGGGGTGTCCGAGCAGCAGACGCAGGGCTTCCCCGCCCGCGTAACCGCTCGCCCCCGCCACTGCTATCCGCACGGTCATGTTCCCCTCCTGGTCAGCGACGGCATGACTGTGCATCAGGGGAAGGGCACCCACAACCAGATAAGTCATGCTCATGACAAGTTCTCATGACAGGTTTGTGGGCGGTGAAGAGCGGTGGCCGAAATCCCGTCCGGCACTTCTGGCGTGCGCTTTCCGCGCGGCCGGCGCATCACCACGCCCTGTCGGCACCGCGGTCTCGCCGGTCGCCGACAGGTCACGGGAGCACCACTGAACACCCGCGGTCACACGCGTGCTTCGCCACCGAAGAGAGCCTCGATGTGGTCGAACCCCTCCGCACGGAGACTGGGAGTGGCGTCGAGGGCCTGGGCGTACTGCTCCCGCACGACGTCCTTCGGCAGCCGCTGATGAGCGGGGCGCAGGGCGTTGCGGTCCAGACACAGTTGCAGCGGAGTGGTCATGACCAGGGCGACCGTGGGGATGTCGTACCGCTCGGCGAGGGTGAGGAGTTTGGAGCGGACCGCCGCCTCGGTGTGGTCGGCGTCCACGACCGTCGTCAGGCGACGCGCCAGCCGCCTTTCGACCACCGTTCCCAGTGCGTGGACGGCTTCCTCGGTCACCTCCGGCGCCGGGACCTCGTCGCTGACGAGCTCGCGGAAGGTGTCCAGTTCCAGGACGCTCTCGGGCGGCCAGGCGGCGGCGGTCGTGCTCTTGCCGCTGCCGGCCGGGCCCAGCAGCACGATGAGGACCGGAGTGGTGAAGAGGGTGTCGGTCACGGCGTCTCCAATGCGGATGGCGGGGCGACGCCCCGGCCGGGGGCGACGGCACACGCCGGCGAGGCGTCAGCACGGTTTTACCGCAATGCCGCCTGGAAGCTGCAGTGGCCAACTTCTGGGAGAGCGGAACGTCTGGCGGGATATGGCCGCCCGGAAAGACGGCGAAAGGCGCCCGGGCAGGGGGGTTCTCCCTGCCCGGGCGCCTTTCGCGCGACCGGCTGTCTCAGAAGGTCACCGGGAGTCCGCGCAGGTGGCGTCCTTCTCCCGGGAGGTCGAAGTACTCCAGTTCGTCCCGTGCGACGCCGAGCGTGAGCTGCGGGTGCCGGATCAGCAGCTCGTCCAGGACGACCTCCGCCTCGAGGCGGGCGAGCGCCGCTCCGATGCAGTAGTGGGCGCTGTGCCCGAACGCCACATGGCCCACACCGCGCCCCAGGTCACGGGTGATGTCCAGGCTCTCGGGCGCCTGGTACTCGTCGGGGTCGAAGTTCGCGGCGAGCAGGGCGCTCGTCACCGCCTCGCCCTTCTTGACCGGCATTCCCGCGACCTCCAGGTCCTGCGTCGCGTACAGCGGGGCGCCCATGGGAACCGGCGAGGTGAAGCGGAGCAGCTCGGGCACGGCGCGGCCCAGGAGTTCGGGTTCGGCCCGGAGCCGGGCGAGCTGCTCGGGGTGGTCGAGGAGGGCCAGCACCGAGCTGGCGATGAAGAGCGCGGGTGGCGTGATGCCGGTGTTGATCAGGAGGAGGATCAGGGCGACCATCTCGGTCTCGGTCAGACCGTCGGGGTCGTCCTTGCCGGAGGTGATCCAGCCGGAGACGAGGTCGCCGGCGGGCTCGGCGGTGCGTCGGGCGATGAGGTCCTTGGAATGCTCGACCATGTTCCGCAGGGCCGGTATGACCAGTTCGATGTCACCGGAGGCGTACTCGCGGATCCAGGTCCGCATCTGGGGCACGTCGGGTTCGTCGATTCCGATGAGCGCGCAGATGACCGTGGAGGCGAGCGGGTAGCCGACGTCCTCCAGGAGTTCGGCCTGCCGCTTCGCGGCGAGGGGGGTGATCAGCTCCTTGGTGATCTGCTCCAGGCGGGGGCGCAGGGCGTTGATGCGCCGGGCCGTGAACGACTTGGTCACCAGGTTCCGCAGCCGGCTGTGCTCGGGGCCGTCGGCCAGCACCATGATGCCCAGGTAGTCGCGGTACTCCGCGGGCAGACCGTACGCCTCGATCATCTGCTCGGCGATACTCGGTCCGTCCTCGGCCAGGCCGGGCACCTTGCCCTGGTCCCTGACGAACCGCGGGTCGCTCAGTACGGCCTTGGCGTCCTGCTGGCCGGTGATGAGCCAGACGGGCGTCTCGATGTCGGGCAGGGTCACGCGGACGAGCGGGGCCTGGCGGCGCAGCTCCATGTAGCCGCGGACGGGATCGCTGACGAGCTCCGAGGTCAGCGCGTGGGTCTCGGTCTCGGGCGACGTGATGGTCATGGTGCTCCCCTTCGGACGCGGCCGCGTCGGTGTGGTCGTACGAGGATCGGAAAAGGGCCAGGTGGCCGGTAGGACGTCCCGGCGCCACAGTGGTGCGGGCGAGGTGGCCCCACAAGTACCGACGGTCGCACCGGTTTTCCGGGGAGATGGCTCTGACCAGGCATAACCGTTTTCCGGCGGGTGTACAGCAGCGGGATTTTGGACAGTTGAACAGCGCTGGGGCCCGGACATGCCGGTGCGCGCCCGCCCCTGGTGAGGGGAAGGCGCGCACGTGCGGGGGCGGCGTGCGGGTGGCGTCGCGCCCCGCGTCTGCCGTTTCGTCTTCAGAAACGCAGTTCCTGGGTGCAGCATTTGACGCTGCCGCCGCCCTTGAGCAGTTCGGAGAGGTCGGTGCCATGCGTACGGAAGCCACGGGCCCGCAGTTGCCCGGCCAGTTTCTGGGCCGCTTCGGGGAGGATGACGTTCAGGCCGTCGCTGACGGCGTTGAGCCCGAGGACGTCCGCGTCCTCCTGGCCGACAAGCAGGGCGTCGGGGAAGAGCCGGGCGAGCACGTCGCGGCTGCCGAGTGTGAACGCCTCGGGGTAGTACATGACCTCGTCGCCGTCGAGGACGCACAGCGCGGTGTCCAGGTGGTAGAAGCGGGGGTCGACCAGTTCGAGGCTGATCACGGGGCGGCCGAAGAACTCCTGTGCCTCCCGGTGGCCTTCGGGGGTGCAGCGGAAGCCACGGCCGGCCAGGATCCAGCTGTCGGTGACGGCGAAGTCCCCCTCGCCCTCGTTGACGTACTGGGGTTCGTATATCTCGGCGAAGCCGTTGGCGCGGAACCAGGCCCGGTGGGCCGGGGCCTCGGCGGACCGTTCCGTGTTGAGGAACTTGGCGCCCAGCACCCTGCCGTCCACGACGGTGGCGCCGTTCGCCGAGAAGACCATGTCGGGCAGGCCGGGCTCGGGGTTGACCAGGTCCACGCGGTGGCCCAGGGAACGGTAGAGGGCGTAGAGCAGCTCCCACTGCATGAGAGCCAGTTCGGTGTCGACGGGCTTGGCCGGGTCCATCCAGGGGTTGATGGCGTAGCTGACGTCGAAGTGGTCGGGGCGGCACATCAGGTAGTGACGCCGGGTGGCCTTGCGGTCCTGCACCGATACGGAAGTCATGTCATCTCCGGGTGGGGTGATCAAGTACTGGCGTAGGGGTGCGCACGCGCGGTGGCACACACCGGAATCGGGAGGGTCGAGCCGGGCCCGTTACGGGCGTCGTCGGCCGGGACGGGCCCACGCTCGCCGTCTCCCTTCCTTGGCTCTGCGGTCAGACGCGGACGGTGTCCCGTTCCATCGCGTCACGCAGACTCTTGGGCCGCATGTCGGTCCAGTGCTGGTCTATGTATCCCAGGCACTCCTGGCGGCCTTCCTCTCCGTACGCGACGCGCCAGCCGGCGGGCACATCGGTGAACGTGGGCCAGAGCGAGTACTGCTCCTCGTCGTTCACCAGGACGTAGAACCGGCCGTCGGTGTCGTCGAACGGGTTGGTGGTCATGGGCAACTCCAAATCTTCTGGTAACTCCGCGGCATGTGTTCATGCCGCGTTGTACTGCCGGGTGCTCCTCCTCTCGGCGATCGAGTCGGCGATCTCGCCGCTCCTGATGGCGATGTTCGACAGGAGCGAGGACGCCAGTCCGTGCGTGTGCTCGGTGCCGCCCTGGAGGTAGACACCGCAGGACACGTCCGCGGTGGTGGCCAGCCGGTAGTCGCGCTCGACGCGGAACCGGCCCTCCTCGTCGCGCAGGCAGTGGCCTTCCAGCTCACCCAGCAGCTCGGTCGGCTCCATGGAGTCGTAGCCGGTGGCGCAGATCAGTACGTCGACGTCGAGCTGGTAGGTCTCTTCATCGCGCACCGAGTGCATCGTGAGCCGGACGTCCTCGCCGGTCTGCTTCACGCTGTCGACGCGGGAGAGATTGAGGAACTCGAGCCGGGGGGTTCCACGGACCTCGTCGTCGTACTGACGCTGGTGCAGGTCCCTGATGACCTCGTCGTCCACCACCCCGTAGTTCGTGTTCTTGTGGTAGCGCCAGAAGGAGTCCTTCGACCGCTGGCTGCCGCGGTAGTAGTCGTCCACCGCGTCGGCGTCGAAGATGCGGTTGGCGAAGGGGGTGTCGTCCGCGATGGAGTAGCCGTAGGACGGCATGATCGCGGAGACCGTCGCGTCCGGGAGCGTGTCGTAGAGGAACCGCACGATCTCGGCGGCGCTCTGGCCGGCGCCGACGACAGCGACCCTTTTCACCGTGCTCCGGTCCAGCTTGCGGAATTTTTCGAGGAATTCCGAGCTGTGCCATATGCGTTCGTCCCTGGCGACGCCCGAGGGCATTTTGGGGACGAGCCCCGTGGACACGACGATGTTGCGGGCCTTGACCAGGCGGGTCTCGCCGCGGGAACCGGTGTCCCGCATCTCGACCTCCACGTGGTCGGCCGGCCCGTCGGTCCGGGGAAGCTTGATGGACAACACCTCGGAGCTGTAGGTGACCCGGTCGGCGAAGCTCGACTCGGCCCACTCGAGGTAGTCGTGGAATTCCTGGCGGGTGGGGAAGAACTCCTGGTTGTTGACGAACTGGGCCAGCCTGCCGGCCGCGTGCAGGTAGGAGATGAAGCTGAAGCGCGAGGCCGGGTTGCGGAAGGTGGCCAGGTCCTTCAGGAAGGAGATCTGCATTTTTGCCGACGGGAGCAGCATGTTGCGGTGCCATCCGAGAGTCGGCTGGCGCTCGAAGAAGGCAGCCGATATCGGCTGGCTGCTTTCGTTGCTCTCGTGCTCCTCCAGGGCTACGGCCAGTGAGAGGTTGGACGGGCCGAAGCCGATTCCGACGACCTCGTAGACTTCATCCGTGCTTCCCATATCAATTCTCCCGCCGGTGGTGGTTTCTGAAAGCTACTGCACGAATTGCGTACCGGTCAATATTTGTATCGGGAAATTATGACCAGTATTTCATTGCGATGTCAGGGCGCGCTGGAATTGCATAAGTGTTATCGAATTCCGCGCGGCATTGTTCAGACTGCGTGAGGGCAGCCGGGCGCCGGCAGTTTGCCCATCAGCCGGGCGGCCGAGCGGTGCGCGTCGGAGTCCCGGTGCGCGAAGTCCTCGCGGACGCGCTCGCGGATGTGCGGGTCCTGTTCCTGGCTGAGCTTGAACATGCCTTCCGCGCCGGACACATCGATCCTGAAGCCGCCCACCGCCGGAAGGATCTTGCGGAAGTAGTCCTGGGAGTCGGACATGTCCCAGGCGTTGCCGAAGTCGGCCTCGAAGGTGCGCACCGTGGCCCTGACGATCTCCAGCGTCTCCTCGCCGGCCTCGCCGTGCTCGATCTTGTGGAGCACGCCGTGCACATGGACGGAAGTGAAGTCCCAGGTCGGTGCGGCCGGGGTGACCTGATACACCGTCGGCGAGACGTAGGCGTGGGGGCCCGTGAACGTCAGCAGGACCGGGGTGCCGTCGTCCAGGGCCTTCCAGTGCGGATTGGCCCTGTTCATGTGGCCCAGCAGCTGGGCGCCGGAGAGATCGGCCGCCCACTCCCCGCTCATCGCCGGGTCCTGGATGACCGGCAGGTGCGTGGCGTAAGGGCCCGCTTCCCGCGGGCCGTTGGAGGTCATCAGCGCCAGCGGGTTGCCGCGCAGGATGTCCACCATCCAGGAGGCGGACGGCTGACGGTAGGGGGCGGGAACGAACATTTCAGAAAGCACATCCTTCGATGCGAGGTCGGTGGTATCGCTCGGCCGGGGGTGCTGCCTCAGAGCGCGTCGAGCGCGTCGGTGACGGCCGCGCAGACGGCCGGCGCGTGCTCCGGCGTGCAGATCTCGTAGTGGGTGCCGGGGATGTCGTGCACCCGCAGCGTGCCGGTGATGTGTGACTTCCACTGGTCCATGTACGGCGCCTCGGGATTCCGCGTGGCGTTGAAGAACAGGGCGTCGCCGTCGTACTCGGGCTGCTCGAAGCGCTTCAGCATGTCGACGTTGTTGACGACGACGGCGGAGGCGATTTCGAGCAGGCGCTCCTCGTCCGAGTCGGCGAGGTCTCCGATGTGGTCCCTGAGCAGTCCGCGCACCTGGGCGAGTTCGAGGTCCGCGTTGTCGGCGAAATGACCACTGGGTGCGGAATCCAGAAGCCCGAGCAGTGCCACTTCGTGGCCGCGGCTCTGCAATTCGGCGGCTATCGCGTGGGCGACCACGCCGCCGAACGACCAGCCGATCAGGTGGTAAGGGCCTTGCTTCTGGTAAGAGAATATCTGCTCGATGTAGTCGTCCACCAGGTTTTCCAGGCGGTCGGGGAGCGGTGTTTCACCGTCGAGTCCGCGCGCCTGAATTCCGTAGGAGGGACGGTCCGCAGGCAGTCTGCTGGTGAAATTCAGGTAGGGCCATGCCAGGCCGCCGGCCAGGTGGATCCACCACAGCGGCTCCTTGTCCCCGCCGGTCTTGATGGGGAGCACCCGGGCGAAGGGGTCGGCGTTCTCCGCCGTCTCGTCACTCGACTCCAGGCATGCCGCGAGCTCGGCGACCGTGGGCGACTGGAACACCGCCCGCATGGGCAGGACCGCGTCCAGCCGGGTGCGGATACGGCTGTTGAGCCGGGTGGCCAGGAGCGAATGCCCGCCCAGGGCGAAGAAGTCGTCGTCGATTCCGACCCGGTCCAGGCCCAGGATGTCGGCGAACAGCTCCGCCAGTGCCTCCTCGACCGGTGTGCGGGGCGCCCGGTACTCCTGCCCCGAGAACTCCGGTGCGGGCAGGGCGGACCGGTCCAGCTTGCCGTTGGGGGTCAGCGGCAGCCGGTCGAGGACCATGAAGGCCGCGGGGACCATGAAGGCCGGAAGTCTCTCCGTGGCGAACTCACGCAGTTCGTCGGCGTCGGGGCCCTCGGGTCCGGCGCCCACGACATAGCCCACGAGTTGCTTTCCGGTGCCGCGCCCCTCCAGTGCGACGACTGCGGCCTGGGCGACGCCGGGATGGGCGACGAGGGCGGCCTCGACCTCACCGGGTTCGATGCGGAACCCGCGGATCTTGACCTGGGCGTCGCCGCGTCCCACGTACTCCAGTTGCCCCTGATCGTTCCAACGGGCCAGGTCACCGGTGCGGTACATCCGCTCACCGGCTGGCCCGAAGGGGCCCGCGACGAACCGCTCGGCGGTCAGGTCGGCCCGGCCGCGGTAGCCGCGCCCGACGTCGCCGGCGATGTACAGCTCGCCGACCACGCCGACCTTGACCGGTGCGAGACCGGGACCAAGGACGTAGGCGCGTACGTGCCCCAGCGGCGAGCCGATCGGGGCGCTGCCGGAGCCGTCCCACTCCCCCACGTCCGGGACGGTGAAGGTGGTGGCGTAGAAGGATTCGCTCTGCCCGTAGGCGTTGACCATCTTCACGCCGGGGAAGGTCTCGCGGATCTGCTGGACGAGACCGGCGGGCAGGGCCTCGCCCGCGAACACCAGCGTGTCGACGTGGGTCCGGTCGGCGAGCTGGTCGACGAGTTCGGCGAAGACCGAGGGGACGGTGCTGATCACGTTGCCGTCCCAGCCGTCGCGCTCGCTCAGGGCGAGCACGTCACGGACGACTTCGACGATGCCGCCGGTGCACAAGGTGGTGAAGATCTCGAAGGCGGAGACGTCGAAGTTCACCGAGGTGCCGGCCAGCATCCGGCGGCCCGGTGCGGCCCCGATGCGGGCGGCCAGGCGCAGGACGCCGTTGACGACGTTGCTGTGGGTGATGGCGACGCCCTTGGGCGCCCCGGTCGAGCCCGAGGTGTACATGACGTAGGCGAGCTGCTGCGGCCGCAGGGTGACCGCTCGCGCCGCGCCGTCGGTGCCGGGGGCCTGCTCCGCGGAGAGGTCCAGGTCGTCCAGGCGCAGCAGCGGAAGGTCGGTGTCCGGCAGTACGGGCACGGTCTGCGTGTCGGTGAGGATCAGCCGCGGGGCGGCCTCGGTGAGGATGTACGCCAGCCGGTGGCTGGGGTACTTCGGGTCGATGGGCAGGTAGGCGCCGCCGGCCTTGAGGACCGCGAGGAGGCCGGCCACGAGGTCCGTCGAGCGGGGCAGCGCCACCGCCACCACCGTCTCGGGGCCCACGCCCTGGGCGGTGAGCACGCGGGCGAGCCGGTCCGCCCGGGTGTCGAGCTCTTGGTAGGTGAGCGAGACGCCGTCGCAGACCACGGCCTCGGCGTCGGGGGTGGCTGCCACCTGCTGCGCGAACAGTTCGGGAATCGTCACCTGGGGGGTCGGGGTGTCGACGTGGTTGAACTGGTGGAGCAGCCGGTCGCGCTCGGCGGCCTCCAGCACCTCCACCTGGCCGATGTGCCGGGTGGGGTCCTGCGCGAGCTGCCGCAGGACACGCTGCAGGCTTTCGGCCAGGTACTCCACCGTCGCCCGGTCGAAGACACTCTCCTTGTACTGCAGGGCTAGCCGCAGGTAGGGGTCGGCGTCGGCCATCAGCGTCAGGGGGTAGTGGGTGCCGGAGAAGGGGCGGATGCCGGTGAACGAGATGCCGCCCGCCGTGTTCGCGTCGGTGAGGCCCTCCTGGTCCACGGGGTAGGACTCGAAGACCACGAGGGTGTCGAACAGCGTACTCAGCCCGGTGGTCCGGTGGATCTCCGCGAGACCGTAGTGGTGGTGGTCCAGGAGTGCCGCCTGCCGCTTCTGCAGGTTCTGCAGCATGCCGGCGAGGGTGTCGCCGGGCCCGTAAGTGGCGCGTACCGGCAGGGTGTTGATGAAGAGTCCGACCATGGAGTCGACGTCGGTGACCGTCGGCGGCCGCCCGGAGACGGTCGCGCCGAACAGTACGTCCTGGCGTCCGGTCAGCTCGCCGATGAGGACCGCCCATGCTCCTTGCAGCAGGGTGTTGACGGTGATGCCGAGCTCGGAGGCGCGCCGGTTCAGCAGGCGGGCCTCGTCCATGGGCAGGACCACGTCGACCTGGCCGGCGGCCGAGTCGTCCACGTCGTCGCCGGGGCGGGCGGTGACGGGGGCGACCAGGGTGGGCTCGTCGACGCCTTCGAGTTCGCGGGTCCAGGCCCGTGCGGTCTCGTCGTGGTCCTGCTGGGAGAGCCAGACGAGGAAGTCGCGGTAACCGCGGGTCCTGGGCAGGACCGTGCCGTCGCCGCTTGATCCGTACAGGCGCAGGAGGTCGGTCATGATGATCGGGAAGGACCAGCCGTCGAACAGTACGTGGTGGGCGGTCAGGACCAGTTCGGACTTCTCCGGGCCCATGGTGAGCAGGGCGAAGCGGAGCAGGGGCGGCCGGGTCGGATCGAAGTGCCGGTGGTGGTCCTCGGCCAGGAACCGCTCGAACGCCGCTGTGCGCTCGTCGTCGGGCAGATGGCTGAGGTCGATCTCCTGCCAGGGCACTTCGAGGCCGTCGATGACGACCTGTACCTGGTCGCCGTCGGCGTCGTGGACGAAGGCGGTGCGCAGGTTGGCGTAGCGGTCCAGGATGGCCTGGCCCGCGGCGCGCATGCGGGCGGGGTCGACCGGTCCGGCGATGTGGAAGGCGATCTGCATCTGGTAGGCGTCGATGGCGTCGTCGTCGTTCAGCAGGGACTGGAAGAGCAGCCCGGATTGCAGCGCGGTCAGCGGCCAGACGTCCGAGACGCCCGGGTAGCGGCTCTCCCAGGCTTCGATCTCCTGCTGGCTCACCTTCACCAGGGGCAGGTCGGAGGGGGTGAGGCCGCCGGCGGCCGGGTCGGTGGCGTGCCGGGCCACCGCGGCGAGCGCGGCGCACCACAGGTCGGCCAGTTCCTGGATCTCGGCCCGGGTGAACAGGCCCCTGGGGAAGCCGACCACGGCGTCGAGCTGGGCTCCCAGCTCGGTGTCGATGACCGCGGAGTTGATCTCGACCGTCGACATGGCGGGCATGTCGGCGTCCAGATCGGCGGCCAGGTCGAGGTCGGCTATCTGGGTGAAGCCGAGGCCGCGGAGGTCTTCGGGCATGTCGGCGGAGGAGAAGCGGCCCAGGTAGTTGAAGCCGATCTGCCCCATGGAATGCGCGG
>NZ_JBSFTT010000068.1:0-21065 GCF_053591415.1 Streptomyces sp. NPDC003032 | reverse complement strand
GACGCCTCGCTGCTGCTGATCCCGCAGATGGGCTTCCTGCCGCCCGACGACAAGCGCGTCATCGGCACGATCGAGGCGATCCAGCGGGAGCTGTCGACGTCGGACGGGTTCATCCTGCGCTATCCGACGGCCGGTGACGACGAGGGCGTGGACGGCCTGGAGGGCGACGAGGGCGCCTTCCTGGCCTGCTCCTTCTGGATGGCCGACGACCTGGCGATGATCGGCCGGGTGGACGAGGCCCGCAAGCTCTTCGAGAAGCTCCTTGCGCTCCGCAACGACCTGGGGCTGCTCGCCGAGGAGTGGGACCCCGTGCTGCAGCGCCAGGTCGGCAACTTCCCGCAGGCGTTCAGCCACGTTCCGCTGATCGACACGGCGCTGCGGCTGACGGCTTCGGGGGCGTACGGAGGATAGGGCCGGGGATCTCAGCCTCGGACGGCGACGGGCTGCCCGTCGCCGTCCGTGCGTTCGGCCGCGTCCTCCAGGACGACCCGGCCGATGATCTCGTACCGCCGGGGCTGCCTGGCCCGCAGGTACAGGCCGAGGGCGAGGCCGCCGAAGAAGACGAGGCCGACGATCCAGGGAATGGCCTTGAACAGCAGCGAGTCCGCCGCCGAGCCCGCCGCGGTGTCCATGTTGATCACCAGCAGGACGACGACGGCGATCATGCCGACGCCGCCGAGGAGCGGTGCGACCAGTGTCCTGAACCAGTGCCGGTCCTCGGGGTGGTTGCGCCGGAAGTAGCCGATCACGGCGAACGAGCAGAGCGTCTGCACGATGAGGATCGCCATCGTGCCGAGGATCGCGAGCAGCGTGTACAGGTGGATGTACGGGTCCTGCCCGGTCAGCCAGAAGGCGGCCACCAGGGCGACGGCGATGACGGACTGGACGTACGAGGCGATGTACGGCGAGCCGTGCGCGGGGTGGGTGCGGCCGAGGGCGGGGTGCAGGAAACCCTCGCGCCCGATCGCGTACAGATAGCGCGACGCGCACTGGTGGAAGGCCATCCCGCAGGCGAACGAGCCGGTGATCAGCAGCCACTGGAAGGCGTCGACCGCCCACGCGCCGATGAAGCTGTGCGCGGGGTCGAAGAAGAGGTCGAGCGGGCCGGCCGACCGCGAGGCCTTCACGGAGCCGCTCAGGCCGTTGCCGGCGATCGTCATCCAGGAGACGTAGATGTAGAAGACGCCGACACCGACGACCGAGACGAGGGTCGCGCGCGGGATGACGCGCTTGGGGTCGCGCGACTCCTCGCCGTACATCGCCGTCGACTCGAAGCCGACCCACGACCAGAAGGCGAAGAACAGGCCGAGTCCGGCGGAGGTGCCGGTGAAGGCGTTCTTGGGGTTGATCGGCTCGACGGGTATGCCGTCGGGGCCGCCGCCGTGGACCAGTACGGCGGTGGCGACCGCGAAAAGGACGGCGATCTCCGCGACGAGCATCACGCCGAGCGCCTTCGCCGTGAGGTTGATGTCGAAGTACGCGAGGACGGCCGTGGCGGCGAGCATCGCGGCCGCGTAGACGATCCACGGCAGATCGACGCCCAGCTGGTCCTCGACGGTGGTCTGCGCGAAGTACGAGAAGACGCCGACGATCGACGCCTCGAAGACGATGTACGCGAGGACGGCGAGCATCCCCGACGCCATGCCCGCGATGCGGCCGAGGCCGTGCGAGATATAGCCGTAGAAGGCGCCGGCGGCGGTGATCCGCTTGGCCATGGCGACGTATCCGACGGAGAAGACCGTCAGGACCAGCGTCGCGAAGAGGTAGCCGGCGGGGGCGCCGGTGCCGTTGCCCGCGCCGACGGCGATCGGGAGGTTGCCGGTCATGGCGGTGATGGGCGCGGCGGTGGCGACCGCCATGAAGACGACGCCGACGATTCCGACGGAGTTCGCCTTGAGGCGGTGGACCTCGGGTGTGCTCGGTTGTTCTGACATGGCGGGCACCCTGCCGCGACGTGACGTACGCCACAAGCGACAGGGGGTCGCGCAAATTCCGCCCGGGGGCGACGAGTTGTCGCCCCGCGAAGGCCCCGGGGCCACCGCTGTGACCGGTCGGAGATGTTCCGGTGACGTGCGCCCCGGTAGCGTCCGCGCCATGGACAGTCAGGGCACTCAGGGCGGCATCACCGTGCAGCGCGCGCTGGAACTTCCGGGACTGCGCGGCGGGCTCCCCGAGGTCGTCGCGGGCGCGGACCGGCTGCAGCGGACGGTGCGGTGGGTGCACGCGGGCGAGGTGCCCAACATCGCCTCGCTGCTCAAGGGCGGCGAGCTGCTGCTCACCACGGGGCTCGGGCTCGGGGCACGCCCGGCCGAGCAGCGCGCCTTTGTGCGCAAGCTCGCCGAGCGGGGCATCGCGGCGCTGGTCGTCGAGCTGGGGCCGCGCTTCGCACGGCTTCCGGCGGCGATCGTGGAGACGGCGCGCGCCGCCGGTCTTCCGCTGGTGCAGCTGCACCGCGAGGTGCCGTTCGTGACGGTCACCGAAGAGGTGCACACGGAGATCGTCAACGGCCATTACGCGCTGCTCCAGCGGGCCGAGGAGGTGCACAGGCGGTGCACGGAGGCGCTGCTCGGTGGCGGCGGCATTCCTCAAGTCCTCGGCATCCTCGCCGAGTTCAGCGGCAACCCGGTCTTCCTGGAGACGGTGGACGGGCAGCTTCTCTACGCCGCCGGGGCGGGCACCGAGTGCGCGGACCCGCTCCAGGTGTGGGAGGGGCTGCGGGGCCGCACCGTCGACCGGGACGGGCCGCCCGCGGCCGCGGTCCTCGTCGACGTGCCGGGCGGCGGGCCCGGCGCGGGATCGGTGCGGGCCCGGCTGGTGCTGCTCGCGGTGGAGTCCGCGCCGCTGCCGGTGCACCGCATCGCGGCGGAGCGGGCGGCGAGCAGCCTCGCGGTGGTGCTGATGCAGGCCCGCCAGGAGGAGGAGCTGGCGGCGCGCGGCCGCGGCGACTTCCTCACCGATCTCGCGGAGGGGCGGATCGCGGCCGACGACGCCCCGGCGCAGGCCCGCGTCCTCGGCTTCAAGCCGGTCCCCGCGGGCAGCCCGCTCCTTCCGGTGGTGATGCGGCTCGCGGACGGCCTGCCGACCGGGGGCGGCTGGGCGGTGCTCGCACGGGCGGTCGCGGAGGAGCTGGCGTCCGTGGGCGTGCCGGTGCTGCTCGGCGTACGTCCCGTCGAGGGCCGCGTCCCTCTGCTGCTCGGCCTGCGGTCTGAGTCCGAGAGGACCGCGGTGGCCGACCGGGTCGCGGCGGCGCTGCGGGCCGGTGTCGAGCGGGCCGGGATGCAGCGGCCCGGGGCGCAGCCGCCGGTCGTCGTGGTCGGCGTCGCGGGCGGCTGGGCGGCGGCGTCGGCGGGGCTGCGGCACGCGGCGGAGACGGCGACGGCCGCGCAGGGCCTGACCGACCGCCCCTGGTACGACGCGCGGCGCCTCGACATCGACCTGCTGCTGTGGCGGCTGCGCGACCACCCCGATCTGGCGGCGTTCGTGGACCGCGCGATCGGCCCGCTGCGCGCCCACGACCAGCGCTCGAAGCCGCCGCTGCTGCCCACGCTCCAGACATTCCTGGCGCATGCGGGCCGCAAGGCGGAGACCGCGCGCGAGCTGCATCTGAACCGCCAGACGCTGTACAACCGCCTCGCCCGCATCAGCGAGTTGCTCGGCACGGACCTCGACGACCCGCAGACGGTCCTGGCGCTGAGCCTGGCGCTGCGGGCGCGCAGACATGTGACGTAGAAGCCCTCGCCGGGTCCTGGGGCGCGTCCGGCCTAGCTGTACGGCACCGGCTGCGTCAACTCATCGTAGACACTGAGGACTTGGGTGACCGTCTCGTCCTCGCTCGGCCACGTGGCGGCCTGGGCCGTGCCCCTGTCCTTCAGTTCCGCCCTGCGGACCGGGTCGGCGAGCAGGCGTACGACGGCGGTGGCGAGGGCCTGGGCGTCCTGGTGGGGGACGAGTTCGGCGCCGTCGCCGACCAGTTCGGGGACGCCGTCGACCGCGGCGGCGACGAGCGGTACGCGCGCGTGCAGGGCCTCCTGGGCGAGGACGGAGCGCGACTCCGGGCTGCTGGGCAGCACGGCGAGGTCGGCGGCCGCGAGGAGTTCGGGGACGTCGTCGCGCCGCCCGACCAGGCGGACCGGGAGCTGCTCGGCCTCGATGCGGCGCTGCATGGCGGTCCGCTCCGGGCCCTCCCCCGCGACGACGAGGAGCGGCAGCGGGTCCAGGTGACGCCACGCGCGCGTGGCGTCCAGGAGGACGTCGTAACCGCGGCCCCGCTCCAGGGCGCCGACGGCCAGGACCAACGGCCGGTCCACGGCGCCGACTTCGGCACGGGCCTTGTGCAGGAGGCAGTCCGGTTCCTCCTCGAAGGCTTCGTGGAGGCCGGCGCGGTGGGGCGCGGGCAGCGCGACCGCCGCGAGGCGGGCGTCCCGGGCGCCTCTTCTGCGGGCCCGTTCGACGAGGTCGGACGAGGTGCCGAGGACCACGGCGGCGGCCTTGGCGACGCGCCGCTCCAGCAGCCGCAGGACGCGGGCGCGGGCCCCGTCGGCGGAGACGTGGTTGTGCCAGGTGACGACGAGCGGTGTGTGGCGTCCGGTCAGCGCCAGGACGGCGCGGAAGGCGGCGTGCAGTCCGTGGGCGTGCACGAGGTCGGCGCCGGCGCAGGCCGCGCGGAGGGCGGCCACGGAGACGGGGTCACCGCTGCGGGGCACATGGACGTGGTGGGCGCCGGTGCCGGTGAAGTCGTAGGCACGGGCGGCCTCGTCGGGGGCGCACACGGTGACCCGCACGCCCCGGGCGGCGAGCCCCGCGGCCAGCGACCTGACGTGCGCGCAGCTGCCCGCGCTGGCGCCGCCGAGGACTTGAACGGTGTGCAGCGGCGTCTGTCCGTGCGGCAAATGGCTGCTCACGTGGCTCACGCGGCCGGGGCTCCTGGGTCTGCGTCGGGCGGTGCGGTGCTCTGGCGGTTCCGCCAAGAATGCCAGCCCGCGTGGCCGTCCCGGCACTGCTGAAAGGTAACTGCCGTGTCCGGACGGCCAACTCCTCGGACGCAATCACCCACACGGGTGAGAGTGACGGACCCGGTAAGGGCCCCGCGAGGGGCCCGTCAGGGGCGGGGTCTCACCGACCGGGGCTTCAGCCGTCCGCCCTGGCGGTGGCGAGAAGCTCCTCGGCGTGGGCCCGCGCGGTCTCCGAGTCCTCCTGACCCGCCAGCATCCGTGAGAGCTCCCGTACGCGTTCCTCGCCCTCCAGGACCTGGACCCCGGAGCGCGTCACCATGCCGTCGTTCGTCTTCTCGACAAGCAGCTGGCGGTCGGCGAAGGCCGCGACCTGGGGAAGGTGGGTGACGACCACGACCTGCGCCGACTTGGCGAGGCGCGCGAGGCGGCGGCCGATCTCGACCGCCGCCTTGCCGCCGACGCCCGCGTCGACCTCGTCGAAGAGGTACGTCGGAACGGGGTCCGTGCCCGCGAAGACCACCTCGACGGCGAGCATCACGCGCGACAGCTCACCGCCCGACGCGCCCTTGGCGATGGGCCGGGGCGGCGCGCCCGGATGCGGGGCGAGGAGGAGTTCCACCTCGTCGACGCCCGTGGGACCGTACGCGACCGTGCGCCCGCCGACCACCACGCCGTCGGCCCCCTCGGGAACCTCCGTGCTGCTGATGGCGATCGTCACGCGCGCGTGGGGCATCGCCAGCGAGGCGAGCTCTTCGGTGACGGCCGCCGCGAACCGCGAGGCGGCCTCCTGTCGCGCGTCGGTCAACGCCTGCGCGAGCGCCGCCAGCTCGGCCCGCAGCGCGTCCCGCTCGGCGGTCAGCCCGTCCAGCCGGTCGTCGTCGCCCTCCAGCTCGGTCAGGCGCGCGGCCCCCTCCTCGGCCCAGGCGAGCACGGCGTCGATGTCGGCGCCGTACTTCCGGGTGAGCTGGGTCAGCGCGGCCCGCCGCTCCTCGACCGCGGCGAGCCGCAGCGGATCGGCGTCGAGGTCGTCGGCGTACCCGGCGAGCTCGCCCGCCACGTCGCTCAGCAGGATCCCGATCTCCCCGAGGCGCTCCGCGAGCGCGGACAGGGCGGGGTCGTGGGAGCGTACGGCTTCCAGGGCCCTGGAGGCGCCCGCGACGAGCGTCGAGGCGTCGACGCCCTCCGGGTCCTCGGGGTTGCCCGCGAGGGCGGCGTGCGCGGACGTGGCGGCGGAGGCGAGGGCCTCCGCGTGGCCGAGCCGCTCGGCCTCGGCCGCGAGTTCGGTGTCCTCGCCCTCGCGCGGTTCGACGCCCCCGATCTCGTCGAGTCCAAAGCGCAGCAGGTCCGCTTCCTGGGCACGCTCCCGCGCGCGCGTGGTGATCTCGTCGACCTCGGCGGTGACGGCCCGCAGCCTGCGGTACGCGGCCGTGTACTTGGCGAGCGGCACGGCGACCGCGTCGCCCGCGTACCGGTCGAGGGCGCCCCGCTGCCGGGCGGGCTTGAGCAGGCCCTGCTGGTCGGTCTGGCCGTGCACGGCGACCAGGTCGTCGGCGAGTTCGGAGAGCAGGCCCACCGGGACGGAGCGTCCGCCGAGGTGCGCCCGGGAGCGCCCCTCCGCCGAGACGGTGCGGCTGATCAGCAGCGCCCCGTCGTCCAGCTCGGCCCCGGCCTCCTGCGCGCGCGCGGCC
This sequence comes from Streptomyces sp. NPDC003032, assembly GCF_053591415.1. NCBI lineage: Bacteria > Bacillati > Actinomycetota > Actinomycetes > Kitasatosporales > Streptomycetaceae > Streptomyces > Streptomyces sp. NPDC003032. The sequence goes on along the minus strand of NZ_JBSFTT010000068.1, from coordinate 14,425 downwards.
GCCGGGCCGTCGGCGGACACGGCGATGCGCCCCTCCACCACCGCCGACTTCGCGCCGATCCGCACCAGGGCGGGGTCCGCGCGCCCGCCGAGCAGCAGTCCAAGGCTCGTGACCACCATCGTCTTGCCCGCACCGGTCTCACCCGTCACGGCGGTGAACCCTGGTGACAGCTCGACGACCGCGTCGTCGATGACTCCGAGCGACCGTATCCGCATCTCCTCCAACACGGACAAGACCTTACGAGGTCATGGGCCCGGTGTGCGACGGGCCCCGCGCTCCCGCCGCGAAGGCGCAGGTGGCGGCGGCGCACCGGCGCCCGCTGTCACTCGCGTGAGTGGGCCCGTGGGGGGGGCCGCGCCGCCCGGGGTGGCCCGCCGACCGGGGAGACCGCCTCCCGGGGTGGGGTTATCCCCCGCAAGACCCACCGGCCCGCCACATGGCTCCCGCCCCGCCCCCGGCCCGACCATGATCCACATGGCAACAGGACTGGCACAGGCGGCGCTGCGCGCGCATCGCCCGGCATTCGTGGGCACCGCGGTGGCCGCGCTCTTCGCGGCGACCGTGGTGAGCGCGTCGACGATGATGTTCGGCACGACGAGCACCGAAAGCACCGCGGGGCTCTCCGCGCCGGCACGGCGGCAGATCACGGAGAACGGCGTCGGCGACATGGCGCTCGTCCTGCTGATCGGCTCCATCTACATGTCGATTTTCGTGGTCGTATCGACCATGGGCACCGCCGTCGCGCAGCAGCACCGCGAGCTCGCGATGGTCCGCTCCATCGGCGCCAAGCCCCGCCAGGTCCGCCGCGCCGTGGCCGTCCAGGCCCTCGCCGCGTCCGTCCCCGCCTCGCTCGCCGGGTTCCTCCTCGGCGGTCTCGGCGCCCGCTGGTGGCACGCGGGCATGGTCTCCCACGGGCTGCTCCCCGCCGAGGCCGGTTTCCGTTTCAGCTGGGTCGCGCTGCCGGTGTGCGTCGGCGTGGCCGTGGTGACGACGACGCTCGCCGCGCTCCTGTCCGCGCTGCGCTTCTCCCTGCTGCGCCCGGCCCGCGCGCTCTCCGAGGCGGCGACCGGGCGGCGCGGGCTCGGCCTGCTGCGGGCGCCGCTCGGCGTGATCGCCGTCGCGGGGGCGTGCGTGGTCTCGGTGCTCCTGGCGGAGCAGCCCGCGGCCGAGGCGAGCGAGGGCGCCTTCCTGGTGCTCATCCTGTTCTGCGCCGGCGCGGGGCTGCTCGGCCCGCGCATCATCGGCCCCGCGGCCTGGCTGGTCTCGGCGCTGGTCGGCCGGTTCGGCCCGAGCGCCCGCCTGGCGATGCTCAACGTCCGCTCGCAGCCCCGCCGGTTCTCCGCCGCGGTCGTCCCCCTCGTACTCGTCGTGGGCTTCGGCCTCACCAAGATCGGCATGCATACGACGGCCCAGCACCACACCGGCTCGGCGGGCAGCGCCGGTGAGGTCTGGCTCGACTACGTGGGCACGGGGCTCTACGCGGGCTTCGCCGCGATCGCCGCGGCGAACACCCTCGCCATGATCTCCTTCGAGCGCCGGCGTGACGTCGCGCTGCTCCGGGTCGTCGGCAGCCAGCGCGCCCAGGTGCGGGCCATGGCGGCCTGGGAGGCCGTGGTCGTCGCCGGGACGGCGCTCCTCCTCGGCGGCGCGATCGCCCTCGGCACGCTGGCCCCGATCCTCAGTACGGCGTTCGGCTCGGCCCTGCCCCACCTGCCGTGGGCCGTGCCGACCGGCGTCGCGACGGGCACGCTGCTGCTGACCCTGCTCGCCACCGGGATCCCGGTGCGCGCCGTCATGCGCCGGAGTGCGATCTCGGTGGTCAGCGGGACGTGACGGCAGACGTCGAAGCGGCGTGAGCCTTCACACACGTAGCCCCTCACACACGACACACGTAGCCCCTCACCCCACGTACGGCTAGTGCGGCGCCCCGCGCCAACCCGACACCGGCAGCGCGAACTTGGCGACGAGCCGGTCCGTGAACGACGCGTGGTGCAGCCGCGCGAGCCGCACCGGCACCTCACCCCGGCGCACCTCCACCCGCGCCCCCGAGGGAAGTTCGACGGTCCGCCGCCCGTCGCACCACAGCACCCCGTTCGGCGTGTGCGGCTGGACCTCGACGGCGAGCACCGAGTCCGGCGAGGTCACCAGCGGTTTGGCGAACAGGGCGTGGGCGCTGATCGGCACCATGAGCAGCGCCTCCACCTCGGGCCACACCACGGGCCCGCCCGCCGAGAACGCGTACGCCGTCGAACCGGTGGGCGTCGCGCAGACGATGCCGTCGCAGCCGAAGCCGGTGACCGGACGGCCGTCGATCTCCAGGACGACTTCGAGCATCCGCTCGGGGGACACCTTCTGGACGGCGGCCTCGTTCAGCGCCCAGTCGCGGTGCACGATGTCGCCGTTGCGGTGCACGACGACATCGATCGTCATGCGTTCCTCGACCTCGTACGCCTTGGTGACGACCCGGTCGACGACCTTGTCGAGGTCGTCACGCTCGGCCTCCGCGAGGAAGCCCACGCGCCCGAGGTTGACGCCGAGCATCGGCACCCCGGAGGCCCGCGCGAAGTCCGCGCCCCGCAGCAGGGTCCCGTCGCCGCCGAGCACCACGATCAGCTCGCAGTCGACGATGCAGTCGGCCGTCGCCTCCTGGACCGTCTCGACCTCGGAGGGCAGCGGCAGATCCGCGGCCTCCGCCTTGAGGACCCGTACGCCGATGCCATGGCGCAGCAGCCCCTGGACGACGAGTTCGGCGCTGCGGATGGCCGCGGGCCGTCCGGTGTGCGCGAGCAGGAAGACGGTACGAGCTCTGGTCTGGGTCACTCGGGTCTGGGTCAACGGGGCCCCTCCGCCACGGCACGGTCAACGTCCGCCGGGTCCAGCTCATCGGCCCCGGCGCGCAGCCACAGAAAGTACTCGACATTCCCGGAGGGCCCCGGCAGCGGGCTCGCGGTCACCCCGCGCACCCCGAGGCCGAGCCTCCACGCCTGACGCGCCACACCGCGTACGGCGTCGGCCCGCAGTTCGGCGCCGCGCACCACACCGCCGCTGCCGAGCCGCTCCTTGCCCACCTCGAACTGCGGCTTGACCATGAGCACCAGGTCCGCGTCCGGCGCCGCGCACCGCACGAGGGCGGGCAGCACCAGGCCGAGCGGGATGAAGGAGAGGTCGCCGACGACGATGTCGACGGGCACGCCGTCGATCGCTTCGAGCGTCAACTCGCGTACGTTGGTGCGGTCCTTCACGGTGACCCGGTCGTCGCTCTGCAGCGACCAGGCGAGCTGGCCGTAGCCGACGTCCACGGCTACGACGTGCGCGGCACCGGCCCTCAGCAGCACGTCCGTGAAGCCACCGGTGGACGCGCCCGCGTCCAGCGCGCGCCGCCCCTCGACGACCAGCCCCTCCGGCGTGAAGGCGGCGAGCGCGCCCGCGAGCTTGTGCCCGCCGCGCGAGACGTAGTCGGGGTCGCTGTCGTCCTGCGAGACGACGATCGCGGCGGCCGTCTCCACCTGCGTCGCGGCCTTGGTCGCGACGGTCTTGCCGACCGCGACCCGGCCGGCGGCGATCAGCTGGCTCGCGTGCTCGCGCGAACGCGCGAGCTTCCTGCGGACGAGCTCGGCGTCGAGGCGGCGTCGTGCCACTCCTGCCACGTTCGGTTCAGCTCCTGTCATACGAGGATGAGGGCGCCCCTGCGGGTGCCGGCGGGCCGGGGTGCGCGTCGAGCGCGGTCAGCGCGGAACGCAGGCCCTGGTGTACATCCTCGTACACCTCGATATGGCCGTCCGTGGCGAGGTGGTCGGCATCGCCGAGCCGGGCGAGGCGGGCGTCCACGTCGGCGTTCCCGGTGGGCGTGCGCTCGACGCCCAGGGGGGCGGGGGCCGCGGGGTCGTACGACGCTCCGTACGACGGTTCGTCCGGAACCTCAGGCTCCGGCTGCACCGCCCCTCCCTGCTCAAGGCCCGCGTAAGAGTCGCTCATGGCACGACGCTACCCCGAAGCGCTGCGGTACCGTCGATCACGATGGCGACCATGGCGGAGTGCCGCACGGCACTCGACAGGCTCTCGGACAATCTCGCGTCCGCCGACGGCGACGTGCGGGGCGCCGCTGCCCTGAACCGCTCGCTGAGCTGCCGAATCACCGACCTCGACACCACCTTCGCCGGCCGGCTCGAAAACGGCCGGATCACGGTGCTCGACAGCCATTCGGGCCCGCCCCGCGAAAAGGCCGAGATCCGCCTTTCGATGAGCGGCGACGACCTGGTCGCGATGGTGGACGGCGAGCTGAACTTCGCGAAGGCGTGGGCCTCGGGCCGGATCAAGCTGGAGGCGGGCTTCCGGGACCTGCTGAAGCTCAGGTCGCTGCTCTAGCCGACCACAGCTCTAGCCGGCGGCCGCTTCGGCCATCGCCCTGCGCCCGGCGCGGCCCGCGGGGATCACCAGCGGCGTCCCGCTCTCCGGGTCGTCGATGATCTGGCACCGGATCCCGAAGGTCCGCTCCACCAGCTCCGCCGTGACGATGTCGGACGGCGCGCCCTCGGCGATCACCGCGCCGTCGCGCAGGGCGATGAGGTGCGTGGCGTAGCGAGCGGCGTGGTTCAGGTCGTGCAGGACGGCGACGAGGGTGCGGCCCTGCTCCTCGTGGAGCTCGGCGCACAGGTCCAGGACGTCGAGCTGGTGCTGGATGTCGAGGAACGTCGTCGGCTCGTCGAGCAGCAGAAGCGGGGTCTGCTGGGCGAGCGCCATGGCGATCCACACGCGCTGGCGCTGGCCGCCGGAGAGCTCGTCGACGTAGCGCTCGGCGAGGTCGCGTACGCCCGTGGACGCCATCGACTCCTCGACGATCCGCTCGTCCTCCTGCGACCACTGCCGAAGCAGCCCCTGGTGGGGGTAGCGGCCGCGGGCGACCAGGTCGCCGACCGTGATGCCGTCGGGCGCGATGGACGACTGCGGCAGCAGGCCGAGCGTCTTGGCGACCTTCTTCGCGGGCATCGACTGGATGACGTCCCCGTCGAGCAGCACGCGGCCCGCGGACGGCTTGAGCATCCGGGACAGGGCGCGCAGGAGCGTGGACTTGCCGCAGGCGTTGGGGCCCACGATCACGGTGAAGGAGTTGTCGGGGATCTCGACGGACAGCTTCTCCGCGATGACGCGCTGGTCGTAGCCGAGGGTGACGTCGTCGGCGATGAGCCGGTTCACAGCAGCACGCTCCTGCTCTTGATCGTGGGGTGGTACGCGGCCGTGGGGTGGTACGCAGCCGTGGGTGGTGCGGGTTCGTGGCGGGGCCTCATATCCGTCCCGCCTTGCGCTGGGTGACGAGCAGCCACAGCAGATAGACGCCGCCGAGCACGCCGGTGACGACGCCGACGGGCAGCTGGTCCGCGCCGAAGGCCCGCTGCGAGCCGAAGTCCGCGACGATCAGGAGGGTGGCGCCCATGAACATGGCGGGCATCAGATTGGGGCCCGGCGAGCGCGTGAGCCGACGCGCCAGCTGCGGCGCGGTGAGCGCCACGAAGCTGACAGGGCCGGCGGCGGCGGTGGCGGCCGCGGTGAGCAGCACGGAGGCGGTGAGCAGGACGAAGCGGGTGCGTTCGACGCGTACGCCGAGCGCGTTGGCGACGTCGTCGCCCATCTCCAGCATCCGCAGCGGACGCCCGTACACGAGTACGAGTGGTACGAGGACGGCGCAGAGCACCAGCAGCGGCCAGACCTGGTCCCAGTCACGGCCGTTGAGGGAACCGGTCATCCAGACCACGGAGCGGGCGGCGTCGACGAAGTCGGCCTTGGTGAGCAGATAGCCGTTGATGGCCGTGATGAAGGCGGAGACGCCGATGCCGACGAGGACGAGCCGGTAGCCGTGCACGCCGCGCTTCCAGGCGAGCAGATAGATGGCGACGCCGGTGACGAGTCCGCCGACGAGCGCGCCGCCCGCGACCTCGACCGCGCTGCCCTGGAACAGGACGATCATGATGAGCGCCCCCGCGGTCGACCCCTGTCCGAGGCCGAGCACGTCCGGACTGCCCAGCGGATTGCGGGCGATGGACTGGAAGAGCGCGCCGCCGAGCCCGAGGGCCGCGCCCACCAGGAGCCCGACGAGGACCCGCGGCAGACGCAGGTCGTTGATGATGAACTCCTGCCCGGCGTCGCCGTCGCCGAGCAGCGTACGGATGACGTCGGCGGCCGGGATCTCGAAGTCGCCGGTGCCGATCAGAACGACGCTCGCGGCGAGCGCGGCGACGATGAGCAGGGCGACGACCACGGTCGTACGGATGTCGAGCCGGACGGAGAAGCCGCCCCGGGCGCGTATCGCCTTCACAGCTGGGCCACCTTCCGCCGCCGTACGAGAAAGATGAAGACGGGCGCGCCGATGACCGCGGTCACGATGCCCACTTGGAGCTCCGAGGGGCGCGCCACCACGCGCCCGACGACGTCCGCGCCGAGCAGCAGGACCGGCGAGAGGACGGCCGCGTACGGCAGGATCCAGCGCATGTCGGGTCCGGTGAAGGAGCGCACGATGTGCGGCACCATCAGGCCGACGAAGACGATCGGCCCGCAGGCGGCGGTCGCGGCCCCGCAGAGCAGGGTCGCCGCCGCCATCGACAGCGCGCGGGTGCGCGTGAGATGGGCGCCGAGCGCGCGGGCGGTGTCGTCGCCCATGGCCATGGCGTTCAGCGGCCGGGCGAGGCCGAGCGCGAGCACGGTGCCGACCGCGAGGAAGGGCAGGACCTGCTGGATGGTGTCCATGCTGGCGGAGGCCAGCGAACCGACCGTCCAGAACCGCATCTTGTTGAGCGCGGCACCGTCCATGATCATGACGGCCTGCAGATAGCCGTAGAGCGCCGCGCTGATCGCGGTGCCCGCGAGCGCGAGCCGCACCGGTGTCGCGCCGCGCGCGCCGCCCAGGATGTAGAGCAGGACGCCGACGAGCGCCGCCCCCAGAAAGGCGAACCACACATAGCCGCTCAGCGAGGTGACGCCGAAGAAACTGATCGCGCTGACGACCGCCGACGAGGCGCCCAGGTTGATGCCGAGCAGGCCGGGGTCGGCCAGCGGGTTGCGGGTGAGCGCCTGCAGGACGGCCCCGGAGAGGCCGAGCGCGACACCGGCGAGCAGCCCGAGCAGGCTGCGCGAGAGCCGCTCTCCGACGACGACGTCGCCGTACGTCCCCGTGTCCTGGAACAGCCCGTGCCAGACCTCGTCCATGGGCATCGATTTGGCGCCGACCGCGATGCTCGCCAGGAAGACGAGGAGGAGGACGGCCACCGAGACGAGCAGCCCGAGGCTGCGTATCGCGCGGCGTTTGGGTGGCGCGGGAGCGGTCTCCGCGCGGGGTTCTGGGGGACTGTCGACCAACACCAGGTTAGGTTAGCCTACCCTCGCACTCGACTTCGACGAGAGAAGCGCCACCATGCCCGCACCGCGTCGCCCCCTTTCGCCTGCCCCGAATTCGCCCGGCCTGAACCGCCGCGGCGCACTCTTCGCGGGCGGCGCCTTCGGCCTCGGCGCCCTGCTCGCCGCGTGCGGTGACGAAGGCACCACGTCCACATCCGCTTCCGGGTCCGGGTCCGGGTCCGCTTCCGGCAAGGACAGCAAAGAGGGCAAGCCCTGGAGCTTCAAGGACGACCGCGGCAAGACCGTCACGACCAAGGAGCACCCGAAGACCATCGTCGCCTTCGTCAGCACGGCGGCCGCCCTGCACGACTACGGCATCGAGTGCAAGGGAATCTTCGGCCCTTCCAAGCCCGTGAACGGCAAGCCGAGCCCGCAGTCGGGCGACCTCGACCTCTCCAAGCTGACCAGCCTCGGCAACGGGTGGGGCCAGTTCAACATAGAGAAGTACGCGGCTCTCCAACCGGACGTGCTCATCAGCAACATGTTCCCGCCGCCGAACCTCTGGTTCGTCCCGGAGGAGAGCAGCAAGAAGATCGCCTCCCTCGCCCCCACCGTCGGCATCAACGGCGCACGCGTCTCCCTCAAGGAGCCCCTCAAGCGCTACACCGAACTGGCCGCCTCGCTCGGCGCGGACCTGGAGTCGGAGAAGGTGCGGGCGGCCAAGGCCCGCTTCCAGAAGGCCGAACGGACCCTGCGCAAGGCCGCGGAGGCCAACCGCGGCCTGAAGGTCATGGCGGTGACCGGCGACGCCGACCAGATGTACGTCGCCGTCCCCGACGCCTACTGCGACCTCCACTACTTCAAGGACCTCGGCGTCGAGTTCGTCGAGGGCAAGAAGAGCGACGAATGGGGCTTCTGGGAGTTCCTCAGCTGGGAGAACGCCGACAAGTACCACGCCGACCTCATCATGCTCGACAACCGTACGACCGCGCTGCCCCCCAACGAGCTGGCGAAGAAACCCACTTGGGCCCAGCTCCCCGCCGTCAAGGCCGACCAGACCGTCCCCTGGTCGATGGAGGAGCGCTACAGCTACGCCGGATACGCCCCCGTCATTGAGCGGCTCGCCGCCGCCGTCGAGAAGTCGAAGAGGCTCAAGCGATGACCGACTCCCCCTACCAGTTCTTCGACGTGCACGTCCTGCGCGCCGAACACCTCACGCCCGCGATGATCCGCGTGGCGCTCGGCGGCCCCGACCTGGCGCGGATGGCCTCGGGCGGCCGGGACCAGCGCATCAAGATCTTCCTGCCGCACCCCGGGCAGGACGCCCCGGTCATGCCGGACACCGACACCGGCGACGCGGCCGACTGGTACGCCGCGTGGTGCGCCCTCGACCCTTCGGTGCGGGGCATCATGCGCACGTACACGACCCGCGAGCTGCGCCGCGGCCCGGACGAACTGATCGTCGACTTCGCCGTCCACGGCGCGGCTCCCTCGCCCACCGACGGCCCGGCCACCAGCTGGGCGCGGACCGCGCGGCCCGGCGCCCGCATCGGCGTGCTCGCCCCGGTCGAGGAGGAGAACGCCGCGTACGACTTCCGGCCGCCGCAGGACACCGACTGGCTGCTCCTGACCGCCGACGAGTCGGCGCTCCCGGCCGTCGCGAGCATCCTCGAAACGCTGCCGCCCGCCCTGCCGACGCGCGTCTGGATCGAGGTCCACGACCTCGACGACCGCCAGCACCTGCCCACCAAGGCCGACGCCGAGATCCACTGGCTCACCAGGGAGGGCTCCACCACGGACGCGATCCGCGGGACGGACTTCCCCGAGGGCACTCCCTACGCCTGGATCGCGGGCGAGTCCGCGACCGTCAAGGCCGTCCGCCGCCACCTCGTCGGCGAGCGCGGCTTCGACCGCAAGCGGGTGTCGTTCTCGGGCTACTGGCGCAAGGACACAACGACGGACGAACTGATCGACCGCGGCGAAAACCCGTGAGCACCCCCGCAGGGGCCTCCACCGGACGCGCGCCCAGACGGACCCCCTACACCCCGAGCCGCGACAACGCCTTGCCCCCGTCCAACCCGCACGCGCCGTCCCCGGCCTGCGTCCAGGCCGCCGCGCACAGGGCCCGCAGGCCGTCCATGGACTCGCCCTCGCCGTCCAGCGCCAGTTCGCCGTCCCGCACCGAGGCCGTCCAGCCGCCGCAGGCGAAGCCGCCCTCCACCGGGGTGACCTCCGGCTGCCCGGTGAGCATGCCGCGCAGATCCGCGTCCACGTACGTCGGCCGGTGCTCGGGCCGCGCGGCCAGCAGCTGCGCGCCGTCCGTGACACCCGTCAGCACGAGCAGCGAGTCCACATCCCCGTGGAACGCCCCTTCGATGTCCGTGTCAAGGCGGTCGCCCACGACCAGCGGCCGCTCCGCCCCCGTCCGCAGAATCGTCTCCCGGTGCATCGGCGGCAGCGGCTTGCCCGCCACCTGCGGCTCGGCGCCCGTAGCGATGCGTACGACCTCGACGGCCGCGCCGTTGCCGGGCGCGATGCCCCGCGCGCTCGGAATCGTCAGATCGGTGTTCGACGCGAACCACGGCACACCGCGCGCGATCGCGTAAGAGGCCTCGGCGAAGCGCCCCCACGCCAGGTCCGGCCCCCCGTACCCCTGCACGACCGCCACCGGATCGTCGTCCGCCGACTCGACCGGCTCCAGCCCCCGCTCCCGCAGGGCGACCCGCAGCCCCTCACCGCCGATCACCAACACCCGCGCGCCCGCGGGCACTTGCTCGCTCACCAGCCGGGCGACCGCCTGCGCCGAGGTGATGACATCCGAGGACGCGGACGCGATCCCCAGCTCCGTCAGATGCTCCGCCACCGCGTCCGGCGTCCGCAGCGCGTTGTTCGTCACGTACGCGAGACGCATCCCGCCCTCGCGCGCGGTCCCGAGCGACTCGACGGCGTGCACGATGGCGTGACCGCCCGCGTACACCACCCCGTCCAGATCGAGCAGCGCCGTGTCATAGGCCTCGCTCAGCGCCCGGCTGCTGCCCCCGGGCCGCGTCCTGACGCTTCCGCCCGCGCCCCCGCCCACGCTCCGGCCTGCGGTCTGGCTCATTACACATCGCTCCTCGCTCGATCCCACTCCCCCGATCATCGCTCATGCCACTGACACACATACGATGCCCCAATGAACACAGCGGGTCACACGGACGCAGCCGGCCTCGACCTGATCCCGTTCCGGGGCGTGCGCTACGTCCCCGAACAGATCGGCAGTCTGGCCGCGGTGACCTCACCCCCGTACGACGTGGTCGTACGCCCCGACGGCCTGCTCCACCTGGAATCCGCCGACCCGCACAACATCGTCCGGCTGATCCTCCCGCAGGCCACCACCCCGGCCGCCCGCAACCAACAGGCCGCCGACACCCTGCGCACCTGGCTCCGCGAGGGCATCCTCGCCCCCGACACCGAGCCGAGCCTGTACGTCTACGAACAGCAGGACAGTGAGATCCTCCAGCGAGGCCTCATCGGCGCACTGCGCCTCTCCGAGGCAGGGGAGGGCGTCGTCCTGCCCCACGAGGGCGTCATGCCGCACGTCGTCGAGGACCGCGCGGCCCTGATGCGCGCGACCGCAGCCAACCTCGAACCGCTCCTGCTGACCTACCGCAGCGACAGCGAGGGCGAACCCTCCGGCGCGACGGCCGTCATCGAACGGGCGGCCGAGCGCGAACCGCTCCTGTCGACGACCACCGAGGACGGCTTCCACCACCGCCTGTGGTCCGTCACGGACCCGGCGGAGATCGCAGAGATCCAGTCAGATCTGGCCGCCCGCCAGGCACTCATCGCGGACGGGCACCACCGCTGGGCCACCAATCTGCGGCTGCGCGCCGAACACCCCTCACCCAGCCCGTGGGACCACGGCCTGGTCCTCCTCGTGGACACCGCCCGCTATCCGCTGCGCGTGCGCGCCATCCACCGCTACCTCCACCGGCTCCCGGTCCCCGACGCTCTCGCCGCCCTCGGGGACTCCTTCCGCGTACGCACCGTCGATGGCCCCCTCGACCACGCGCTCGACGCCCTGGCCGAGGCCGCGTCCAAGAGCAACGCCTTCGTCCTCGCGGGTGACGGCGCCTTCCACCTCGTCGACCACCCGTCGCCCGACCTCCTCGCCCGTACGATCCCGGGCGACCGCCCCGAGGCCTGGCGCACCCTGGACGCGACGGTCCTGCACGCCACTCTGCTCGACCACGTCTGGCGGATCCCGGACGCCCCGGAGCACATCGCGTACATCCACGACACCGCGGCGACGGTCGAGAAAGCCGAGCGCGACGGCGGCACGGCCGTCCTGATGCACCCGGTACGCGAAGAGGTCGTACGCGACCTCGCCCGCCAGGGCGTCACGATGCCCCGCAAGTCGACGTCGTTCGGCCCGAAGCCGGCCACGGGCCTGGTCCTGCGCGCGCTCGCCTTCTGAGCCAGTTCTCAACCACTTCTGAGCAGCTTCCGAGCAGCTTCTGGGCATACGGAAACGGGCGGGCCCCACATGGGGACCCGCCCGTTTCAGTCAACGACCTCGACCTCAGTCCTCGTCCTCGTCCTCGTCCTTGTCCTTGTCCTTGTCGGCCGACGGGTCCTGAGTGGTAGCCGCAGGAGCCTCGTCGGCGTCGTCGTCACCGAGGGCGTCGACGAACTCGACACCCTCCAGCTCGGCGAGGCGGTCCGACGCGTCGGTGCTGCCGTCCTTGTCGGACTCGACGACCTTCGCGAACCACTCCCGCGCCTCGTCCTCGCGGCCGGCCGCGAGCAGCGCGTCGGCGTACGCGTAGCGCAGCCGCGCGGTCCAGGGCTGCGCGGAGTTCGAGGCCAGCTCGGGGCTCTGCAGGGTGACGATGGCGGCGTCGATCTGGTCCATGTCCCGGCGGGCCCCGGCGGCGACGAGCCGCATCTCGACCTGCCCCGCCTTGTCGAGCTTCTGCACCTCGGGCGCACCGGCCATGTCCAGCGCCTTCTCGGGCCGGCCGAGCCCACGCTCGCAGTCCGCCATGACGGGCCACAGCTCGACGCTGCCGGTCATCCGCCGTGCGGCACGGAACTCGGCGAGCGCCTCGCTGTACTTCTGGTTCGCGTACGCCGCGAAGCCGGCCGCCTCGCGCACGGCGGCGACCCGGGAGGCAAGACGCAGGGCGATCTTGGAGTAGGCGTAGGCCTGCTCGGGGTCCTCGTCGATGAGCTTGGCGACCATCACCAGGTTCTTGGCGACGTCCTCCGCGAGCCCCTTGGGGAGGCTCTGCAGTTCCTGCTGTACGTCCTTGTCGATCTCGTGGCCCGTGACGTCCTCCGGGATCGGCAGCCGCCTGATGGGCTCGCGGTCACGGTCGTCACGCCCGCCGCGGTACCCACCGCGGTCATCGTCACGCCGGTCCTCACGCCCACGGAAGCCGCCCGGGCGTCCGCCGCCCCGGTTGTCGTCACGCCGCGGCCCACGGTCACGGTCGTCACGCCCGCGGTAGCCACCACCACGGCTGTCCCCACCACGATTGTCGTCCCGACGGAAACCGCCACGGTCGCCGCTGCGGTCATCACGCCGATCGTCGCGACGGAACCCACCACGGTCGCCGCGGTCACTGTCCCGACGGTCGTCCCTGCGGTCGTCGCGCTGGAAGGCGGGCCGGTCACCGTCGCGACGGTCGTCACGACGGGGCGCACTCGGCCGGTCGTCACGGCGGGGCCCGCTGGGCCGGTCGTCGCGACGGAACGGCGGACGCCCACCACTGTCACGGTCATCACGCCCGCGGTAGCCACCACCACGGCTGTCGCCACCGCGGCTGTCGCCACCACGGTTGTCATCGCGCCGGAATCCGCCACGGTCGCCGCTGTCGCGACGGTCATCCCTGCGGTCATCACGGCGAGGCCCACTGGGGCGGTCATCGCGACGGAAGGCTGGCCGGTCACCTTCACGACGGAAACCACCACGGTCGCTGTCACTCCGGTCGTCACGACGAGGCCCGGTGGGCCGGTCGTCGCGACGGAACGGCGGACGCCCACCACTGTCACGGTCATCACGCCCGCGGTAGCCACCACCACGGCTGTCGCCACCGCGGTTGTCGCCACCACGGTTGTCGCCACCACGGTTGTCGTCGCGCCGGAATCCGCCACGGTCGTCCCTGCGGTCATCACGCCGATCGTCACGGCGGGGCCCGCTGGGCCGGTCGTCGCGACGGAACGGCGGACGCCCACCACTGTCACGGTCATCACGCCCGCGGTAGCCACCACCACGGCTGTCGCCACCGCGGTTGTCGCCACCACGGTTGTCGCCACCACGGTTGTCGTCGCGCCGGAATCCGCCACGGTCGCCGCTGTCGCGACGGTCATCCCTGCGGTCATCACGGCGAGGCCCACTGGGGCGGTCATCGCGACGGAAGGCGGGCCGGTCGCCCTCGCGACGGAAACCACCACGGTCGCTGTCACTCCGGTCGTCACGACGAGGCCCGGTGGGCCGGTCGTCACGTCGGGGCCCGCTGGGCCGGTCATCGCGACGGAAGCCACCGCGGTCACCGCGGTCGTTGTCCCGCCGTGGAGCCCCGCGGTATCCGCCCCGGTCGCCACCGTCCCGGCCGCGCTGGTCGCGCCCCGGTCGCTCGTCGGGAGAGTTGGTGGACATCGGTGACTCCTAGTCTTCGGTACCGCAGTCATTCTCGCGCAGCCGGGGTGCCGGCGCGCTTCGACAAAAACAAAAGGACCCCTGGTCCCAGCGTGGACGCTGGGACCAGGGGTCCTCCAAAGATTGTTCGGCGGCGTCCTACTCTCCCACAGGGTCCCCCCTGCAGTACCATCGGCGCTTTGAGGCTTAGCTTCCGGGTTCGGAATGTAACCGGGCGTTTCCCTCACGCTATGACCACCGAAACCCTATGAAATATCCCGCTGTAGAGCAGGATCTCAAACAGGGCAGCGAACAAGCACACTTTTCAATTAAATAGTGACGCTGTTCAGCCGACACAACTGTTCGTTGTTTCAGAACAAACACAGTGGACGCGAGCAACTGAGGACAAGCCCTCGGCCTATTAGTACCAGTCACCTCCACCCGTTACCGGGCTTCCAGATCTGGCCTATCAAC
>NZ_JBSFTT010000067.1:0-21707 GCF_053591415.1 Streptomyces sp. NPDC003032 | reverse complement strand
GATGCGGAGAAGACCAGGAGGACCAGCCCGGTGACGACGCGCATGGCGCTGCCGGGCTCGACCTCGTTGCGGCGCATGGCCAGATTCAGGGTGAGAGAGGAAGAGCGGGCCAGGCGCTTGGCGAGGAGGTACGACAGGAGCGGCATCGTAAGAACGAGGCCGAGGTCGGTGAGGAGCACGCCGAGCGGGACCAGCAGTGTGTTGATGCCCGTCGTCTGAGCCGGACGGTCGGTGAGGCCGGTCAGACAGTAGCTGGTGACGATGCCGAGGCCGGTGACGAGCAGGAGGCCGCCCCAGACGCGGGGCGCACGAGGGGCTGCCGTGCGGCGCGTGCTGAGCGGGCTTGTGGCAGCCGCGCGGGCGCTCGCGCGGCCGACGAACCAGGCCAGGGCCGGGCAGCCGAGCAGGCAGACGGCGAGGGTGGAGGCGGACAGCGCGCCATCGGCCGGGTACTTGAGACCGGGCAGCCCGGTCCTGGCCATGACCTGGTTCAGCAGGGTCGACCTCGATGCTGGTGACGTCCGCGGAGCGTAGACGTTCGCAGGCAAGCACGGTCGAGTAGCCGGTACCGGTGCCGATTTCCAGCACCGTGTGCCCCTCGTGAAGGTCCGCGTCCGCCCACATCCCTACGACCAGCGACGGCAGCGTCGACGACGAGGTGGGGGCGACACCGTGCCGCACCTGGGGGGCCTTCCAGTCCGGTTCGTTGCTGTCGAACTGGGTGATCAGTGTGGTGTCGGAGTACGCGGCGGTCAGCCATCGGCCATAGTCGAGGTCGGCGGTGACCGGCTCCCACACCGTCAGGCCATTCCGGTCGCCCTCCTCGGCGGGCAGGTAGAACCCGGGCACGAAGGTGTGCCGGGGTACCCCATCGACTGCCCGGCGCCAGCCGGGATCGGTCAGGATGCCGTCGGCTGCGAGGGCCCCGGCCAGTGCCTCGCGCAGCGCGCTTCTGACCTGGAGGTCTCGTCGACCTTTCCGGTGAAATGACGCCAGGATCGTCAGTAGCTGGCGGGTTGCGTTCTTGAGGGTGTACTTCCGCCACGGTGGGAGCCGACGTTCATGGCCCCCACCGCTGCGTCTGAGATGCTGTCAGCCGATGGACGACAGAGCTCTGCCGATAGGAGAGGCAACGTCTCCTGCGAAGTCTGTGACCTTGTCGAGAGCCTTGGGGACCTTCTTCACGAGCCCGATCCCCCGGGACCCTCCTCTGGTCACGATGCCCAACGCTGTGCTGCCTGCACCCTGGATGAACTCGGCGCTACCGAATCCGTGCTCGATGCCGGAGAAGATGGCACCGATACCAGCGGTGGCGAGGGAGACCCCGCCGAGGACAAGAGCGACAGGTGCTGTGGCGGGGGCAGCTGGAGGGAAGAGGAGACTGATGCCTCCGAGCCCGGTTGCCAGCAGTCCGGTAGCGGCACTGGTGTTGTTGAATACATCGGCCCACCACCCGGCGTCATTCCACCACTCTTCTGCACCTGTGGAGATGACGCTCTGGTTGACCTGGTCGTGGGTGGGGGAATCGGCTGGGTTGTGCTTGTCCTTCTTGTTCTGCCTGGCGTTCTCCGCTGCCTTGCGTGCGGCCTCCACGATTTCAGCGGCCCGCTTGTGCACGGCGATCCGCCGGGCGTCGCTGGCAGCGGCCGCCGCTATGGCCCTGTCCCTGCCTGCTGCGAGCTCGGACTGCCGCGCTGCAGCCGCCGATGCCTGGGCGCGGTAGGAGGAGTTGAGGGCGCTGCGGGCGGAGTCGATGGCCTTGTTCGCCGAGAAGTTCGCCGCTCGCGACGCGCCGCGGGCAGTAGCCGCTGCGGCTTTGGCCTTGTTCGCTGAGGCCTGAGCGTCGGCTGCCGACTTGTCCGCGGCGTCTGCGTTCTTCTTGGCTTCCGTGGCTGAGCTGGCGGCCTTGGTAGCCGAGTCGATCGCCTTGTTCGCCCAGTCGGCCGCGTCGTTTGCGGCATCCCGGGCGTCCGCAGCCGCCTTGGAGGCCAACGCTGCGTTTTTCTGTGCCTGATGGGCAATCTTCGCGGAGGCTGCGATAGTTGCACGTATGGCTGCCGAGTGACCGGCGGAGTCGAAGTCGAGTTGAGCCGCTTGGTATTGCACGATGTCGACGAACCGCCGCCGCATCCAGGTAGGGCCTGCCATCGCTACATCCGCGTAGGCCTCAGCGTACGGGCCCCCGGAAGCAGTGATCGTCGCTGTAGTCACCGCGTCGTCCTCGCGTACCGCTTCCGCGAGGTCGTGGTCGAAGAACTTCTGCAGTGCTTCCGGGGTGCCAATCTTCAGCGCGTTGTTCGCCGCGGTCGTGACAGCCTTGCCTGGCTTGCCCTCGAGGATGCGGAAGATCAGGACCCGGTTTTCGTCCTCCCTGGCCTTGATCACGCCAGAGGTGCCGAAGTCGCCCTCAACTTTGGAGCTGCCGCTCTCAAGCGCTTTGACTGCCGCATCCGCTACGGCGGGGTCGGACACCTGAGCGATGTAGAGGATGGTCTCCCGGTCGTCCTGGCCTGCAGCGATGACCCTGTCCGTATCGATCCAGGCGTGGACGTCGTCGTCTGATCCGGACAGGGCGAACTGAGCGGCCTGCCGCGTCCAAGGCCCCCTGGAATCCAGAAGGCCGATGGCCGCCTTCCGCCCGAGTACGGCGGCCTGCTCCAGGTCGTTGCTGGCCAGCGCCGCTTCGGCGCCAGCGATCAGGTCCTTGATGGCTTTGCTGGTCTGTTCCGCCTGGGTGCGCTTGTTCTGGAGATCCGCAAGCTCCTCCTCCTCGATCCGAGCAAGCTCCGCGGCCTCCTCCAGTCCTTGCTTGCGGTCTTCCTCCAGGCTCGCCATTTCGGCCTCGCGGGCCTTCTGCTCCACCTTCACGGCCTTTTCGACGATCTTGGTAGCGACATTGGCCGCCTTGACCGCCTCGGCGGCGTGCGCGGTGGACTTGTTTGCGTAGTCGATGGCCTTGCCCGCGTGCTTCACGGCTTCTTCGGCCGCATCCGCCGCCTTGTCTGCATGCGCTGCGGCGGAGTTGGCGGCGTCGCGGGCCTCACGGGCGGCGTCCGCAGCAGCGTTGGCCAAGGTCTGGGCCGAAGACGCCGCGTTGGTGGCTTGGTTGGCCGCCTTCGATGCGATCTCCGCCTGCCGCTTGGCTTCCGCTGCTTCCTTCTGGGCCTTACCGGCTGAGGTCGCGGCCTGGGCGGAGGCTTTGGCGGCAGCCGCTGCGTTGCGGGCCGCAGAAGCGGCGGCGGTGCCGGCGTTGGCGGCCTGGGCGGAGGCGATCGCGGCCTGGTCGGCCGCCTTGGCTGCTGATCGTGCCTGCGCGGCTGCGTTACGTGCGGCGACCGCGGCATTTTTCGCGGCGTTGGTCTTGGACGCGTCCTTGGAGGCGGCGATCGCGGCGTTATAGGCGCGAGAGGCGGCAGAACCGGCGGAAGCGGCAGCCTGGGAGGCGGCGGTGGCGGCCCAGGAAGCGCGACGCGATGCGTCCACAGCGGCCTGAGAAGCCCTGATTGCGGTCCGGGCCGCATCCGCCGCGCCTCTGGAGGCCTTGGCCGCCTTGCGCGCCGCCGCTGCGGACTTCGCTACGTCCTCCTCAGCCTTCTTGGCTTCGGCCGCAGCCTTCTCAGCTGCTTCCTTCGCCTTTTGCGCGGCTGTTTGGGCCCGCTCCGACGCTTCGACCGCCAGCTCCGTCTTCGCCTTGGCCCGCTTTCCCTCCCGCTCCACCACCTTGACGAGCTCATCGATCGTCGCCGACTCCTGGTCACGGGCGCGGGCGATGTGCTGCCCTGTATCGAGGAACCACAGCACGTCCTCGTCCGTGCCGCTCAGCGCTCGGTTCGCGTACTTCGTCACCTCCGGACCGGCGGAGGTGAGCAACTTGGTGACCTCGACCCGCATGTCCTCGGCGTCAGCACTGAACTGCTCGTCGGTGAGGAACACCTCGAGGGCCTTCCGGTTCCCCTCCGTCATGGCGGCGGAGCCTGCCCGCTGTACCGCCTTGCCGCTGTTGCTGACGACACTTGCGGTGGCCACCTGGAGGTCTTCGATGATGACGGGCTTGAAGCCGTCCTTGACGAAGGCCGCGATGGCCGCGTCACCACTGTCGAGGGCCGCTGTGGCTTCCCTGCGCATCCCCTTGCCGGCGTTGGTGAGGTAGGTCAGCACGGCGACACGGCTGTCCTCCGCGGTGGTCTGGGGCAGTTGCTCGGTGAGAAACGTCCGTATGTCGGCGTCGGTGCCGACGAGAACGTCAGCTGCAGCGGCCCGGGTTGCCCGGCCGCCCGTGATCCACGCCTTCACTGCCTTCGCCCGGTCCGAGTCCGGAAGCGCGAGTGGATCCGGTGCGTCTCCTTCGACAGCGCGTGCCAGAGACGTAAGAGCCCCAGGCGAAGCTGCCACGGCGGTGGTGGCCGCAAGAACGCTGAGCACGCGGCGCCTGCTCCAAAACGTTGTCTTCATATAAGTGTTGTCCTCGTCATCCCTGCCACGCGGCAGGTCGGTGATCATTAACACAGCGGACTGCCCGCAGGGCCGAGGCAGTTGCAGGCTCGCAGGGGTCTGCCGATCGGCCCGCAGCTGCGCTACGCGGCAGAAGGCAGTGACGGCAGCGGGAGGGTTACCTCTGCAGTGCTGGGTGCAAGCCGGGCGAATTGGGCCGGTTCGTGGCTCACGGTCGGTGTAGCTGGCCCCCTCCTGGCCGGACCACCCTTTCCTGCCGTTCTGTGGCGGTGCCCCGACTGAACTCGCCGATGTGCTGGCCCTCCTCGACGTGTAAGCGTCGCTCCAAAGAAGGAATCCTCACACAGAATTTCCGAAACAGTAAAGCATGAGGTCCGGAATTGTCTGAAAGTGCTCAGCTTTTCTTAGCGACCGCAGAGACTTACGCAAGGTTGCTGAGTAAAAGCCGGCGGCGCTCCGTCACCCGGATCGTCATGCTTCCGTTACCTGAACGCGTACAACCTGAAGCGACCATTCCGGATCTTTACACCTTCATTACTTTCCAGTCGTGTGATGCAGGTCATCTGGGCTGCTTGATCCGGTACTTCTCGTCCAAATATGTCCCAATAAGGCGCCTATCGTTGTGTTGGACATGTGAACACGCTGTGGATTTGAATGGTCGCGTCACGCACTTGTGGCGAGGTCGGCACATGCCCTGTTGCTGCCGCACCGCACATCACAGATGGCAACCTTCGATAAGGGTTGTTTGCTCGTGCGTTTCCTGTGAATGATTCGCCCGGGGGAGAGGCGAAGCGCTAGGTGTACGCGCCATGAAGGCGGTACTTTTCGCGTGCCATGCGGCTCTATTTACGGGCGTTACGGCGAGCGCGGGTGACATCTGACCTACGTAGGGGAAACGCATGAAAATCATTACTCGCACCCTTGTGGCGGGGTGTGCCGCCGCAGCCGCAGCTGTGGCCTGGTCCACATCCGGCCCGGCCGAGTCGACCAACACGGCTGTCTCTGTTGCTGATGGAGCGCCCGGGTATGCGGTGGAGGACTTCAACTACCCACAGGCGGACAAGATTCAGCAGGAGAAGGGCATCCTGCTCAAGCGCGGTGACGGGCACATCGTGCTGGCCGCATGCGGCAGTCAGGACGGCCTGCTGGAGGTCTGGGCCCGCAACAAGGACAAGGTCTGCTTCCAAGTCACTGGCAGGTCCGGTTACTTGAGCCTGGAGATCCCTGCTGTCTACGGCATCAAGGGCAACGACTACAACACGGACGTGACCACGACCCTGGATGGCCGGGAGAAGAACTTCGACATCGCGAAGAACACCTTCACCCCGGTAGGCGAGAGCGCCGACCCCGAAGGCCGTGATCACATGCTCGTTGAGATCGTCACCTCGAAGTAGCTCCTGCCGCCCCGCCGTCACGGGCGCCCTCGGCGCCTGTGCTTTCACCTTCTTGAGGAACTGTCATGCACGCCCATCCCAAGGGCAGACTGCGTACCGCTGCTGCTCTGGCAGCCTGTGCGCTGACCGCGCCGGTGCTGCTGTCGGCTACACCCGCACACGCGCTCACCGGACCTGCCGATGCCAACGAGGCCCACGGCTTCACCGCCCGCCTGGACATTGGTGACGGGAAGCGCGCCTGCTCGGCCGCTCTCGTCGATGAGCAGTGGCTGCTCACCGCTGCGAGCTGTTTCGCGGAGAACCCCGCACAGAGCTTGGAAGTCAGGGCCGGCAAGCCGGCGTTGAAGACTACGGCGACCATCGGCCGCACGGAGCTGACCTCCACGGCCGGACAGGTGCGCGAGGTCGTCGAGCTTGTCCCCCGTGGCGACCGCGACGTGGTCCTCGCCCGCCTGGCCATTCCGGTGACGAGTACCGCGCCCATCGCTGTGGCCACCAGCGCACCGAGTTCTGGCGAGCAGCTCACCGCCACCGGTTACGGACGCACCAAGAACGAGTGGGCCCCTGTGGCCCTCCACTCCGGCTCCTTCGCCGCAGGCTCCCGCAGCGGCAACGATCTGCCGATCACCGGCAGCAATGGCGCGGCCGTTTGCAAGGGCGATACCGGCGGCCCGCTCTTCCGGGAGACGAGCGGAAATCCTGAGCTCGTCGGCATCAACAGCCGCTCGTTCCAAGGGAGCTGCTTCGGCACCGAGGCGGCACAGACCAGCACCGACGCAATCAGCGCCCGCGTGGACGACCTGGGGGCCTGGATCGACTCCACCACCCAGGCCGCCGCCACCACCGACTTCAACGGCGACGGTGTGCGCGATATTGCCATCGCCGATTCGCAGGCAACCGTCGCTTCGCAGGCCAAGGCAGGCCTGGTACGTGTCGTCTACGGGGGAAACAAGGGCACCGCCGAGGTCACACAGGCGGCCACCGGGGTGACCGGGGTCGCGGAGAACGGCGACCAGTTCGGTGACGCACTGGCCACCGTGGACTACAACCTGGACGGCTACACCGACCTCGTGGTGGGCACCCCCGGCGAGGACATCGCCAACACTGCTGACGCCGGCCTGGTGCAGATCGTCTACGGCTCCGCCAACGGATTGGGCAAGGGCACCCCCAGCGGTCTTGACCTCGAACAGGGCAAGGGCGACGGCGCTGTCGGCGCCGCTGCCTCCGAGGCCGGTGACCGCATGGGCGACGCCCTGGCCGCGGGCACCACCACACTCGGGGAGCCGTACCTGCTCATCGGCGTGCCCGGCGAGGACGTGAGTGGCGTCGTCGACAGCGGGAACGCCTTCTACCTGCGTGGCAAGACCAACGTCTCCGTCCACCAGGACTCCAAGGACGTTCCCGGTGTCGGCGAAAAGGGCGATCGCTGGGGCACCAGCGTGGCCGGTTCCCCCGAGCACCTGGCCATCGGTGCTCCGAACGAGGCCATCGGGGACAAGGCCGACTCCGGAGCCATCACGGTCTTCCGCCACACGCTGAGCCCGGACAAGATCCCGACTCCGCTGGCCGGTGTCGACCAGAACAGCACCGCGCCTGACATCAACGGTGCTGCGGAAACAGGCGACCTGTTCGGTGCGTCCATCTCCATGACGTCCTACCGGCCCAGGGCCAGCGCCTCGACTCTGCCGACCGACACCATCCTGGCGATCGGCTCGCCGGGAGAGAAGACTGCTGATGCTGCTGGTGCCGGACGGGTCGTCACCGTACGCGTCGCCGCCGATGGTGCAATGAAGCAGCTCGCCGACATTCAGCAGGGATCCGCAGACGTCACCGGGGCCCCCGAAGCCGGTGACAAGTTCGGTGCACAGGTCTCCGCTGTCAACACGGCCCCCGGCGCAGTGTCCAGCACCACGAGCACGCTGGTGGCCGTCGGTATCCCCGGCGAGGACATCGGAACCGCCGCCGACGCGGGCTCAGTGGAGGTCTTCTCTCTGCTCGGCGCCCCCGGTGCCCACGACGTCGTGGTCGAGCCCGGCAAGGTAGGCCTCCCTGGGGTTTCCAGCGCCAAGCAGAAGTTGGGCACCAGTGTCCACGCCGCCGGCACGCACCTGTACCTGGGCCTGCCCAGCGGTCCTGCGCCGCACGGATCCGTGCACACCGTGCCATGGAACAACATCACCGACGCCGCCAGCGGCGCCGTCTCCACTTACGAACCGGGCAAGGACGGCCTGCCTGCAGCAGGCGCTGCCTTCGGCACCGTCATCCGCTAGTCCCATTGCGCAACTACGGCGTCGGTGGTGAATCGATGCCCAGCAGTCCAGGTCCCGGGGCCTCTCCTGAGAGGCTTCGGGACCTGGAGGGCGGAAGGCCATCCGGCTGCCCCGCCCGCCTGCCGCCGTGAGGCAAGGCACGCCTACAACGAACTTGCTTCAGCGGCCCGTGAGTGTCGCGCCAAGCAACGCCTGCCGGCCCTCTCCTTGTGCGGCCCTGACTCTTTCACGCAAGGCAGACAGCGCACCCCCTTGACCAGGGCGGCTGCGCGGGGGAACACGCTATGAAGATCGCATTTCTGATCAATAACGCTTACGGCATTGGTGGCACGATCCGCACCACCGTGAACCTGTCCCGCGCCCTGGCGGCACAGCACGAGGTCGAGGTCGTGAGCGTGCACCAGGTGAAGGACGAACCTGAGCTCCCGTTCGATGAACGGGTAAGGCTGACTCCCCTGATCGACATGCGCCAGGACAGTCCCGCCTATGACGGTGCGCATCCGCTGACTCGTCAGTCATGCACCATGTTTCCCGACACCGGTGCCGCCGCGAACTCCGCACGCCTGCCCTACTCGGCGCTCCAGGACGAACGCATCGGTCAGTGGTTGCAAGAGACCGACGCCGATGTGGTGATCGCTACCCGTCCCGACCTCAACGGATACCTCGCCCGCGACGGCCAAAGCCGCTACCTGCGCATCGGGCAGGAACACCTGAGCCTGGACGCCCACAACCCCACCTTGCGCGGTCACCAGAATGAGGCGGTCGCCCAACTGGACGCTTTCGTGACCGTGTCCGAAGCCGACGCCGCGCAGTACCGCCGAGCCCTGCCGAACGTAACGGCCCGGATCCTGAGCATCCCCAACAGCGTGCCCGAACCCGCGGTCGAACCCTCCGGCCACCGCTCCGACCTCATCATCGCCGCGGGTCGACTCGCCGCCGTCAAACGATACGACCGACTGATCGACGCCTTCGCCAAGACCGCCCCCGCGCACCCCACCTGGTCGCTGCGCCTCTACGGACGAGGACCGGAGCGAGCGAATTTGCGGCGCCAGATCGACGAACTCGGCCTGTACGAGCGCATATCCCTCATGGGACCGGTCTCACCGATCGAAACCGAATGGGCTAAGGGTGCCATTGCCGCGGTCTCCTCCGACATGGAGTCCTTCGGCATGACCATCGTCGAGGCCATGCACTGCGGCGTCCCCGTCATCTCCACCAACTGCCCCCACGGACCTGCCGAGATCATCGACGAGACCAACGGCGTGCTGGTGCCGCTGGGAACCGGAGTCGATGGGTACGCCGCGGCCCTTGACCGCCTCATGGCCGACGCCCCGCTCCGCGCCCGCCTAGGGGCCGCCGCGCGCCAGCGGGCGAAAGCCTACGAGCCGGCCGCCATTGCCCGGCGCTACGAAGCCCTGTTCCAGGAACTGTCCGCCCCGCGCAACCGCCGCTGGGCGAAGTCTGTCCCCGGCAGACCTTTGTTGGCCCGGTTGCGATCCGCGCTTCCGGCAAGAGCCGCCAAACAGACCGAGACGTCCCCCGTACCGGCGCCACCCCTGGAAACAAGGCCCCGTCTACGACCCGTCGCATCCGCCCGGGCCTGCGCCGACGGCAGCATCAGCATCCGCCTCGACGCATCGACCCTGCCCTCTGGGCGCCTCGACTTCCTGGCCCGCCTGCGCCGCGACCCAGAGGGACGACAGATCCGAATCCCTCTACTCGCCTCGAGCACCAGATCCGACCGAAGCGACCTCGGTATCACGCTCGCTCCGGCCGAGCACACGTTGTCGGAAGGCCGGTGGGACTGCTACGTGGTGGGCAACGACACCCGGGAGGAGTCGCGCCTCATCTGTGCGCTGGCAGAACAGGCGCGCAGTGTCGGCCGAGTGCCTGTCATCGCCGACGGCCATGTGACGGCCTGGCTTCCCTATGCCACCACTGACGGATTCCTGGCGCTGCGTACCTGGCGGCGCGATGCACACGCCGAAGTGGAAAGCATCACGACCGGCGACGACCACGCCACCGTGACTGCACGCCTGCTCACGACCGACATCCCCACCTCTCTCCATGCCGCCACAGTGGTTGCTGCATCACGCCAGGGGGAGACACACGACTTCACTGTCCCGGTCACCCAACTCGTCGGAAGCCCAGGGCTTTTTACTTTCACTCTCCCGTACTCTCCGGCGCTCGCCCAGCGGAGCAGCACCCATGACGTGTGGGACGTTCGCCTGCGCGTGAGTGCCACCAGCCCGTTCATCTCGATCGGCCGGATGGGTGGCGACATCGTCGACCGTAAAAAGACCGACGTGCTCCCAGCCATTGCCCTGCAGCACGAGGAGCGGGGCACGACGCGTACCAAGCCCTTCTTCACCGTCACCAACGATCTCGCCCTGAGCTTGCGGGACACGGATGACAGTCCATCGACTCACCTCACCCTCCATAAGCAAGAGACTGCCCGGAGCGATTGAAACAGCCACAAATTCCAATACGCACCCAAAGGCCCACGACATAACTTCCCCCTTCGTTGCGCCGCACCCTTCGCTAGTGGCCCCTTATCGCTCGACCCGAGGAAGTGAAATGGAATTTCACAGGAAAATAACTCAACCTGTGATATGCGCGATGATTGCGCTGGCATTGTTCTGGGGGATGTCTTCATCTGTCTCTGCTGTACCCCTGCCTGAAGCGAGAAACCCCACTCTGAAAGAGAAATCGCTTTTCGGATTGGATGAAGGTTCCGGTTCGCGGCGTGTCTCAGGGGGAGTTCCGAAAGAGTTTGCCGCGTCATTGTCCGGTGGCGCCCGGCTCGGCGTCGGTGGCAAGGTGGGGACGGCGCTGCATTTGGATGGGTCCTCCGGGTATGCGGCGACGCCGGGGCCGGTGGTGGACACGACGAAGTCGTTCTCGGTGTCGGCCTGGGTCAAGCTGGATGACAAGAATGAGAATTATACGGTTTTGTCTCAGGCGGGTGATCGTGCCAGCGGGTTTCAGCTGTATTACTCGAAGCACTATGACAAATGGGTGTTCAACCGGCATGCGAGCGACACCGACGGAACAGAGATCGTTCGGTCCATGAGTGACAGTTCCGCAAGAGCGGACGAGTGGACCCATCTCACGGGCATATACGACAACATTGAAAAAAAGGTCCAGCTATGGGTTGGTGATAAGCCGCAGACGGCGGCCAGTTTCACCACCCCCTGGCAAGCCCGCAGTGCCCTGCAGATCGGTCGGCTCTTTCACAAAAGCGCCTGGCAGGAGTACTTCAGCGGAACTGTCGACGACATTCGTATCTCTGCATACGACTCAGCTACTCAATGCCTGGGAACGTATGCCATCGGCCACCGCGGCGCACCTGAGATCGCTCCAGAGAACACCCTTGCATCCCTGGAGGCGGCCGTCGACAGTGGTGCTGAATGGGTGGAGACCGATGTGCAGTTCACCAAGGACGGACAACCGGTCATCATGCACGACGCGACAGTAGACAGGACTACCAACGGGACTGGACGAGTTGACCACCTTACTGCCGCAGAGATAGCCCAGTTGGTGACTAAGGGAGGAGGAAGCGTCCCCACTCTGGAGCAGGTTCTGACCTCACCCAAGGTGCGATCCGTCCGGCTCCTTCTGGAAATCAAGGGGCCGCAAAAGGCCGAGTATGTGGATCGCGCTCTCCGCCTTGTAGGCGATGCCGGAATGACCAAGACTACGCTGGCTCAGTCCTTCGACGAGGACGTAGTGCAGAGCGTGGCCGCTTCCCCCTACAAGACCAGGGTAGCTTTGCTTCGCTCACGAATGGATGCGGACCCCGTAGCCGTAGCACGTGCACTCTCGCTCGACGCATACGCGGTGAAGTTCAGTTCGCTTTCGACACAGCCGTCAATGGTGGGGCAATTGCAGGCAGCCGGAATCGATGTGTTCGTCTGGACCGCGGACACCAGCAGCGAATGGCAGTCCGCGACGACGTGGGGTGTCAACGGTGTCATCACCAATCGTGCGGATCAATACCTGCGGTGGAGGGAAAGCTACTGCACCGACCAGGCCGCCCTCGCCCGGCGACCTGGGGCGGCCGACGCCTCCGTTCCGAGCGGCTGAGGCGATCACCACCGCTGCGCTAGATACCTCGTGAAACGTCGGCAGCTCGCCTGTGACAGCCATCGGGAAGTCGCAAGAGGTGTCGGAAGCGGCCTGGTCTCCGACGCACTCGTGCCATAGCTACCAGCAATCCTTCGCGTTCCGCGACTGGGCGATGGCCCAATCGCTCTTCTGATCCGTCCCACCCGCACCAGAGAGAAGTCATGCCCTCACCACGTACTAGATGGGTGTTCTCCGCCCTCCTCCTCGCCATGGGCCTCACCGCGACCGGCACCGCCGGCGTCGCCGAGATCCAGGCCGAACCAGCCCATACGCCTCTCGCTGCGGTCGTGAACGAGACCACGGGCACTGTCCCAGCCGCTCCCGCCACGGCCTTGCAAAGTACTGCCTTCACTGCCGAGGACTCCTGTGCCCATCTCCCGGCCGGGGCCCGCGCGAAGGGGAGCGACGCCGTCACCGCGTGTGTGAGCGTCGACAGCGCGCCCATTGAAGCGGGCTCGGCAGTCCGCAAGAAAACAGACGATTTCAGCCCGGCAGCTGCTGCCCGCGACGCCGATGATCCTGACGTGTCCGGCGTCGACCCGGAGTTCGAGCCGGACGGCGACAATCCCGAGCCGCCTCCGCCCTCGTGTGTGCTGGGCAAGCCGGGACAATGGACCTGGAGTCGCACCGGCGGCCTGTGCATGAATGGCGCCGAGGTCACCTACACGCTGTACGACAGGTCCGGCAAGCCTGTCGGTACCGGTCTCATCGAGGTCAGCTCCACACTCGCCACCTCTTACAAGTCGCTGGACCTCAACGAAACGATCAACGCCAAGCTGGTACGGGTTACCGGAGACGTCAAGAGCCTCGTGGTGAAAATGCAGGTCGGCTGCGGTGGCGGGTGCAAGACCGTGACGAAGCAGCCGTGGTACGGCTCCTCCGAGCTGACGCTCGGCCAGGAAAAGACCGGGAAAACCAAGTACAGCGGCGATGCTTTCGCGACGAACGCCACCCGTTCATCGTTCCAGACCAGTTACACGATGTACGTGACGATGCCCGGTGTGGCCCCACTCGACCCCGCCGCCTCCTGGTCCAGCCCTGCAGGCGGCAAAATCCGCTGTGACAAGGAACAGCCCAAGATGCGCGGCTGCGTCATTCCGACTGATGATCTCCCGGTATTGAGATACTCGCGGTCGCACGCGAAGTACGGGATCGTCGTTCCTCTCTACGAGGAGATCATGAAGCGCCGGGGCACTGACGTCCTGCACGCGGTCGGTCAGACCACGGCGGACGCCAACCGCGCCGCGACCTGTACTCCCTTCACCAACCTGTATCCAGAGCAGAGGTTCGCGGACAGCTGTGACGAGTTCCCGCCCGCCAGCACGAAGGAGGGGGGCCAGAATGGCGACCTGTGTGCCGAGCTGACTCCTCAAGTTGTGAACGGTGCGTGGTCAGCCCCCGCCACTTGGCCCGACCGTCCGACCTCCGGTACGGAGACGTGCCTGCGGCTCCACATCTCTCAGCGCGCCAACAGCTCGGCGGGCGGGGTCCTCGGCTCGCTTCGCAAGTACGAGCGTCTAGTGGACGGCGATCCCTTCCGCATCGAGTTCACCCCGTGAGGCCCCCGGGCACGCCACCCGGTACCGATTTGGCTCGGTGAACCAGGCATCATGAGCAGGGCTCTCCGCCGTGCCTCGTTCGCTGCGGGGAGCCCGGATGACTCGACCCTGGCAGACGATGCTGGGGGAAAACGGCGGAGGCAGAACATGACAGCAGGCGCGGACACGCGTTCGCTCACCTGGGCGACAGCCTGGATGTGCGTCACTTTCACCCGAGGTCTGAGCCCCGAGGAGGTGTTCTCCCGGTACGGCGCCGATCCGGCCCAGGCGCGGCTGCTCGACGCGGACCAGGCCTCGGATCTGCCCTCAGGCGACTCCGACCACGGGATGGTCTCGCTGCTGCGGTCCGGGAGACTCGGCAGTTGGACCTTCTGCGTCGAGGAGGACGGCGTCATCGGCTCCTGGGAAGAACTGCTCGCGGAGCTGTCCCGGGGCACCGAAACATACAGTGTGCTGACCACCGACGGCATCGACATCTTCCAGTACTGGCGCGACGGCCAGTGCGTCGAGAACTTCGAGCCCCGCATGGAGCACACCCGGCCCGACCGGCCCGAACTCTGGTGGGACCCGGTGGAAGCAGCGCTCGCCGCGCACAGGGACGAGGACACAGGGATGGCACCCGTGGTGGCCCTCGTACTCGACCACCTCGGCATCACCCTGGACGACGCCACCCTCGCCAGGCCCTGGCCCAGCCTGACGCTGTCCGAGGACGACGCGCCGTCGGCACCGCTGGGTGACACCTACGCGGGCGAGGGACCGGTTCCGCCCCAGCCGTCGCCCGGGGGATGAGCTGAGGAGACGTAGTCGCCACTGGCAGCGATCACCCTCGGCAGTACCAACTGCTCGCTTGCACTGGGACAGGACCTGGCCCCTGACCGGGCCCTACCGCTGCCCTGTCCGGGCTACCATCGGCCGTCAGGCCTGCGCTAACTGTCGCGGGCGAGGCGGCGGTGGTGCATGAGCCAGCCGATGCTCCGTTCGATGGTCCAGCGCCTCGTTCTGTGGAATCTGATTTGTCAAGTAGTTCAGCTTTTGCCCTGGTTGACGGAGACGATCGGTAGGAGTGTCGCTGTCGCCGGAACGCCGATCTGGCGGGGTGTCGCGCCGGTTGGCGTGGGGACGTCGACCAGCCGTTCCAGTAGGTGGTCGAGTGCGACCTGGCCGTCGTCGACGGCGGCACGTTCCTCGTCGCTGAGCGGGACGCTCGCCAGCATGCGCTGGAGGTTGTCCTTGGCCTCCAGGAGCTGGCCCTTGCTGGATACCTTGGGCGTGTAGAAGTCGCAGCGAGCGCAGGCCATGCGGTACGGGCATTGTTCGAAGAACGTGTAGGTGCAGTACCCGTGGCCGAGGTCGTAGTACTGCCATGGCTCGCCTGAGGCGGCCGCTCCGGAGGTGACCGCGTCCCGGTCGACGAGGACCTCGATGGTGCGAACGTTGCGCTCGAAGTACCCGGCGTCGTTGTACGCCCTGGCCAGGGTGTTCGGGGTGATCTTTGCGTAGTGCTGAGTCGAGTCCGGGCTCCGGTGACCGAGCCAGGCTTGCAGCTCGAACAGTGTCATCGGTTCCTTGGCGTTGTAGAGCTGGCTGGCGATGGTTGATCGGGCCCGGTGGCTGGTGATGTTGCCCCGGACATCGGCGGTCGGGACGCCGGCCTTCTGGCAGAGCGACGGGATGATCGTCCCGTTGACGTAGGTCTTGGCGACTCGGCGGGCTCTCATCGCGAAGAGGAGGTCGATGTGCTCACCGGTCTTGCGGTCCAGCATCTTCGGCTGTTGCGGTCGCAGTTCCTGCCATGCCTCGATCGCCTTGCCCAGCAGTGGATCGACGGGCTTGGTGAACGAGGTGCCGGTCTTGTGGGTGGGGACGTCCAGCAGGCAGACGGCGTCCCGTGCCAGTACCTCGTCGGAGTCACCGGGGATCGGGAACCCCTCGTGCTGCCAGCGGACGCAGCCCACGCGAAGTCGAGCGATCTCGTCACTGCGCAGGCTGCTGAACAGCCAGGTCAGGGATAGCACCCGGAGGAGCTCGAACGGATAGCGCAGGCTGTTGAGTCTGGTCGGCAGATCATCGGGGCCGATGTTGAGCCCGGCCCACAGCAGTTTGGCCCAGATGTCGTCGGCTATCACCCGCGGGTCGGGGCCGAGCATCGCCGCGACGGTGCGGGGCGTCGACAGTGCGCGTACGGGGTCAAACCGTCGGGGTATCCACTCCCATTCCTGGAGGTCGCGGAAGAAGGCACGGGTCGTGGTGAGGTAGCCCGACTTGGTGTGCGGCGTGACCGGCTGGCCTGTCCGCGTCTCGTGGCTGGCGAGTCTCTGGGCGTAATCTCCGACACGGAGCTTGTCGACCGCGGCGACCCAGGACGCGCAGGTCTGACGGGTCCATTGGGCCGGCTCCGTGATCTCTGGATGTTCGGCGGCGAGCCAGCGTCCGATCTTCGACAGCAGGGAGCGGTTGTTGTCGCGGACCTTGCGCGACAACGTGGAGGTGGAGTGCCAGCGTTCGACCCATTCGGCCCACTGACGTGAGGTCCCCTCGATCGCGGGCATCCGCCCGCGATACGGAGTCGGCGGCACGGAACAGTGCCCGAGTGCGGCCACTGCCCGCTGGATCCCGTAGAGGGCGCCGATGTAACGATCCGGCAGGTCAGTGTGCTGACGGATCCGGTCGAACGCCTCGGTCGTCAGATCTTCAAGGAACGGGCTGCGGTTGAGCAGGAGCGTCTGACACAGGACCGGGGAGATCCGTGGGTCGATGCCGTTCTCGACCTGATAGCCCCAGCCACGAAGCACCTCCGCAACCTGCTGTTGCGCTTCGTCGACCGGATGTTGGCCGAACACTCGCCAGGCCAGCGGCAGCCGTCGGAAGCCGCCCAGTTCGTCGCACTTGGTGAAGCCGCTGAGCAGGTAGGCGTATGCGGTCAGATACGGGCGCGCGGTTCCCTCGGCCCATCCTGGAGCGTTTGCGGTGAACTGCCTGGCGTTGGCGCCGATCAGGGCGAGCCAGTCCTTGGCCGACCAGGCCCAGATCGTACGGCCGTGCTTGGCACAGTGCAGGAGAATCAGTGCGATGGCGTCGTCGACACCCCGGCGGTAGCTGCCCTCATCGGGACACCACAGCGATGAACGCACGTCGTCGAGCGGGCGGAGCAGGCGCCGAACCGTCTTCCACTGATGGGCCCTCGTGTCGTAGCCGCCGGGGTAGCGGCGCAGGTCCGTTCCCAGGGACGCAAGCGCCCCTTGTTCGTCGTCAGTGAGCTCAGGGCGTCGGTCGTAGCGGTCCGGCTCGACCGGCCACGGCCAGGACGTCGGTATGTCCGCCGCGGAGGCAGACGCTGCGGTCAGCGCGGTCACAGCGAGACCGCCTCCTTCGCGGGCTCGCCAAGGCGGGCCAGCATCTGCACCCGCCAGCCGTGAATCTGCTCCATGCCACGGTTGAGCTTGTCGGCCAGGTCCCGGCCTGAGAGGTGGATATAGGTGAGCGTGGAGTCGGTGTGGCGGTGGCCGGCGAAGGTGGCGATCGCGTGCAACTCCCGCGCCAGGTCGGTCAAGCACAGGTGTCTCGTGGTGTGAGTGGAGAACCGCGGGACATCGGCAATACGCCTTCCATCCCAGGACAAAGCAACCTGCGCGAGAACCCGCCCAAATGCCACAGGCATGCCGTGGACAACCCGCCGCGGTTCGGTACAGCTCACGCCGCTCGTCGGCAGGGCGAGAGCCCTGCGCGAAGATCAACAAGCCGTCGTCCAGGGCATCACCACCCGTTACAACTCCGGCGTCAACGAGAGCCGCATCACCGACGTGAAACTCCAGAAACGCCTCATGACCGGACGCGCAGGAGTCCCCCTCCTCCGCCACCGCGTCGTCCTGATGGCCCACCTTCGACGCCGGTACGCGGACCGGCCGACCCTCGCCCCGAGCTGATCTCCGGCTGCGACAGAGGCACACCCACCAGTACGCCGACACCTCCGAGCAGCAGCACGATGACCTCACGGCTTGATCAGGGACTTACCTGAAGACATAGAAACGCCCAACGGAGTTGACGTCCGAGGTGTCCTCGGGTGTCCTGCTGCAATGTCTGATCTTCGTGCAGCCGGACGGCGACGCCACACTCAAAGACTGGCAGTACGCCCACAACATGATCATTCCTACCCACTCACTCCCTCTGGACGAGGTATGGGAACGTGCCCGGCGCAACCACCTGGAGATCGCGTACCTCGATGACGATCTTGTGGGCTGCAGCACGGTGCGCCCGCCGACGGACGAAACACCGGCAGCCACAGTCATCGCCCGCGTGCTCGCCGCTCACCGCAGGCGGGGGTTCGGCGAGGAACTCTATGCGCGCGGGCTCAACCGGGCCCGGCAACTGGCGGCCGAGGTGATCGAGACCGTCGTCCTGTCCTCCAACGAGGA
Source organism: Streptomyces sp. NPDC003032 (assembly GCF_053591415.1). Lineage (NCBI taxonomy): Bacteria > Bacillati > Actinomycetota > Actinomycetes > Kitasatosporales > Streptomycetaceae > Streptomyces > Streptomyces sp. NPDC003032. The sequence goes on along the minus strand of NZ_JBSFTT010000067.1, from coordinate 3,492 downwards.
CGGACTGCGGTTCGCGCTCAAGCACGGATTCGTCGAGACCGAGCGATACCTGCCTCCTGGAGACGCCATCCCCTGGATCGGCTTACGGCTCTCCTGACCGGGACAGACCGCGCCCTCACGGTCTACGCAACAGCTTCTGCAAATGAGCCGCACCCATCGACCGACCGCTGCCCAGGGATGATCTCCGGCTACGAAAATCTTGCCAGAGCCACATCGGAGAGTACGCAGACAACAACCGCACCCTCGACGAGCGGCTCAAGGCCGCCCGCTCGAACCTGCGCTTCCAGGACCGGCGCGTCGCCGACCTCGAAGCCCGCATCGCCGAACCGGCACTGAAGCCCTGAATCCTCCCGCCTGACCACTTCACGGCCCGTCCACCGTCCCGGTGGACGGGCCGTCCCACTGGTTCTGGGAGTGAGTGGCTGGCCTACTCGTGGGTTACGGCAGGAGGATCAGTGCCTCTGCCGCTCCCGCAGTCGGCGGGACAAGCTTGCTTCAGCTGGCCAAGGTGCCTTGGTGAAAGTACATGCACCAGCCTGTCTCCGTCAGGCGCCACAAGGAACTCCGCCATGCCCGACGCCCCTGGTTGTCGGCGAAGTACGTCAGGTGAACGATCCCCGGAGCCAGGACGGTCCCTGACATCTTGCTGACCTTGACCGGCGACTCCGAGGACACCGTTCCCGCACTTGTCACCGTGAGGATCGACTCCGCGTCCCACCAGCGACCGGACGCCCCGATCTCGGTGAACTCAGGATCCAGAAGCTCCGCAACGAGGGCCGGAGAAGCACGCACCTCAGGATCGAGGAGCCGCAACTCTCCATCAACGGCGGCTTGCACAGCCCGCTCACTCTCGTCCGTCATGCACGGATCCTACGAACTCCCGGTGCCAGGGCGCAGCGAATATTAGGCACGGAGTGATCAGAGTGATCACCAACAGCCCGGAGTCGAGGTTCGTAGGACGGGGCAAAAACAACGGACTCTCAAGTGGCGTCGCTGCACGATCCTGCGGCCAGTCCCACGAATCCCCGCAACGGGTTACAGCGACAGCTCCACCCCATCGTCACGAACATGTAGTCCATGAATCGCCGCAGTTCAGAGGCGGTTCACGAGCTCACGCGGTCGGTAAACTGGCCGACCTCGAGGAACGCAAGGCCCGCGCCTTCACCACCTGGGCCGATGTCACCTGCGAGGCCGTCCTACGGTGGGAGGCCCGGCGCGCCGAGCAGGCCGCTGCCGCCACCCGCCTCCAGCACCAGCAGCGTGCCGGTGACACCACCAGCGGGGACGCGCCAGCGGTGGCCCGGCTGCTGACCGTCCCGGTGCAGTGGGAGCACGCGCGCTCTGTCCTTACGCTCGTGGCCGACCACACCCCGCTGCCCGGACCAGAAGCACGACTGCTGGTGCTGATGCTGACCCTGCGCACCGCGCGCACCGGCACCGGCAATCTCGTCGGCCAGGACATCACCGCGCTGGAGTTGATCGAGAAGTTGACCGGCTGCGGCTGGCTGTCCTTCCCTGGCACTGCCGAGGACCTGCTCGCCTCCCGGCCGGAAAAGACCACTCCGATCAGCGTCCCCTCCCTTGCACCCCACGAGGACAGGCGGGGTCCGTTCACGTTCGGCAAGAAGACGCGGCCCAAAGTCTCCGGCTGGGCCCAGAAGGTCATCTCGGACAAGAAGCTCCGCACTCCGCAAAGCCAAGGCCACCGCCGGCACCCGACTGCTCGCCCTGACGCTGGCCACCCACACCGACGCCTCCGGACGGCTGGGCCCCGCCGGGCAGGGCATCGATCTGGACCAGCTCGCCTCCTGGTGCGCCATTGACCTCAGCGAACTGCCGCACTCGATCGACCTGTTGACCGCAGCGGACTGGCTCGCCGACACCGTCCCCTGCCATGCCCGGCTCACCGGGCAGCTGACCGAACGCGTACTTCCGTTCACCTGTCCCTTCCGGGCTTGAAGCACGGGTCCGTCCGAGTGAACCGTGACGGTGTCGTCCATCCTGGCCCGCTCATCGACTGGATGGTGGGCAGGCATGGCCCGAGGCGGGCCACGTTTCGGCCGCCGCCCGATCCGGCGTACCCGAACGCAAGGAGCGTAGGACTGCACCGGCCCGCATTACCGTGATCACTTCAGCTCGCCAGTGTTCGTAGGCGCGCCGGGATCGGGCAGAGACGCGCCAGGAAGGCACTGTCGTGAGCAACCGCTCATCGTGGGAGTCCCGCAAGCTCCGCTACTGGGCCCAGTGCACTGGGCAGTCCCGCCGCGCCGCCCTTCGCACCAGCCACCCGGCACTGACGGCCTCCCCGGCGCAGACGCGCCTGGAGAGCTACGTCCTTGAGCAACTAGGCACCCCTCCTGATCTGTGCGCGCACCCCTTCGGTATCTGCTTCCGGCCACCCCCGTGCCGGGAAGCGGGGACGATGTGCCTGGAATCCCCGGCCTGCGGGTGAGCGGCATCGAGGCCGGCGGCCGGCAACTGCGCCTGCACCTGGTGAAAGACCCTGAGCAGTCAGTGGCGCTCGTGCTCGCCCTGCCCCGTGGACTGGCGGAGAGCTGGGCCGATATCGAGAGCCGACACCGGCACTGGTGCGAAGCCCACGGACAGCGCCCTCTGTGGATGACCCCACACCTCGATCCCGTGGAAACCGAATACCTCAACGCCTATCCCACTTTGGAAAGCGCGAGAGCCAGACGAGCCGCGGTGGGCAGTGCGCTACTCCGGCGTATCGCGCTCTTCCACACCGTCACCGCCTTCTACCGCGTCCAGTGCTGGGACGACGGCGATAGCTGGGAGATCGACGCCCGCACCGCCCATCCCCGGGCCCTCTGGCACGACCAGCTCCTGCAGCGGCTGTGCCACCCACGATGGGGCCTGCCAGCACGCGTGGCCCACCGGTTCTGCCACTGCGCCGAGCCGGACGCTCCCTACCAGTGGAACCACACCTGCGCTTTCTACTTCGACGGCCACAGCACGGGCAAGGACGACCCCCTCTACCTACGCGTCCATGCCAGCCTCGAAGGACGCGAATACGACCGGCAGATCGCCACGCTGCGCCAAGTCGGAGCACCGGCAGCTTGGATGACCCGCGCTTTCCCCCGGCAGGCAGTCCAGCACCACGACCACCATCAGCCGCGTCTGCCGCAGTAACAGACACCTGTGCCCCGACCGGAGAGAAGATCGCGCATGCCGGGAGGGGACTTGCCACCGCCGCCTCCTTCCATGACTGCAGAAGTGCTACTCACCGGCTGGCCCACCGCCACGCAGAAGGTCAAACTCTTCCACGGCGTGCCTGTTTTCACCGCGACTTCGACGAGCGTGACCGGGAGACGGCACAGCGCACCTCCCCAAGCCGTCGCCCGGTGCTGATGGCGACGGCAGCCTGGAAGTACCGGCCGGACCGGGAGCCCCCACGCGGCTCGCGAGCTGGACAGCGGGAGTTCCCGAGCGGAGGGCCGGCGTCGGAACGTCGCGCTGCCCTTAACCGGCAGC
>NZ_JBSFTT010000066.1:0-21823 GCF_053591415.1 Streptomyces sp. NPDC003032 | reverse complement strand
AGGGCAGCGCGACGTTCCGACGCCCTTAACCGGCAGCGCGACGTTCGTCATCCAGATGGGCCATGGCGTAGCCGCGTTCGTCGGGGTGGCGGGCGAGGCGGGCCAACACCCACGCCATCTTCGCGTCCATCTCCTCGCCGAAGCTGGCGGCCAGACGGCGCGCCTGCCACGTCGTGCGCGGGGTGAGCACCCACCGTGCCAGCGGGAACCGGATGCGGCCGGCGCCAGCGACCGTCCGGCCCGCCTCGATAGGGCAACCGTCGGAGGCGGAAGGGGAGGTGTTCGGGTCAGACACGGCCGCGAGTCTGGCGACGGTCACGTCACTGGCGAGAGTCCTCGGTCGAAGATCACCGAAACGGGCGTCCTTGGGTCCGTTGGTTGACACCTACCGGCTGGCCAACACTGCTGGTCAACGGAGTTCCCCTTCCGGGCCAGAGCGGCCGCCGCGGCCGGGCTCACTGGCTCAATGCAGGACTACCCGGCGCAGCACATCTGTTCTGTTGTCAGTGTGCCCAGTGAGAATGGTGTGATGACTTACGCCGTACACGTACCGCTGCCGTTCGCTGGGAGCTGCCGAAGAGCCCGCTCCCATGACGCGCTCTTCGCCGTCAACCCCGGCAGCGGGGACCGGCACCGTCGCATGCACAGCGGCGGACACCATGGCAGTGAAAAATCCACCCGAGAGGTCCGCACCCGATGTACGACGACTGGGAAGACTGCATGGCGGCCGAGTCCCAGAACCGGCAGCGCCTCCCCATATCTGTTGGTTCTTCGGGATGGCGACGAGCCGCCCATGCGCTGCCACACCACCGAGACCATGGAGTACGCACCGGCCGCCGTCTCGACCAGCCAGGTGACGGCCGTCGACGTCACGGTTGTCAGCCCCTGCGCGACAGAGAGACGGTGAACAGGTGAGTGCCCAGTGGGACTTCTGGGGGACGACAGAAGTCGTCAAGCCACCACGGCGCCCCGCTCCGCCGCGCCGCACCAGCCGCGAGCCCAATGCATCCTGTAGGACGAAGACGAACCAGTGCGCGTTGATAGCGCCCGAGCTCAGGGACGCCATAGGACACGACCCACAGGGCCATCGCATCGCCAGACAACTCGTTGCGGCTGGTATCACGACGCCTCAACAGGTGGCGGTCATGAGCGTTGATGACCTGTTCTACATCCGCGGCATCCGCGAGGGCGCGATCCAGCGGCTTACGGAGCAACGGATCTTCATTGCTGCCCCTGGCCTGCGTGTACTTGTGCACCTTCCGTGTATGTCGCGCTGCCTGACCCAGGAGGAGACTGAACGCCTGCGAGGGCTCTTTGAGCTCGCACGGACCAACGGTTGGGTGGTTTGCGGCACCCTTGTCTGTGAGCCTGGTGACGACCATGCTGGGTACGTCGCCCAGCACGCACAGAGCTGCGACGCCGACGCCATTCTCACCGGAACCCCGAGCGGACGAAGCCTGACCTACACCGAAAACCACTCGACAGTGCCGGAAGCGTAGGAGCGCCGCGAGACGGCCTTTCCCATACGATGTCGCCGGACGCGGCGTCGGCTCTGGCGGGGCCGGGGATCGGGCAGGGAAGGGCGAGCTGGTGGTGCCGGGGTGGGCAGATGACTGTGGCCTGAGCTGATCCGGGCCGCGGCGTGCGCGTTGCTGGGGGCTGCGGACTCAAGCGGGGCCCCGGGTACAGGCCGGGGTTCTCGGTGGCTCTAATCACCTGGTGGTCTTGGTTGATGGCGCGGCTGTCGTCGGCAACGAGGAGGAGTCGGCCCGCGGTCTGGCCTGCGCGCACGGGGGTGGCGGCGTGCAGCCGGTGGTGGCGGCCACGGTCGGCAGGGTGGTGATGGTGCGCAGCAGGTTGGAGTCCAGGGCGCCGTCGTGCTGCGGCAGCAGTGCGATCTTCGCGACGTGGGTGTGCCGCTGCTGGCGGGTTGGGTGGCGCTGAGCGCTGGTCAGTAGCAGGACGGTATCGCGGATGGGGTCGTGACCGGTGGCCTGGCGCAGTACGTCGGAGGCGAAGTCGGCGTAGGGGTCGGTGCGCAGGGTCAGCAGGGCCGGTCCGCGGTCGGGGATGTAGGTCGAGGTGATGGTGTGGTCGGCGTTGCCGTCGGGTCCGGGTCCAGTCAGGGTGTGGATGCGGAACTGGGTGCCGGTGAGGTGTTCGCGCAGCACGAGGAGCTGGCTGGTGCAGGACTGAAGGTGGCGCCAGGCGTGGGTGATGTTGTGGGCGGTGCGGCAGAAGCGGCCGGGGTGCGCTTGGGAAGGGTCGGGATGCTGGAGGACGAGACCGCTCGCTTGGGTGAAGGCGGCCCAGTTCAGGGCGTCGGGTAGGCGTGCAGTGCGGATGCTGCGCGGGGCGGTGATGCCCGCGTCGAGGAGCGCGGCGCCGGTGTAGCCGGTGTCCCGGCGGATATCGGCGGTGTCGGCGGCGTTGCCGGGCAGGTGCAGGCGGTCGGTGAGCCGGTCGGCGAGTTCGGTGCCGGCCGGTGATCCGGCGATGACGGCCTGGACCCCGAGGTTTTCGAGGTGGGCGGCGGTGCGGCGCATGCTGGAGCGGTGTGTGGTGTGCTCGAGGTAGCCGTCAGCGGTCGGGCGGGGGGCGGGGGGCGGGGGTGGTGGTGACCGCCACGGAGTCCCAGCCGTGCCGGGCCAGCGCGGGCAGGTAGAGGTCGCCTGCTGCGACGGGCGCGACGACGGCGGCCGTGCCGCTGCGGTGCGCTGGCGGGGCCGCCGCGGGGGCGGGGGCGGCGAGGGTCATAGTGCGGGTCTCCTGAAGGGTGATCAGGTCGGCGGGCTATGCGACGCAGGCGGTGGTGGCGGGGTCGGGCTGGATGTGGATGCCGCTGCGTTCCTCGACCATCTGCAGTCGGCGGTGGCAGGTCTGCGGATCGGGGCCGGTGACGACGGCGAGCGCGGTCCGGTCCAGCAAGGTGGCGTGTGGCGGAGCGGTGACGTGGCTGCCGGGTGTGGCAGTCCACTCAAAGCGGTCGAGCCAGGGGGCGAAGACGCCCGTGTGCACGGCTGTGATGCGGCCGGTGGCCGGGGGGAAGAGGAAGCGGACAGCGGCGCTCTGGCTCTGGCTGGGGACCAGTTCGGGATCGGCGCCGGCAGCGAGGTCGGCGGCGATCTGCGGCAGGTTGAGGCCGGTGGCCAGATGGACCAGGTGTGGGATGAGGTCGCCGCCGAGCCGGGCGTTGACCTCGACGATGCGCGGGCCCTGGCCGGTGAGGCGCATTTCGACGTGCAGGACACCGCTTGAGACGCCCAGGGCGGTCAGGGCCGCCAGGGCCACGTCGCGAATCTGGGGGTCTTGCAGGAGCGGATCGGTGGCGTCGACGAGGTGGCCCACTTCCTGGAAGGCGGGTTCGTCACCGAGGTACTTACGGGTGACCGCGGCGATGTGTGCGGTGCCGTGCTCCCCCAGGACCACGCACTCGATGCTGATCTCGGGACCGTCCAGGTACTCCTCGATCAGTACGCCGGGGGTGCCGGTGCGCTCGATGCCGAACAGGCCTGCTCCCTTGGCGGCCCGGAAGGCATCACGGACCTGGTCGGGTGTGTCGGCGCGCCGGACGCCGGCGCTGCCGGCCATGGAGCGCGGCTTGAGGACGACCGGGCCGCCGAGCAGCACCGCATACTCGACGGCGGTCTCGGCGTCCGCGACGAGGTAGGAGCGGGCGGAGGGCACGCCGGCGGCGGCGAGCAGGGAGCGGCTGAGGTACTTGTCGCGGCAGGCTTCCATGGCGGCCGGGGTGCTGCCGGGCAGGGCGAATCGGTCCGCGAGACGGGCGGCGAGCACGATGTGGTTCTCCATGTAGGTGAGAACGCCGGCGACGCCTCGGTCCGCGGCGAGCGTCTCCACCGCGTCGCTGACGGTTTCGCTGTCCGCCAGGTCGACCGGGAGGGAGAGTGCCGCGTGGTCGTCCGCCCACGCGGAAGGCTTCTCATCGAGGAGGGCGACGGGGTGACGGGCGGCGATGTGCTGCAGTCCGTATCCGCGCCAGGTGCGGCTTCCGGCGCCGAGGACGACGAGGAGCGGTGGTCTCGAAGTGTGCGATGCGAAAGGCATGTAATGTCCTGACATGCGTGGGGGGGGAAGAGGGCGGCGGGGGCCGGTGGCCCAGCTGGTCGGGAAGGCAACCTCGGGTGCGCGTCAACAGCGCCTCGGCTAGCGGTCGTTGAGGACGCTCTTGATGGAGCTGCAGTCCAGGGGGCGCGTGCCGATCTTCACGATGCAGACCCTGAACTTGTAGGTCCGGTCCTCGAACAGGTCGTAGCCGCTCCTGGCGGACTCCGACGTGCACTTGCCGTTGTCGTGGTTGTCATGGAACTGGTAGGCGAGGGACTCGGTGTAGGTCATGACCTGGACGAGAGCCTTATAGCCGTCCTTGTCGATGTCGCAGACGGTGACCTTGTCGCCGTGCTCCTTGAAATAGGCCTTGGCGCCGGTGGGGCTGTCGCGGCTGTACCACCAGCCGCCGTCCGCCGAGGCCGGAGTGGTGGCGGTGAGGGCGAGCAGTCCGCTGACGGCGACGGCGGGCAGGATGTGCTTGAGGCGGGGCATGGGGAGCATGGGGAGGTCACCTTTCATGGGAGGGGTGATCAGGCCTTGTTCCAGGCGCGCAGCACGTGCTGGTTGAGTCCGGTGTGCAGGGCGCCGAGGCGGCTGACGGGGTGAGGGTTGGGGCGCGCCAGGTAGACCGCGGAGGTGAGCGCGACGGGGAGCATCCCGAGGCGTGCCTTGTAGGCGTAGTTGCCGCGGCCGGTGTCCAGAACGTGCGCGCCCGTGGCGGCGGCGTACTTGACGCTCTCGTACATCAGCCAGTCGTAGGTGTGCAGCGCGTCTTTGCCGGACCGGTCGATGGCGGTGGCCCAGACGTACAGTGCCGAGCCGTAACGGAAGCAGAAGAAGCCTCCGGCGAGCGCGCCATCGTGGTGTTCGGCGAGCAGTGCGACGGCGCCAGGGACACGGGTGAGCGGGGTGAACATGTCACTCCCGTAAAGCGCGGGTCCGTGGAGTTCGCTGGTGGAGCGCGCTTGAGCGGTGAACTCCGGCAGGTGGGCCAGCAGTTCGGACCCACGGGCGATCTTGAGGATGAGGCCGGCATCGGTGCCTTGACGGTGCTGTTCGCAGAATTCGCGGCCGGTCTGCTCGAAAGGGAAGTTCGCGATGAACTCCTCGACGGAGGCGCCGACGCGGGCACGGTGGGCCCAGGCGAGGACGACTTCAGCGTCGGGCGTGCTGGCTTCGCGCCACAGGGTTCGTTCGGCGGGCGGGATGTTCGCGATGACCAGGGCTTCGGTGGCCAGTTCGCGGGCGAGTGCGCGGCCGCGGTCGACGGCCTCGGCCAGGACGGGCACAGTCGCGCCGGGCAGGCCCCCGTACTCGCCGTAGATCGACGGCGAGTACAGGACTTCGGCATCGAAGGTGGGCCGGGTGACGCCTGCGTCGCCTTCCATGGCCCGCCACAGCGGGCTGTCGGCGACCTGGTAGAAGGACATGCGGTGCTGACGCGGGCCGTCCTGGAGGAACAGATGGTGGCGGCCGCGGACCTGTTCGGTGCGTACCGACTGCCAGACCGCGGCCCACTCGCGGCTGTGGAAGGGGGTTGCGGGGCGGCGCTCGGCGGGAAGCGCGGCCACCGAGGAGTGCCAGGAGCTGTTCACAGTGCGGCGATTGGGGCGCAGAGTCATCAGGGTCATGGGGGTGCCTCCGGTTGGCGGTCAGGGAGCGGCGGGCGCCGGAATACTGCGGGTGGGGGCGGTCGGGCGGTGCGTGAGCCCCAGGAGCGGCAGGCACAGGACGGCCCCCAGGACGCCGGCCGCGAGAGTGGTGAGCGCCGCCAGGCTGCCGCCGCCCGAGGTCAGGCAGGCGGCCGCGAGGACGGGGGCGATGATCACTCCGAGGGCGAGGGTCGTGCCCCAGATCCCGGCGTACAGGCCGCGTGCATCGAGCGGGGAGATCTTGTTGACGATGTCGTTGGCGGCGATGAAGAAGACGATCTCGCCGGGGACAGCCGCGACTACAGCGATGCTGTAGCCGAGAGTCGTGTCGGCGAGCCCGGCGCCGCCCATGCCGGCCCCCAGGAGGAGAGCACCGAGGGCGAGGAGCCCGACGGTAGGTTCCGGACCGTCGCAACGACGGCGCAGCCATGGGTTGAGGAGCGGAGTGAGCGCGATGACGGCGCCGGCGTTGGCGACCTGCGACCATCCGTAGGCCTCCGCCGACAGCCCGTCGTTCTCCATCAGCATGGGCAGGGCAGTGAACATCCCAGCGGCGCACGTCAATGCGGCGACGCTGACCACCCAGAGCAGCCACAGCCGTCCGTCGCGTAGCGCGGAGCCCAGCGGGGTTCGTGTGACCGGCCCCGTGGCGAGTGCTGCCTTGGGAGCGTCGCTGTCCAGGTAGCGGCGGGCGATCAGGGCGCAGGCGGCACAGGCTGCGGCGTTGAAGTAGAACAGGGCCGTGAAGCCGAGCAGTCCGGCCAGAAGGCCGCCCACGGCTCCGGTGATCGCCGCGCCGATGTTCACAGCACCGTGGCGCCAGCCGTTGACGACAGCCCGCTCACCGTCGTCTCCGATGAGATCGGCGATCCCCGCGGAGACGACGGGACGAGGGGCGTCGTAGACGATGCCCGCGACCAGAGCTCCCGCGCACACGGCCAGGAATGCCTGCGCCTGCGCCATCAGTGGCAGGCAGACCGCGGAGGCGAGCATGGCGACGATCAGGGTGCGCCGACGGCCGAGGCGGTCGGCTGCCCATCCGGTGATCAGTTGGCCGATGAGCCAGCCGACCCCGAACACGGCGAGAGCTTGCCCGACGCTCTGGGTGCTGTAGCCCAGGTCCTTGAGGTGATAGCTGAGGAACGGATAAGCAAATCCGAAGGCACGCGCTATCAAGGTGGTGAACAGCAACGCCCAGATCGCGGGCGGAAACCGGCCCGGTGGGGCCTGTTTCGAGGAGGCGGCGCTGGTGGCGGGCACGGTGGTTGACACAGACGCTCCAGGAAAAGCGGACGCGAGTCGTTCCGGGCGGGGCGGCCGGCGTCAGCTCGTTCGGGCGCCGGTGGATGTGGGGGGCGTCGTCGTGGGCGGACGACGCCCCCGCTGAGCAGCTGGCCCACGCCCGTGCCGGAAGGACACGGGGGACCGCCCCAGGGGGATGAAGGCGAGGGGCCGGTCTACGCCCGGTGTCGGGCCGACGGGAAGAGGCCCGTCTGGCCCTGGGAGCTGGGCGGCGTCTACACGGTAGGGGGACGCGCTTAAGAGCGTGGTGCGGTAACCCCTGCCGTCGTTGTTCCGGCGGGCCGTTCGTGACCGAGCCGGTGATAGGGGTGGTGAGCGGGGAGGTGGGCCGGATGGGTCAGCCGGCGAGCTGGTAGAGGCCGTCGTCGCGCACCCAGCCCTTGGTGCCCTTGGGGATGCCGGACTTGGAGCGCTTGGTGAGCTGGCTGTAGTCCCAGTTGCCGCGGCTGCACAGCACGGTCACTTTGTCGCCCCGGTACAGGTAGCCGCGGCTGGCGTAGGCGGTGGACGGGCCGGTGCGGTAGTTCCAGCCGTTCTTACTCACGGTGGCGCCGAAGTTCGACCAGTTGACGGTGCACTTGCTGTTCTCGCCGACGGCGTGCGCGGCCGGGGCGGTGGTCACGGTCAGGGCGGCAGCGGTCGCGAGGGCGAGCGCGGCCGTGGCGGCAAGTCGAGCGGGAGCATGAAGTCGCATGGGATCCCTTCAATTCATGGGGTGGGGATATGGGTGACGGGGCGAGACGCCCCACCGGCCGCACGGGTCGCTGCCAGTGCGCGGACGGTGGGCATGGCTGTCCGAGGCGCCTGCGGTTCTATGCGGCCTTCCTCCGCCTCCGGCGTGCGACCGAGGCCTGAGTTGTCGTCATGGCATCGCGTTGCAAGGCAATGGATGCAGCGGCAGTGGCTTCGACCTGAATGGCCTCCATGGAAATGGGGCGAAGCGAGACTGTGCGAGACGCGGCAGTGGAGACTCGCACCCGACTCGTCGAGGAGGCACGCACGGTCGCAACCACACCGCAATCAACGGAAGAGTCGCGCCCGAACATGTTGCCCGCCTTGTATAGAGTGAACCGAGTGCCCATTGCGCCCTATTGAAACACGACTCGTAATACCATTCAAGAGGCGGTCGACTGCGACTCGATGAGTGCCACTATGCGGGACATCTGAAGTACTGGCTGCGACGACAAGGCCGACCTGAACCTCTTCGCCAAGGTGCGCCTCTTCTAGCGCCTGCCCTCGGCCCGAGAGGGTGCGGCGAGATCGCTACTCCCGGGACGCGTCGTGCGTCTACGTGGCGACGGCTCAGGACTATGTGACAACTCATCCGGGGGCCGCACCGAGCACGCCTATGATCGATGCATGCCGTCGCCCCTTCCCACGTCCCTTGCTGTGTCCGACGCCATCACCCACTACCGCCAACTGCGCGAGCTGACCATCGACGAGCTGGCCTACGTGCTCCGGATGCTCGATCACCCGATTTCAGCCGATGCCCTCGCGGAGATGGAGCGATGCGCTCGCCCCGTGACCGTCGACGACCTCGTCGCGATCTCCTATGCGCTCGACACGACCCCCGCGGTGCTGCTGTCGCACATTCCCATCGACATGCCGGAACCCGAGGGGCCCCTGGCCACCGGGCTCCCCGGCGACGTCGACCAGTCCGAGCTCCGCGCCTGGCTTGAGGGGAAGACCATGCTCGACCATGAGTCGCGGGTGGGCTGGTGGAAAGAGCGGGTCGCCCGCCTCAGGGTCCGGTCGGCGCACCACGAGGAACAGCTGCAGGGCGCCTATGCGGAGCTGTGCGAGCTCGGTGACCTGGCGCTCCAGGAAGCAGACGCCCCGCCCATGCAGCGTCTTCAGTGGCGCATCCAGGACGGCGAGCACGCGCTCAACCAGTCCGCAGTTGCACTGGCGCTGACTGAGCATCGACTCGACAACCTCCGAGAAGGCGCCTGACAGGATGAGTTATGGCCAGTCAAAGTCACCTATCCCAAGGCGATTTTGGCTGGCCTTCAGTCGTTAGGTGGTACATCCGGTACATCAATCTGCAACACTGGCAGTGTGCTTGTGAATGCCTTCGCAAGTGCTGATGTACGAGAAGCAAGCTCGGAAGTCGGTCAGGTAGTCCTCGAGGGGCCAGCTTTGGGTCTCGGGCGTGGTCGGGATCCGGGTCTCGGGGACGCAGTGTGGAACTGTGGAGCCGAGACGCCGGTCCCTGTGAAGAGGGCACCACCTGGTCACGCAGGACTGAACGAGAGAAAGCGGGGGCGATCATGACTGAGGATCAGCCTCGGTTACCCGAGCGGCCGACACAGGGCCATGCAACAGCTTCACAGGCCGTGCCGCCGCGACCGCAGGTTCCGCCCGTTGTCGCGGCCGAGCAGTGGGCCGCCGGGTTCCACCAGACGCATCACCGCGAGCCGACGATGTCCGAGTACCAGGCCGCCGTTCATGCCGGACTGATCGCTCCCGAGCGCCGGCCATCGAGAACTCTGGAGCCAAGGAGTTCCTCAGCAACGGCGCTGCCCCCGCCGCGCAGAGCGCGCGGCGCTCTGCGCGGCGAGCACCTCGCGTCCGGGACTGCCCAAGCTGAGGGGGCTGGCCACCTTCATCCTTCCCGCCGCGGCGTTCCAGGCGATCACCTCCCTGTTCATGCCGGTCGCTTCAGCCATGGGCTTTTCGGTCATCTACTTCAGCGACGAGGCCGGAGGTGAGGGTGGCTTCCTGCTCTTCATCATGCTCGTGACCATCGGCCTGATCGGCATGATCGACGGCTTCGGGACCATGGGCTCCGCCAGCGGCACCCGCTACGCCTCCGTCGGGGCGGGCGTGGTGCTCCTGGCGCTGCTGTCGGTCGTGATGCTGGCTGCTGCAGTCCGCATCCTGCTGTCGCCGCGTCAGACGCCTACGATTCCGCCGATGCCACCAGCCCAGCCTCCACAGAGCTGACCCAAACCAACTTTCCAGAACGAACGAAGGGAGAACACCATGAACTCCACCAGGACCGCACGTGCGACGCGGACCAGGATCGCCGTGTCCGCCGCGGCCCTGGCCGCGGGTGCTCCCATGCTCACCGCCTGCAGCGGGAGCAGCGATGCTGCTTCCTCGCAGAGCCCCAGCAGCAGCCAGGACTCCAGCTTCGACGGTGCCTACATCTCCATCACCGACGGGGCACGCGGCGGCATCGCCGCAATCGACGGCCACAAGATCACGTACATCAACGTCACCGCTGGCGACCAGCAGTGCCAGCTGACCACGAAGGCCCTCGGCGACATCAAGCACGGCTCGATCGTCAAGGCCGGCAAGACCGACAAGGCCGGCAAGACCGACAAGGATCAGTACCAGGTTCTCTCGACCGGCACGATCAACGACAGCCGGACCAGTGTGCTCTGGGACGACGTCAACGGCTCCGACCAGACAGGCACTGACCCGGGATCCGGCTCGATCTCGATGTCGAACAGCATGATCGCGCTCGGGTACACCTTCGCCTACTCGATCGACCAGGTCCAGCTCATCCCCGCCGACAGCGACCAGGCGAAGGCATTGATGGCCAAGGACTGCAACCAGCACAGCTGATTGCCGCACCACCCAGGCAGCACAGAACCCCGTGGGTATCACGTCCACGGGGTTCTGTCTTTACTCTGACGCCTACTCCTGGAGCTGCTGCGCCCTGTACTCCTCAATCGTCTCCGGTGGCCGGCCGCAGTCCGGCGCGTGCTGCTCGACGAAATCCAGCACAGCCCATGCTGCCGACTGCCGGATCCTCGACCGGGCGACCACGACGAACACCGTGGCACTGATGGCGATGTTGAGCAGACACCACCCAACCAGCAACGCCGTCAGCACCACAGGTAGACCGTCCTCGATCGCCATGGTGGCCAGAACGACCAAGCCTGCGCTGTTCCCCAAGAGGCCGGCCACGTACCCCTCGAACCTGCCGGACAGCCGAGCCAGAGTCCACGGCTCGTCGCGGTGCCGCACAGCGCGCTTCACCTCGCCGACGAACACCGCGGTGGCCACGGCCGCCGCAGTGCTCAATGCCAGGTCGCGGATCCCGGTGATCCACCATCGCTCCGAGCGCCACCAGCCGCGCGGGAACTCGCCGCGCAGCCTCGATCCGAGCTTCATGCTCTTTCCCTTCTCCTCCTGCCGCTCTCCTCCTGCCGCGCAAAAGACGACGCACCTGGTGAGGACGATCGCAATGGTCGTTCTCACCGGGTGCGTCAGCCCTCCACCCTCGCCCGATCAGTCCTGCGGCTTCTCGCGCCGGCCCCGGCGAAGATCACCGGCCGGCCGCTGCTGCGGCTCCGGAGTCTTCACGCTCTGAGGGGCCGGATCGGCAACCCGGCGCATGCGGGGACGACGACGCGGAACCGGAGCCTGCCGCGGCGAAGGAGCCGGTGTAGGAGCCGAAGTCGCTGCTTGCGTCCGAGCCGGTGTCCGCGCACCAGGCGCAGCCGGAGTCTGACCCGAAACCGGAGCGGCCACGGGACGAGGAGCCGACGTTCCGGCTCCCAGCTGCCTCGGAGCCGGGGTGCCCTGAGCGACGTGCGTAGGACGCGTGCTCGGCGCGGCCGGCTGCCCAGAAGCGGGAACGGGAAGGAGACCAGAAGTAGCTCCGCCGCTGAAGCCCTGCGGTGCAGCCTGATGGTTGCTGCCCTGCTGGCTCTGCGCACCTTGGGCACCCGTGCCGAGCTGCGTCGGGTTGGTCTGACCGGCGACGGCCTTTCCGCTGGTCGGGACAGAACCAGCGCCACCGCGAGAGCTCGGCGGCTCCGTGGACGACGCCAGAACCTCGCCGGGGATGACCTTGTTGCCGTCCGAGATATACCCGAGGTTCGACAGGCCGCCCTGGTTGCTCAGATTCTGTGCCGTCTGCTTGTCCGAGTGCGAGCTGCCCGCTCCACCACTGGTCAGCTGCAGCGGACCGCCCTTGTCGTCGGGACCGTCGCCCTGGCCAGACGCGCCCAGAGCACCAGCAGGACCGCTGCCGCCGGAGCCACCGCCACCAGGACCACCGTCCAGCGCTGGGCTGTTCGGATCGCCCGGGCCACCCTCGCCGCCGCCCTCCAGGGCCAGCGTGGCGTCGCCGTTCGTGCCGCCGGCGTTCGTCGACGCCGCCTTGGTCGCAGGCTTGCCCGTGCTCGGAGACGCCGGGCCGCTGGTCTTGCTGTTGAACCCGTGGGCGAGCTTGTTGCCCACGGCCATACCCGCGCCGGCCCCTGCACCTGAGGCCAGAGCAGGCATCAGCCCACCCTTGTCCAGCTTCGGCGCGGTGTTGGTCTCCAGGAACTTGTCCACGAGCTTGGTGACCACCTCGTCCATCGCCTGCAGCACCGTCTTGCGGACCCGCAGCAGAGCGAAGGTGATGCCCATGATCAGCAGCGACGAGATGAGCGTCAGGATCACCACGATGATTCCGCCGAGCACAGCGCTGCCCCACAGGCCGCCCGGGCTCATGAAGCTCGACACGGGCCCGGCCATGATGTCCGGGACCGAGATCAGGAACTCCGAGACGAACTGGTACATGAACAGCGTGACGAGGACCTCCAGGATCAGCGCCATGGAGTAGACGATCACCTTGGCGATCGCCTGCAGCGCGCCCAGCGTCGCGAACGGCACGGCGGCCACCAAGCCGAAGATCCGCTTAACCGAGCCAGCCAGCATGCCGATGGCGTACCAGAAGCCGAGCAGGACGATGGAACCCAGGACCGCGGCCGCGTTGGACCAGTACATAAACTTCGCCGGCCCCGTACCCACCTGGCTGACGGCCATGTGGTTCTCGCGGGTGAAGCCGGACGTGGCGTTGTTCGAGCTGTACATGTTCAGCGAGCTGGGGCTGAACCCGGTGTTGAGGTAGTTGTACGCCGCCAGGGGAGACAGGTTGCATGAAGAGGGCGTCTTGCCCACCGTGAAGCCGCAGTTGCTCTTCGTCCCGGTCGTCGTGAAGACCGTCGAGTCCTTGCCGGGACGAGAGGAGGTCAGGCCCGTGCTGTCGGTCGAGATCACCGGGTGATCCACCGGTTTCGGCCCCTTCTCCTCACCGAACTGCTCTACGTCGCCGTAGCTGTTCTTGTCGACGAACCAGCTCTTCTTGACGTCCGCACTCTCGTCCAGCTGCGTGATCGAGCTCTTGATCCCCGACTCGAAGTCGGAGGCCGCTACCTCGCTGCTGTCGATGTACTTGCCGATGATCCCGAAGGTCGAGAACACCGCCTTGAAGTCGTCCGAGGCACCGCCGCCGGTGACGGAGACCGTGCCGTCTTTCCACGCCGCCTCGGCGTCGTTGGCCTTCGTTCCAATATTGATGCCGTTGAACGTCGCCCCATGAGACTGCTTGTTGATCGCCAGCGCACTTGTGCGCACCGACATCATCGCGTCCGGGCTCGCCTGGTCACCCTTCCAGGAAACAGTGGCCTGGTCCGGGATCCCCAGACGGTCGTTCATCATCCACGCCTCGAAGTCGACATAGGTGCTCAGCACGACGCGCGTCGGGCCGGCGTGCTGACCAAGAACGGAATCGTCGAACTTTCCGAGCACGCTGGAGTACATCGACCCGACGAGTGGCAGGCCGACGCCGATGAAGACGACGCGCACGATGAGCTTCTTGATCGCCGAGCCCCGGTCCATCTTCTTGAACATGACCAGGCCGATGAGCAGGACGCCGATGAAGATCGGCACGAGCGCCTGCCACGAGATATCGACGAGCAGGCCGTACCAGCCGCTGATCCAGTGCTGCAGACCCGAGAGCGCGCCGCCTCCGGTATCACCTCCCGTCATACCCTCGGCAAGAGTCGGATTGACCGCCGCGACCGCGCTGTAGAACCACGTGAAGGGGTTGATGAGCTTCAGGAACTGGATGATGACGTAGAACAGCGTCCCGACTGCCAGCGCCAGGGCATAGAGGGTCCAGATGATCGACCCCCCGATCACGCTCACGATCTGGCCGCCGATGCCCGAGGACATCGTGTCCAGGCCAAGGTCGTTGTTGGCCGCCCCGAAGTGCGCGTAGTCCAGCATGCCCGAGTACTTCGCGTTGTCCTTGTCGTCTTTCACTGCCAAGGTCTCGTACGTGACGGTCTGCGAGGACCCCGAGACCTCGGCGAAGAACCAGCCCACGATGTTGCCCAGGCTGAACTCCACGTCGGCGTAGCCGAGCATGGAACCGCCCGAAGCAGGACTGCTCGTGACCGGCTTCCAGTTCTCTTGCATGCCCTTGTCGTTCTGCGGCGAGTTCTCCTCGCTGAAGTACGAGCTCGCGTTCGAGGCCAGCTGATAGAGGCTGTAGTTGTCGCGCTCCTTCTTGTCGTCCGCGGACGCCGGCGAAGAGGTCGCCATCAAGAAGACCGGTACGAGCAGCGCCGCCAGGAGCACGAGGGCGAGCCCGCGCGCGAGCCTGCCCGGGCGGGCTAAACCACTGCCGTGGTCGGCCCAGGCACGCAGCCTCGCCACCGCCGTGATCGTCCCGTTCATCGTCTCTCCTCTACTCCTCGCCCTCGTATCAGTGCTGACCCTGCTCACGCCTTGACCAGCTTCTTCGGCCTGGGCCTCTCTGCTGGTCGCCTTGCGCCGTTCTCGGCCTGCGGCAGGCTCTTGCCGTCGTTGCGTTTGCTCGCGCCGCCCTGGCCCGCGTCAGCCTCACCGTCGCCGCCCTCGCTGTGCTTCCGGATGCTGGTGAGGTTCACGCCCGGTGCCGGCTTGTCGTGCATGATCGCGTCCATCCGCGCCGCCTCTTCGGCCCTGGCCGCCTCCAGACGGACCTGCCTGCGCTGCGCTTCGCGGTAGGGATTGATCCCCAATGCCAGGTCCAGGTGAAAGACCACGTTGGAGACGCCCCGGCGCAAGTACGTAAGGTTCTCGCCCTTGGTCGTGATGAGCTGGGCGAGATCCGGCGGAATCCGCCGGTGCAGCTGCTTCTGGTACTCCACCACCGTGCCGTCGCGCATCGGGCCGAAGAGCGTGTAGTCCGCGGCGTCGAACTTGTTGAAGTCGCTGTCGGCCAGCATCTTGTCGACGTCGTTGTAGCTGTAGACCACCCGGCCGCCGCGCTCGTGCATATGGTCGAACTGGTCCTTGATGTACTTCTTCACCCGGTCGTCGATGTGCTCGGTCCCGTGGACGATCACCGTGTCACCGAGCCCCAGCTTGCCGACGGCGAAGCCGACGATGTTCACCAGCTGCGCCATCGCCACGCCCTTGCCGCGGCGCACGAGCCGCGAGAAGTCGTAGACCACGCGCCGCGAATCCCGGACCCCATCCACGGCCGAGGCCGTGTGGTTGTTGAACAGGTCGCCGTTGGTGCTCAGCATCGCGTTGGCGATGCCCCTGAGCACGTTGTAGGCGCGCAGCTGGTCCGGGTCGATCTTGCTGGAGTTCAGCAGTGCCTTGTGCGCGGTTGCCAAGTAGGAGACGAACATCTGAAGACGCGGCACCTGGGTGTGCGGGATGTTCACCACGCGCAGGCGGTGACGCTGCTCCTTGGCGTTGTGCCGCCACATACCCTGCTCGATGTAGAAATCGGTCGCGGTGTCTTCGAGGGCGCTGCGGATGATCGAGCCGATCGCTCCGTCGCTGGTCTCGTAGAGCTGCTCGAACATCAGCTTGAGCTTCTCCATCTGGGCGGAGAAGACCGTCAGCTCGTCCTCCTCCTCGCCGAACATCTCGAACATGTTCACGTCGCCCTGATTCAGGTCCACGCGCGAGGTGAGCCGCTCGAACTTCGGGCCGAGCTTGTCGAGGTTCGCTCCGTCGAGGATGAGGTGGACGACTTGGCCGTTGTTCAGCAGCGCCGCCTGCGAGATCTTCGAACACCACATGTTGGCCACCCGCTGGCGGTCCAAGTACTCGCTGAGCGTGGCGTCGGCGACGATCGCGTGGTGGTCGTAGGCGTTGACGTCCATGAGCACGGCACTGTTGTTGACGTCGCCGACCATGTAGCCGACGTACTCGCCGCCTCGGTCGTTGAGGCCATTGGTCACCAGCGAGTACGAGCCGGCGAGCTCGGTCGAGGTGAAGTGGAAACCCTTGCCCTTCTTCTTCTCGGTGTTCTTCCACAGGCCCGAGAGCTCCTGGCGCTGCTCGCCGGCGTAGGGCGCAGCCTTCAGCGTGCCGAATCGGTCGATGTACAGACGCGTGACCCGGTCGATCGTGTCATCCAGGGTCACCAGATCAGGGGCCTTGAGGAAGAGCCGGTTGTGCACCGAGAGGTAGCTCGCACCGTCCTGGATCTCGCCGATCGTGATCCCAAGGTCACCGGAGATCTTCGCGGCCTTGCGCTTGGAGGAGGTCGTGCCCGTCTCCTCCTGCTCGTTCGCATCCAGCCGGTCCAACTTCTCCGACTGCTTGGTGTACGAGTCGATCCACTTCTCATCCATCCGCTTGACCTGCTCAAGCACAACGGCGGTGACCCGCTCGTCCAGGCCGTCCGGGATCCGGTCGATACCCCAGAAGGCGGCGAAGTTGTCGTGCGCGGCGTCGTCGTGGAAGTACGCCAGGATGCAGGCGACCGAGCCGTCGACCTCAAAGTAGTCGGAGCGGAAGAGGTACTTCTCCTTCGGCTTCAGCGCGAGCAGGTGAGGGTAGGCGTCGAACGTGCCCTGGAGGTGCTTCACCTCCCGGCGGCGCTGCCACCAGTTCTTCTTCGGCTCGGCGGCCTCATCGGCTGCGCCGTCCGCCGGCGCAGCGTCCTGCACGCCCTCAGCCTGAGCAGCACCGTCCGCGCGCGGATCATCGACCACAAACTCCGCGGTCTCATTCGTCTCGTCAGGCTTCTTTCCCGGAATGCCAAGCTGTGCCCGGACTTTCATCATCAGCGCCATGGTGTCCTTCGCTCCTCGTCGTGGTGGCCGGCCTGGCGCTGGTCAGTTCAGCGACGCCTTGAGATCGAGCAGTTCGTCGTCGATGCCCTGGTAGAAGACCCGGAGCATCGGCAGGGCCTCCTCTCGGTCGAGCGTCGTGGCTTCCTTGATCATCAGAGTCGAGCCGCCGACCTCGGCCTGGAGGACCTGGTGCCCCTTGCGCAGTGCGTCGGCGTTCTTGCCCTTGAGCAGCAGGTACTGGTGGATCGAGGGGAACTTTCCGCCCACGTGCTGCGTGAGAATGTCGTACTGCTCGTTCTGCAGCTCGATCAGATCGGGATCGCGGACCTGCAGGGCCTGGTTGCGCCGTTCCAGGTTCGCCACCTGGTGGTAGACCCGCTGCGGCGCCTTCATCGTGATGAAGCTGTGCTCGCAGGCCGTCTCGACCTTGCGCCAGAAGGAGTCGACCCGGTCGAGGATCCCGACCCGGTCCTCGTCGAAGACCAGATAGCTTGCCGAGCCGACGACCAGGTAGACCTGACCTTCACCGCCGTCGGAGAAGCGGATCAGCCCGTCCTCGTCGATCCCGTCGATGCCGACGATCGAGTAGAAGTCCGTGGGGTTCGAGCTGCGGCGCGTAAGGACGTGACGGGCCTTCCGGGGCAAATACGCAAGGAGGGCCGGCACCCGCATGATGCGCAGCTCCTTCGTCTTCATCAGCCCGCCGAAGTAGGCGATCGCCGACAGTCCCCAGAGGACGAAGAACGTGATGGAGACTGGGCCCGAGCTCGCGACGAACGTCGACGTGCTGAACCACAGCAGGGCGAGGATGCCGCCGCCGAAGAAGAGCAGCTGCTTGATCGGGGAGGGCTTGGCCGCCCAACCTCCCTTGCTCAGCGTGATCTCGTGGTCGAGGAAGCTCCTGTTCAGCGAACTCGGCACCTTATAGGACGGTTTCGCCATGAATCTCTCATCTCCCCCTGCGACCTCAATGGTCATTGCTCGGTCTATCAAAAAGCCGTCATGCATGAGGTGTGTAGATGACATACTAACTAGGATTGGTCATTCTAATCGAGAAAAAAGGGGCTTGAATGGCGACTCCTGATGGCTCGGACTAGCGGGTCCGAGTCATCGGGCGTCGTCCGAGCGGCTGACAGGTCAGTCGCGCCGCGAGAGCGGAGACGCTCGGCCCATCGCTACCGCCTCGAAGCGCGGAACGTCGTCGCCCAGGTCGAGCACGGCCAGCGCATCGGCTGAGCCGTCCCGGTCGAAGATCTCCTGACGGACCGGCATCCCATCGAGCACTGCCTGCTCCGAGTGCCGGAAGCAGTAGCGCCCGGCGGCGCACAGCGTCTCCTTGGCCGGATCGAGCACCGAGAGCACCCGCGCGGTGTGCACCCGCTGCGCCTCGCGCGCATGCGCCAAGTCGTCGGGGTACCAGCCACGGCCGTCGCCGAGCCGCTCGATCAACCCCGGGGCCGCCAGCGCCTCGTGGGCGAGCACCACATCAGGGCTTGCCCCGGCGTCCAGAAGACCCGCTGCCTGCTCGTTCGTGGGCAGCTCAGCCTCCCACCACGTCAGGCCCGGCATCCGCACGCACCGGTCGATACTCGCGGCCCCCTGCCGGCCGGCCGACGGAGTGCTGGTCGGCGCACACGAGACTGTGTGCGACATCCCGTGAGTTCCCCTGAGCCTTGCTGAGTCCCCAGCCCCGTGGCCAGGGGGTTCTTCCTCCTTCGAGTGCTCTACGGCTCCGTGACGTAACTTCGGGATTCTTGAAGCGTTCTCACTTCGTCCGACCGATCGGCGGTCCGGGTGAAGGTGAGGGGGCTCGGGTTGGCGGCACTGGCGGTCGTGCGGGACCTCCGCGATGTGCGGGCTCCGGTCTCGGCGGAGGAGTTAGAGCAGTTCGAGACCGACGCGCTGGCCGGGTTCGTGCTCGCGCGGGCGTCAGCCGGGCTGACGGACGGCACCATCCGCGGGGACGTCGGTCACTTGGAACAGGTGCGGACGTGGTTCGGTCGGCCGCTGTGGGACATGGAGCCCGCCGACGCGGACGCGTACTTCGGGAAGGTGCTACGGAACTCGCCCAGCGGCACCCGGCTTGCCCGGTCGCAGGCGCTGACCACGTACTTCACGTTCCTGGAGTTGAGGCACAAGGTCGAACTGCACCGGATGACCGGCCGGGTTGTCGAGTGTCCGATCGACGAGATGAACCGGCCGCGCGGGGCGAAGGACGCCCAGCTGCGGATCCCGCCGCAGGAGCCAGAGGTTGGGCAGCTGTTCACCGGCTGGGCCGACGAGCTGGCCACCTGCCGCAAGTTCGCCCCAATGGCCAGGAACTACACCGCCTCGAAGCTGATGTCCGAGGTGGGACTGCGGGTGAACGAGGCCCGCAGACTGGACCTGGACGACATCAAGTGGAACCTCGGGCGGTTTGGCAAGCTCCATGTCCGCTATGGCAAGGGCAAGCGCGGATCGGGCCCGCGCGAGCGGATGGTGCCGCTGATCAACGGTGCGGGCCGGACCCTGCGGTGGTTCATCGAGGATGTGTGGGGCCAGTTCGGCGACGACCACACCCGCCCCGGCGCCCCGCTGCTGCCCTCCGAGCGCAAGAACGCCGACGGCTCCTCACGACGGGTCGGTGATGATGCCCTGCGCAACGGCCTCGCGGAGGCCACCAAGCTCCACCTGCCGAGCTGGACCGACAAGCTGACGCCGCACGTCCTGCGGCACTTCTGCGCGTCCCAGCTCTATCTGAACGGGCTCGACCTGATCTCGATCCAGGAGGTTTTGGGACATTCCTGGATTGCCACGACGATGCGGTACGTCCATGTGCAGCAGACCCGGGTCGAGGACGCCTGGGCGGCAGGGCAAGAGCGGGCCGCGAAGCGGCTGGAAGGGCTGATCCGATGAGGTGGAACCTGCGGCTGACCGCCGCGAACAAGGGCATCTGGAAGGCGTCCGAGCTCCAACGGAGCCTGGCTGAGCACGGATTGGTCATCTCGGCGGGCAAGATGTCCGGGCTGTGGTCTGGTCAGCCGGTCTCCCTCAAGCTGGAGGACCTGGACGTGATCTGCGTCGTCCTGGGCTGCGAGATCGGCGACCTGCTGATCCCCGAACCACAGAAAGTCACCCGCCCCGGCCAGGACACCGATGTCCGGCAAGCGGCCACCGGCTCCTCCGGAACGGCCCCGGCGGTGGTTCCTCGCCGCCGTGATGGTCGCTCCCTTCCTCCGAGGTGACCTATGGACCCGAGTTCCTGCCCGGATTGCCTGTCCTGGGGGCGCTTCTTCGAGCCGCGGTGCTCGACGTGTTCCGCGTTCGCCCGCCGCTGGAGCGGAGGTGCGTGCGCCGGCTGCACGCGCCAAATGCCCCTGCGGGAGGAGTACTGCCGTCTGTGCTGGGTCCAGGCGAGAGCGGAGGCCGCCGCGACTGGCGACAAACCGGAGTCCTTCCTGCCCCACCTCCGCCACCAGCAGCTGTTCTTCTACGGACTGACGGCAATTTGGGACCGGCGTCCCAAGCCGTCGGCGGTCAAGTACAGCCGCCGGGGCCGACCCCGGCAGCCCGATCCGGCCCCCGCACCCCCTCCGTCCGCGTTCTGGTGCCAGCTCGCGTTGTTCGAGGCCCGCCGAGACCTCACGGGTCGGGCCAGCGATGAGGAAGCTCGCCGCGGCAACCCCTGGCTGGCCTGGGCCCGCCATAGCGCCCACCGCCTTGGCGAGGCCCGCGGCTGGCCACGCAAAACGCGTCTGAACGTCGACCACGCCCTGGTCATCGTCCTGACCGGCCATGCCGAGGGCGACGTGGTCCGGTACTCGGAAGTCTTCCCGGTGCTTCGGTCGCGCGGGCTGAGCGTCGAGCGGACCACGGAGGTGCTGGACCATATCGGCGTATTCCTCGACGACCGGCCGTCGTCGTTCGAGGTGTGGCTGGAATCCAAGCTCGACGGTCTCGCCACCGGGATCGCCCACGATGTCGGAGACTGGGCCCGGCTGCTGCACGACGGCGGCCCCCGTTCCCAGGCCCGCCATGCGGCGACGGTCTGGAACTACCTCAATCGGATTCGGCCCGTGCTGCTGGAGTGGTCGGACCGTTACGACCACCTGCGGGAGGTTACCCGCGACGACGTGCTCGCCCACCTCGAAACCGTGCAGGGCTCGCAGCGGCAGACCACGATCATCGCCCTTCGATCGCTGTTCGGCCGGGCCAAGAAGAACGGCACGATCTTCAAGAACCCGGCCAGCCGCATCCGGGTCGGGCAGCGCGAGGAAGGCGTCATCCAGCCGCTGGAGCCTGGGCACATCGACGGTTCTGTCGCGGCCGTCACCCGTCCTGCCGACCGGCTGATCCTCGCCCTCGCCGCAGTCCACGCGGCACGGTCTGCGGCGATCCGCCGCCTCCAACTCGACGACCTCGACATCGGCAACCGACGTCTGTCCGTGGATGGCCGCACCCGCCGACTGGACGAGCTCACCTTTCAAGTCGCCCGGGAATGGCTGGAGTTCCGGCGCCGCCGCTGGCCCGATACCGCCAACCCGCATCTGCTGATCAACAAGCACACCGCGCTGGGAATCGGCCCCATCGGCAAGAGCTCGGTCGCCGGGTCGGCTCTGCACCGCCAGACCGCGACCCTGGAACGACTCCGCATGGACCGCCAGCTCGAAGAAGCCCTCACTCACGGCCCTGACCCGCTCCACCTCGCCGAGGTCTTCGGCCTCAGCGAGAAGACCGCGATCCGATACGCGGACTCCGCCCGCGCTCTCCTGGAGCAGGACCTGGAATCCGCCCCCGTGACTTCACCGCGAACCCACGGGTCCACTCCCTAGAATCCAGGCACCCGACCCTCGGGTTCCTACTGAGAACCCTTCAGTTTTCGCGAACTCGCGGGGGTCGAGGGGCATGAAACTGGCGACCTCGCGTAATCGGGAGTCGCGTATTCCTCAGCTGTTGAGGGCTCGGGGTCACCGTGAGTGGTCGCCGGGTGCGTAGTGCTGCCAG
>NZ_JBSFTT010000065.1:0-21867 GCF_053591415.1 Streptomyces sp. NPDC003032 | reverse complement strand
CCTCGCGACTTCTGCTGAGCCCTCCAGCCCCGCAGCATTGCGTCGAACATCGCGTCCTCCGGACGCAGTTGGACCACGCCGGACACGAGCTCCATTTGAGCAGCCCCGGCCAGGGCTACCTTCTGCTGATGCACCACTCCAGGCCATCCCTTCTGGAGGGCAGATCATGCATCAGACGGGATCTATCTGGCAACATGCCTGCTCAGGCGGTCAGTTCGTAGTAGCGTTGGAGTTCGTCAGCCCGTCGCCCTGAGCTTGCGACCTGCGGCTTCTCGCCCGTCTGATGCAATTCCCGAGGGTTCGCATAGCCCTCGGTGGTGACCACGGAAATATGCTTGAGGTGGATCTTGGCGGCCAGCAGACCACCAGGCCGGTGCGCCATTTCCACCGCGAGAATTCTCCGTAGCATCCGCAGACTGACCGGCACCTCGGGGATCGGCGCCAGCCCAAGGCGGCGGCCATCTGGGCCATTGACCCAGGTAAGGAACCCTTCGTACGGGGTGAAGAAGGAGAGCGACGCGAAGAGGTGACCGGTGTTCTGCACGGGGTCGGCGAGTGCGGCGGCTACACCGGCGGTGTCGTACGCCTGCTTGATGGTCACCCACTGATCGTGTTCACCACCCGGCTTCCGGCCCTTGATGACCTTGCCCTTCAGGCGGTAGCGGAGGCGGCCCTCGCCGAGCTGTTCGGGAGGCAGGCGGCAGTCGTGGGTCAGCTCAGCCAGTTCACTCTTGCGCATTCCGGTCAGTGCGGCGAGCGCGATCAGGCAGGCTGTGCGGGCCCGGGAGAGCTGCAGCCGGGCCTCGGTGGTGTTCATCGGAAGGGTCCAGGAGACACTGCCCCGTCCGTCCGCGCGTTCGACCAGGGCGGCCGCCCGGCCCCAGCGTTTGGACAGGCCGACTTCCCTGACAGCCTTCTCCAGCCGGCCACGCAGCGTGGGCAGCCACGTGTAGTGGAAGGCGCGCCGACCGGTCTCGTGGGCGAGGGAGATCAGGTTCACCCGCAGCAGCGGATCGTCCAGATCCCAGCCGTTGGCCAACCGCTCGGCTACGACGTGATCGAGGGCGGCATCGAACGGATCAGCCTCCTGTACGTGCCGGTCGATGGCCTGCGCGACCTCGACCTTCCAGGTCGGACGTCCGCCGTTGCGGCCCGGCCGGTTCGGCACCATCTCCTGCAACTGCTGCTGGAGTTCCATGGCGTGCGGTGCCAGCACCTCCACCACGTACAGGGCCGCTGCGACCAGCGGTTGGAAGACGTCGTGGCTCAGCGGCGGTGTCGTGTTGCCGGTCCGGCGGACCATCCCGGCGACGGAGTACGCCGTGCGTCGCCCCCACGGACGGAAGCCCGACACGTAGCCGCCGGTGGAGAACAATTCGGTGTAGTAGCCAAGCTCCTGGATGACCGCCACGACATCCATGCGGTAGCCGGGGCTGCTGTCGCGGATCACGACGCCGTGCTTGTCCCGTACCTTCTTGCGAACTTCCAGGTAGGCGGCGCAGTGCTGCTGGGTGACCTCCCCGAGATCGTCCACGCCCTGCTCGGTGAGCCAGTTCAGCCAGCCGGTCAGCACGGTCAGCCGCCCGTGCACCGTGGCTATCTGCACGGGCGTGCGGTAGGCGCGAGCAAGCTCCCGCACAGCGGGGTGGTCCGGTGCGAGCCGGGCGAAGATGAACTCCTTTGCGAGTTCCCTCCACTGGGGATTGAGGATCTCGGTGAAGAACAAGATCCGGGCGTACCGGGCAAGATAGCGCGGCATTCCGATGACACCCGTGAAATCCCAGACTTCGTCGTCGAAGTGAGGGTGCGGGCCCGCGCCGTGGACCGGCAGACCGGCCGCAGCGCACACGTCCTCACCTCGAAAGACAGAACGCGAAAAGGTGGCCGCGAGGCCCGTGGGATGGTGCAGGGTGGTCATACGGTGTGCTCCTCAGGTCGCAGGGGAAGCTCGGCATCGGAGTCGGTGACCTTGGCAGCGGCTGCCCGTAGCGTGTGCTCGGAGAAGTACCGGTCGGGGGTCAGGATCTCGTCGAGACGGTGGGCATACGGGCCGAAGACGGGGATGAACTCGGCGGTGGTCATCTGCTGCCACTGGCGGGAGAAGAACGCCCGTAGGCGCAGCAGGTTCGGCAGATGGCGGGGGGCGAACAAGGCCAGCGGGCACAGCAGGCACACCCAGGGGCGTGCCGGACAGGGCTTGCCCTTCGGCCCGTGGAGTCCCGACAGTTGATCTGCGCATGCGGCGGTGAATACGTCGCGTTCCCCGGACAGGAGGTGCACCAGGGCATTGTCGTCCAGGCCGAGCCGCTTCATGTGTTCGGGATAGTTCTCCACCAGGTCGGCCAACTCGGCGGTGGCCAGCACCAAGGGCGGCAGCGCCCGGCGCACAAGGTCCTCCTGGGCCTGGGCGATGATGTCTTCCGCCGCCTCGCGCTGAGCCGGCGTCGTGTTCGTCAGGTAGTGGTCCCCCTCAACGCCGGGGGACCGGTTCGGATCGAGCGTGGTACGGCGGCTGCCACGCCAGTGTGAGCGGTCTTTCAGCGCGTCGTGGGTAGTGCGGATGCGGTGCCGGTGCAGGGCCAGGGGAAGGCCGTCGTCGCCGCTCATCTGCGTGGGGCGCCCGTCCTGGTCGACTGCTTGGCGCCGCTCGACCCAGCGACATAGGGACAGGCGCGTGGGCGGCTTGACCAGCCAACGCTCTCCGGCCCATGTGCCGCTCGGCGTGAAACGCACCCAGAGCTCGGGGCGCAACTCCTTGGGCGCGAAGCGGCGGGCCACTGCGGAGTGATCGAGCCACTGCTCCAGCAGGCGAGTGGCCTGACGCGACAGAGCAAGGCTCTCCGCCGCCGTGCGGCCCTTGACGTAGCTGAGGAGGATCTTCTCGTCACCCGCCCACTCGATGTCGTCGAGCCCCAGGTCCGCGATCCCGTCCGGCACGACCCCGGTGTAGGCGCCGAACAGCAGCTGATAGGCGATGATCACGTCCAGGGCCGGGATCAGCGGATCCAGCACCGCACGAAGACCGACCCCGTATCTCTGCCGGAAGGGCAACGAGCCGTACTCTGCCATCTCGCTGACCAGCGGGTCGGGCCCGTTATTCAGCACCAGCCAGTGATGGGCAGCACGCGCACGAAACGAAGCCCCTGGCCCATCAGCTGACGCAGCCTGCCCACGGGCCGCGCAGAACGCGCGGAAGGCGCCATCGACCTCCGCCCGGCAGGTACGGATAAGCCGAGCCCACTCGGCCTCGCTGTACGACTGGTGCGAGCCGTACCGCTTACCCGTGTTGAACAGCCGGCCATCGACGAACGCGCGCACATCCGGCGCCAGAACCTGCTCCTGGTCATCCGCGCAGCGCAACATCGCCCGCAGCGCACTCTCTTGCGAGGAGCGCACCCCTTGCCGCCAGTACCGGGCGAGGAGCGCGCGCGTCAGGTCGGATATCCCGCCGGAAAACCCGAACTCCACCAGCCAGTCGGTGAAGCCGCGGACGGCAGTGAGGTAGAGGTCGAAACCTCCCGCGCTGTCGACCTGACCATGCGGATGGACAAGATCTGTCGCGCCCTCCAGCAGCGTGCGCGCCAGCCCCGGAAGCTCCACCGGCCGCCGCACGCGTAGACGACGGCGGTACTCCGACCCGTCGCTGAAGACGCAGTGCACACCCAGCGGCTCAAGGGTGACGGTGGCCGGCATCAGACCCCCGCCGGCTCGTCGTCGAACTCAGTCTCGACCTCCACCTCGACGTCCTCGTCCAGCAGCCCGTATTCCTTGCCGACCCGCCGATACAGGGAGGTGAACAGGCGCGGTACGTCCAGACGGTGGAGGTACGATTCCGTGGTCAGTGAACTGGTATGTCCGAGCAGATCGCGCAGAATCAGCAGCGGCTCTTGGGTCCGCAGGTAGTGCGCCAGGGCGGCATCGTCATCGGTGTCGCGGACCTGCCGAGCAGCCTGCTCGTACCAGCCGCGCATCAGCCGTGCCATGGTCGCCATGGCCATAGTGTGCCGCAGCCGGTGCGGGTTGACGTGCGGGAAACGTGGCTCGTATCGCTCGCGGATGCGGTCGGAGGTCCTGGCGAGGCTTTGCCTGGCGCCGCCGTGACTGGTTGACCCGCCCGCGACGGACTTGCCCCTTGAAAGCCCAAACTGCCTGCCGATAGGTGAACGGCTCGAAGTCCGCGTACTCCTCGTCCTTCGCCCACTTGTAGAACCCCGCCAGGATGCCCATGCTCTGGTTCCACGTGGACGCCTCGAAGCGGTGCTGGATGGGGCCCTGGGCTCGATAGACGGAGTACGCGCTCAACGCTGCCTTCAGGTGACGCCGCGAGTCGAACAGGGCGACCCCGTGCCCGGATATGAACTCCAGCCACTCACGCACCGTACGCACGTAGTAGGACCACGAATTTGGCGATGGGCATCCATTCGCTGGCAGTTCGCAGGCCCAGCAGTTGATCACGGTGGCGGGACGGATGCATTGGCTGTCCTCGAAGAGAAGGTCGTCGTCGACCAGTAACGGCATACCGTCCGGGATCGCCGGCCGGAACGCAAGTCCCCAGGATTCCCAGCCTGCTGATGAGTACCTCGATTGGTGCATGGCCGATGAGTATCAATGCAACCCGACTCAGTGCAATAGGCAAACAAGCAGGTCAGGCGTGCATCAGTCGGTAAGCAACACCGTCGTTAAGCGGGAACAAGCAGGTACAGGGCCCAGACGGTGTTCATCATGCCCAGCGCGAAGCTGATCACCGCGTTAGTGAGCGTGAGCGTGCGCAACGTGGGGTCGGTGAACACGTACCGCAGACCTTCGCGGATATCGGCGAGCTGCTGCCCCGGCCGCGGCGTGGGCGGTGACTCCGTGATGGGGATGTTGGCGATACACCACGCGCTGACCGCGAAGGACAGGGCATCGGCCGTCACCGCGCGGGCGGCGCCCAGCACACCGACGAGGAACGCGCCGACGGTGCTGCCTGCGGTGGCCGCCACGGAGAAGACGGCCCCGATGCGGCTGTTGCCCTTCTGGATCAAGGAACGGTCCAGCAGACTAGGCACGTAGCTGATGGCTGCCGCGTCGTGGACGACCGCGGCGGTGGCCTGGGTGAAGGCGACGACCATCAGCTGGTACAGGCTCAGCGTGCCGAAGGCCGCGGACAGGGGCAGGGTCGCCAGGACCGCGACGCACACCAGGTCCCCACAGATCATCAGGGGGCGTTTGCGGCGGCGGTCGGCCAGGGCGCCCGCGTGAAGTGCGAACAGGACGTTGGGCAGCTGGGCGAGGAACGTGAGCAGGGCGACTTCGCCGGTGGTCGCGTGGAGTTCGACCACGGCCAGGTAGGGGAGGGCGACACTGCTCACCGAGCTGCCGGCCACGCTGGTGGCCTCCCCGAGCAGGTAGAGGCGGAAGGACCGATGCCGCCACAGGCTGGCGTCCTGCTCGGTGGGCGCGGGCGCTTGGCCGTTGAGAGGTTGCGGCTGATCACACGAGGACGTCACATTCCACCCCCGGTGCTGACGTCGTCTCGCACGTTCGCCTCGGGAGTGGCGTCCAGGTATCCGGCGGCTTGGAGGGCGAACATCGAGGCGTATTCGCCGCCCAGCTTCATGAGTTCGCGGTGCGTGCCGGATTCGACGATCCTGCCCTGGTCGAAGACGTAGATCATGTGGCAGTCGACTACGGACGCCAGGCGGTGGGAGATGAGCACGGTGATGCGGTCGGCGCGGTGCTCACCGCGCAGAACGGCCTGGAACACCGCGTGCTCGGCCTTGGCGTCCATGCTGGCCGTCGGCTCGTCCAATAGCAGTACCGGGGCCTCCTTGTAGAGGCCGCGGCCGACCGCGACCTTCGCCCACTGCCCGGCCGACAGCTCCTGTCCGTCCCGGAACCTCTTCGACAGCACCGCCCGCCAGGTGCCCGGCAGCGAGGCGATGACGGGCTCGGCGCCAGACGCCCGTGCGGCGGCCAGGGCCTGATGCGGGTCCGCCTCGGTCAGGGTGCCGCGCGAGACCGTGATGTTCGCCAGCGCCGGGAAGGGGAAGTGGACCGGATCCTGCAGCACCGTCGCGACCCGGGACTGTACGGACTCGCTGTCCATGTCCAGCAGGTTGAGGCCGTCCCAGGAGATGGACCCCTTGCTGGGGTCGTGCAGGCCCGCGATCAGGCGGGATGCGGTGCTCTTGCCGGAGCCGTTGACCCCGACGAAGGCAACCGTGGTCCCCGTCCGCAGCGTCATCGATACCCCGTCCAGCGCTGGGGTGTCCGACCCCGGATAGGTGTAGGAGACGTCGCGGAGCCGGATCTCCTTGACGGTGGTCGGCGCGCTCACGCCGGTGCGCCGGGGCAGCAGCTTGCGGCACTTCTCCTGGAAGCGCAGCAGGTCATCGACCCACATGGCGTGCT
Source organism: Streptomyces sp. NPDC003032 (assembly GCF_053591415.1). Taxonomy (NCBI): domain Bacteria; kingdom Bacillati; phylum Actinomycetota; class Actinomycetes; order Kitasatosporales; family Streptomycetaceae; genus Streptomyces; species Streptomyces sp. NPDC003032. Next base: position 15,474 of record NZ_JBSFTT010000065.1, on the reverse strand, counting down.
CGTAGACGAGGTGGGCGACCTGGACCGCCTGAGTCATCGATGCGTGGCTGCTCTGGATGGCCAGCACCGCGCCGGCGCCGGCGGCGAGAGGCAGCCACCCGTTGAGCAGCATGGCGAACAGTGCGGCGTAGGTGATGCCGCTGCCGACCCCGCCCACCGCCTTTCCGATCAGACACAGCCGGGCTGAGCTGAGACCAAGCCGGGTGTCCTCCGCCGCAATGTGCTCGGACAGCCGGTGGTGCTCGGCCAGGAGCGCGCGCTGCGCGGTATCGGAGCGCAGTTCCGCGGCGGAGTCCCGGTCCAGCAACAGCCACGAGAACACGTTCACCCGGCGCTGCAGCGCGTTCCACCGCTTGAAGCTGTGGAACCGGTCGCGAGCAGCAGAGATGGCGGCGGCCCCGACCGGCAGCACGGACAGCGGCAGGAGCGCGATCAGTAGGGGGTGGAGCAGGGTGATCACGCCGGCCGTGCCCACCAGGCCCAGCAGTGATGATGCCAGGGTGACGATCTGGCCGACGATCTGCCGGGCGTAGAAGAGGCCCCGGTCCCGGGCCCGGTACGCCTCGTCGTGCCAGTCGGCGTTGTCCACCACTTCCAGCCGGACGTGAGCGGTCAGCTCTAGGAACTTCCGCTCCAATGCGGTACGGATCTTGGGTGTCAGCCGGGCCTGGGCCACCGAGACCCCGTACTCCAGCAGCGCCCGTGCCGACAACATCACGACCACGACCACGAGCTGCGGGGCGGCGGCCCAGAGCCGGTCCGGGGTGGGGCCGTCGGCCACAACGTGCTGGACCACTCCGACGGTGGCCATCAGACCGAAGGCGAGCATGGCCGCAGAGGCCAGCTGCATCACGATCAGCCGTACGGTCGCCCACCGGTCGGTCGACCAGGCCAGACGGCCGACTTGGCCCACGATCCGTGGCAGGCGGCCCAGGATTTGCCCGAGGGTGGCGCTGGCCGCCGCACCGTCGTACACCGACCAGTACGCCTCCTTCAGATCTTCTGTGATGTCGCCGTCGTTGTCCGTTGCCAGGGAAGATGGCGGCAGGTCGAGGGTGCGCTCGCGGGGACGCGGCACTGCGCTCGGCTGATCGCCGGCGGGGCTCTTGCTGAGCGGATCACTCATGCGCGCTCACCGGCCGGTGACGGGAACCCCGCCTTGTCGGGGTGCGGCAGCGCCCACTCCAACGCGGCGCGGTCGGTGCCGGAGCTGACGTGCTGGGTGCCGTCGGCGGCGATGTCCAGGCGGTACGACGACGGCTCGCCCGCAGCCACCCAGCGAGCGTGTACCTCCTCGACCTGCTCCCAGATGGGCCGCTCGCCCAAGGACTCGGCCATCCACCCGCCCCCGGAGGCAGGGCGGACGACGACCCATGAATCGTCGCCGGGGGCGACAAGAGTCAGATGTTCCGCCTTGTAGTCCCGCACCAGCCCCGGAGCCAGGTAGTCCAGCGCGAGCCACATTCCACGCGCCGTCTTCTCCGGCGGAGCCAGTGTCGTGCTCCTGCACTGGCCGGGCTCGGCCGCGATCCGCTCGCGGTGGCCGAGCACGCTCAGCCACTCGAGCCCATGCGCAGGGCGGTGCCCGCTGCCCACCGCGCGCAACGTGCCCTCGACGCAACCGCTGCTGGTCCGCTTCACGACGGCCCGGCCGGGCCAGCTGGGGGAGCGCGTCGTCACTGTGGTCAACAAACGCCCACCACGGGCGAGTTGCTCCACCCATGAGGTGGGCACGCTCTCCACGGCGAAGCCGGACAGCATCCGCGCGTACGGCCCATCTGCGGGATATCCGCCGTATCCATCTCCGGTGACGATGTGGGGCCGGTATCCGAGCAGTGCGAGCCGTTCCCGCAGGGCATCGGTCAGGTTCGGGTCGCGATCGAGGAGCGTCACCCGGTTCGCGCCGCAGATGCCGCACGCCACCGCTCCGGTGACACCGGAGCCACTGCCGAGGTCGAGATACGACAGGCCGTGCTCCAGTCGCAGCTCGGCGAGCATGTCGGCCGTCATGCTCATCGTGCTGGACATGGAGGTGATTCGGCCGCCGGTCACGGTGCCACGCCGCTGGTGGTCAAGGCGCTCGCCGTTGTGCTGGATGCGGACGCTGTCGCCGTTGTGGAGCACCTTGATCCACTCGTCCGCGTCTTCGGGGTGGGAGCCGTCCAGGAGTTGCCACACTCCCGGTTCGACGTCGTCCGCGACGCGCCGGACGTACGCGCGGGGGAAGAGCACGTCCATGCGCAGCGAGAGCAGGGCCTCGCGGACGACCGGGTCCACAGGGCGGTCGGCTTCCAGCCGGGCGACCATCTTCCGGCTGGCAGCGGCAGCGGCCTCGGGCTCGTCGGCGGGCACGGGAAGGGGAGGAGGCGGCGTGCGGTGGGGAGCGGAAGAAGTGGGCTGGTGCATGCGGGCCTCCAAAGGGCTGGTCGGAACAGCGGGGCAAGTGATCGGCGGGTGTGAGCGGGTCAGGACTCCTTCGACGTCGTCGCGATGACCGAGGGCAGGCGTGCTGCGGGCCAGCCGAGTTCGGTGTAGGTACGGCCGGCGGCGATGCCTTCGAGCGCGGCCTTGGCGTACGGGACGATCGGCTGGGGCAGCGCGCCCTTCGGCCACCAGGCCCACGCGCTGCACTTGTCCGGCTCCATGAGCTGCGGCTCGCCGCTCCAGCGGGTCACCCGGAAGATCAGTTCCACGAGCGGCCGGGGATTGTCAGGGTCCAAGAGATGCACGGTGTGCACCAGGTCGAGGTGTTCGGGGGAGAGGAGGAGACCGAGTTCCTCCTCGGCCTCGCGTACGGCGCACTGCTTGACGGACTCGTGCTCACAGCACCCGGCCAGGTAGTGCCAAGAGCCGCGCGCGTAGCGGACGTCGGGGTGGCGCAGGCCCAGCAGGATGCGACCTTGGTCGTCCTGGAGGTGGAGGTGGACGCCGATGCCGTTCAGCACGGTCCGACTGCCCCCGTCCCATACCTGCGGTGCTGCGTCCGGTTGCGCCTCGCGCGGGTGTTCGGCGGCGTGGCGGCGGATCAGGCCGGCGAGTCCAGGGCTCAGGCGCAGCCGCTCCAGCTGGTCGGGAGCGGACCAGTGCAGCAACACCCCTTCCCGCAGATCGAGAAGGTCGGGATTCCCCTTCCACCGGCCGGTGAAGACCTGGACGGATACGTGGAGCCCGTCGACGCTGGTGTCCTCCTCCACGGCGTACGGCTCCAGCTCTTCCAGCCGCAGCCCGGGGACCTCCTCGGACAACTCCCGCCGCAGCGTGTCTTCGAGACTGGCGTCGCCGCGCTCGCGACCACCGCCGAGCAGAGCCAGTGTCCAGGGCTGCCAGATACCGGGCCGGTCATCTCGCAGATGCAGCAAGTAAGAACCGGCGCCGTTGTGGATCAGCACGGAGGCGTTCACCGGCTCCGGCTGCCCGTCCAGCTGCGCCCCGAGGAGTTTGGCGCGCAGAGTCGGTGAGGTGACCTCGGCGAACGAGAGCCACTGAGCACCGGACACCTCTTCGTCCTGCACAGTGACCGGCGGGTGCTGCTCGTCGACGAGGTAGAACGCGTAGCGGAAGTCATAGATCCGGCCAGCCGGGTCGCCCTTGGAAGGGCTGGCGTCACTGTCCTGGACGGCGACGTCGATCGGTACGCCGAGGACTTCAGGCGTCAGGCACAAGACGCCCGGCGCGATCCCCGCCTCCTGCGACACCGCCCGCAGCGCCGCAGCCAGCAGCGTGCGGTCCCCGGGTTCGACGCAGCCGCCCGGCACGAGCATGAGGTCACCGATGGCCCGGTGCCGGATGTGCAGGGCGCGGCGCTGGCTGTCGATGACGACGGCGCTGCATGTCACGTGCCCGGGCAGCGTCGTGCGGGCGGTCACGTCCACAGGCCTGTCCAGTGCGGCGAGCAGCCCGGCCAGGGCGTCACGCTCGTCCGGGTGGCGGTCGAGATACCTGTCGATGGTCGTGCGGATCGCGGAGGAGCTGGGTGGCATGAGCGGTGTCTCGCCTTCGACGGGGGCGGTTCTGTGAGGCTGGCTGGAGAAGTCCGTGGTGGCGGGTCAGCTCGCCGTCTCGTGGTCGGGCGGCTGTGCACTGCGGGGGCCGGGGAGCGCGCCGGGCCCTGGTGCGATGCCGTACTGGGCGGCCTGAGCGGTGAACATGCCCTCGTAGAGACCGTCTTCGCGCGCCATCAGCTCCTGGTGGCTGCCGGTTTCGACGACACGCCCCTCGTCAAGGACGTAGATGTGGTCGGCGTTCATGGTGGCAGCCAGACGGTGGGTGACGAGCACGACCGCATGACCTTCCTGCGCCAGCGACCACAGCCCCTGGAACGCGGCGATCTCCGCATGCGGATCGAGCGCCGAGGTCGGCTCGTCGACCAGGAGAACCGGCGCACCCCGGTACAGGGTCCGAGCGGTGCCCAGCTTCTGCCACTGCCCGCCCGAGAGCTGCACACCCCGCTCGTAGCCCTTGAAGACGATCGAGTCCCAGCCGTGCGGCAGCCCCTCGATCAACTCCAGGATGCCCGCTTCCCGGGCGGCCCGGCGGACAGCGTCCATGTCGCGGGGGCGGTCACCGGCACCGATGGCCACGTTCGCGGCCGCCGTCATCTCCCAGCGCGGGAAGTCCTGCGCCAGCACGCCGACCGCCGCGAAAACCTGCTCGCGGTCCGCGTCACGCAGCTCGACCCGCTCGTCCCCCTCGCCTTCCCACCACACGCTCCCCTCACCGTCATCAGGCAGGAGAATCCCGGCGAGCACCTTGGTCAAGGTGGTCTTCCCCGACCCATTGGCACCCACCAAGGCGGTCACCGCACCCCGGCGGATCTCCACACTCACCCCCTGCAAGGCGGGACATTCGGCGCCCGGGTAGGTGAACGTCACGTTCTCCGTCCGCACCGCCCGCACTGGCGAGGGAAGTGCGGCGCCACCGTGCGGAATAGCGTGCTTGCCCGCGAGCTCGATGGCGTCCTCGGTGTCGGTGAGGAACAGCAGCTCCTCATAGAGCCGGTTGACTTGCTGCACCAAAGAGGTCAGCCGCGCGGTCGAGGTGCGGATGGCGACCACCGCAGTCCCACCGACCGCGAGCGGAAGGCCCCCGGCGGCCAGCAGCCACCACAGCACCCCGTAACACCCCAGCGACGCGAACCCAGCGAAGCCGCCCGCGACCAGGTCCGTCGTCGCCTGCGCCCGCGCCAGACGTCGCTGCTCGGCCTCCGTCTGCCTCGACATCTCCTCATAACTGGACAGTAGCTTGGCCCCGGCCCTGTGCACGCGCAGCTCCCCGGCGGCGTGCGGGCGGGTCAGGTAGGCCAGCAGAGAGGCGATCGCCCGGCGGTGATCGACCCAGTTCAGGCGGGAGATGTACTCGCGGCGGGCGGAGCGCACGGCGCCCCACCCCTTGGGCCAGGCGATGGCCAGCAACATCGGCAGCAGCATCCAGTGCAGCGACGCCAGGACCACGGCGGCCGCCGCCATACCGATGACGACGTTGCCCACGCCGACCGACAGCCGCAGCATGCTGCGGGCCGAGTCGGTCCCGAACTTCCCCGCCTCCAGCACCCGTTGCACTTCCGGCCGCTCGGTGGCCTCCACTTCGACGCCAGTCACAGCGGTGTAGTAGCGGGCCGAGACCGCACGCTCCACCTGGGGCTCCAGCCGGCCGGACATCGCCGTCGACCACGCCGTCAGCAACGCCGTCGCCACGGCCGTGACCGCCAGAACGATCAGCGACGGAAGCGAGTCACGGAGCTTGCCCGCGGTCGGACCGTCCGCGAACAGCTCGCCCAGCACACGGTTGACCGCCACCAGCCCCCACCCGGCCGCCACCCCCTGCCCGAGCTGCGCCGACACGACCGCACTCAGCGCACGCCGGTCGGTCTGCCAGCCGGTCCGCAAAACCATCCCCACCATGCGCGGCAGAGCGGCCGCCATATGCCCGAACCCCAGCCGGGTCAGCGGACCTTCGTGCCGTACGTAGGACTGGTCGTAGCGCAGCCGGCCGCCGTACAGCTCCCGTTCCGCGTCCGAGAGGGTGCCTGTATCCGTGGCCTGTGCGCTCTGAGCCGCGTCGCTAGGGGGTTTGTCTGATGGCAACGTGCCTCCTTGAGTGGTGTTCTGGGTGGTGTCGTGGAGTCAACGAGGCGACCCCTCCTTTCGAACACAAGTCTTTCGGTCGTACTGCGTAGACGGTGGTTGAGCGGTTCCCCGAAGGTGCACGGCGCACGGACCCTTGCTGTGCACGGATTGGCGCTGAGCGTGGGCTGGCCGAAACGCCGATGCCCGCCCCCCCCGTAGTGGCCCAAGCACCGAGACGACCGGTGAACCGGGACCGGGACACAGAATCAATGAGGGGGGAAGCGGCCACGTTGAGGAAGTCGCGCAGGCACGCGGTCACGGCCGGGCCGCATTAGGACAGAGCCTTGGGCGGCGAAGCGGGCCCACCGGGCTGAACCGCCATCACCGCCCATGCCAGCCCCTCAGGGGCGGCTGTCCCGGGGCCGGATTGCGCCCCTCGGTGTCGGGGGAGCGTCGTGAGGGCCTCCTCGATGGGCCAGTGCCCTTTGCGAACGCGGTGTTTCAGCGTTGAGTACGGAACCACGCAGCGCTTGTCACAGGCCCACTGCGGGAGGGTCTTGGTTTCGCCCCACACGGAGTAGGACTTGCCGTTGCTGCGCACGGGGCTCATTTCCGTCGGCAGCAGGTCAGAGCGCGGCATGTGGTCGGCCAGTGCCGTCACCCACGTCCCGAGTTTGGAGGCATCGTGGGTCTCCAGGAGCCCTGCCTTGATCAGAGGGGCGATGCCACGTGCCACCGATGCTGCTCCCGTGCCGAACTCCTCGGCGAGCAACTTGAGGGACGGGATTCTGCTGCGCGGCGGATACACGCGGTCGGCGATCCTCCGACGCAGCACCTTCTCGACATGCAAGGCGGTCGGCACGAGCTTTTCCTGGTCGGGAATCGTCCACGTCTCGCTCGCGATGGCGACACGTGTGCCCAAGCCGGCCTTGGTCTCCAGCAGTCCCTCCTGCCGGAGAAGCCGAACGGCACAGGAAACCGCCCTGAGCGGGGCCCCGTAGCGGCTGGTCAGCTCCGGATAGGTGACAATACGGCCCGGCTTCAACTCGCCTTTGTGGATCTGGCTCCGTAATTCCTCATGAAGCTGGAGAACCTGTGTACGTGCTATAGCCGAGAGGCTGTGGATCTCGCGAAGCAGGGCGTCCGGTATGCCCTGCAGAGCACGGGGCTCGATGTCCGACGTACTGATTGCGTCACGGACGGCACCGGGTTGACGTGACTGCGGACTGCCGCCTCCTTCACCCTTGCACGGGGCGGGAACGATCGAACATTGTGTGGTGAGGGCGTGCCTGAGCGGCCAACCATGCTGGATGACCCGCGCTTTGAGTGTCCCGTACGGCACCTCGCACCGCTTATCGCGACTCCACTGACCGAGGGTTTTGGACTCTCCCCATACCCGGTACAGAGTGCCGCGGTGGTGTGAGGGCCGCTCGGCCAGCTGTAGAACCTTTTCCCGCGGAGTCCGGCTGACCCGCCTGGTGACCTTCGTCCCGAGCTGCTTGTTGCTGTAGGTCTTCAGAAGACCTTCGGCGAGCAAAGGGGCGAGTCCGTCCCGGACAGTCTTGACAGATGCCCCGAACTCATCCGCGAGGATGGACAGGATCGGTATCCGAGCATCCGGGGGATACACCCGGTCGGCGATCCTCTCGCGCATCACCTTCTCGACGTACACGCTGAAGGGCATGTCTTTGTCCCGGTCGGGTACGGCCCACGTCTCGCCCTCGATGACCACGCGCGTGCCCAGACGGGGCCTGGTCTCCATCAGCTCGTCATGACGCAAGAGCCCCACCGCGTAGACCACCACTTCAAGCCCGGCACGGAAGCGGTGCATCAGCTCCGGGTAGGTGATCACGTGACCTGGGGGCAGCACCTGGGAGCGGATCTGATCACGCAGCTCCTTGTAGAGCCAGAGAATCTCAGCGCGGCGGGTGTCGGAGAGCTGCCGCACAATGTGCCGCGGCAGGTCATGGATATCGGCCATGTTCTGTGAGCGTGCCTTCTTCTTGGGGCAGGGCGTGGTCAGACACTCCCGAACCTTCGCGGCTGCTGGACGTCGACAGCGAGAGGGCCGGGGCGAGGTTGGGGGGCAGTGTCTTGCGATTGCTGCGCTGTGGCGTGTTGACGCCGTCCTGGGTTACTCGGTTCTGGTGCGTTGTCCGCCGCGTGGGCGCAGTGGGACACCGGCACTCAGCAGTGTGCCGTGGGTCAGGCGCTGGCCCCGCCGTATGTCCCTCAGGATGAAGGGGATGTCGTCGGGCGACTCCGTATCTGCGGTCATGCGCGCTCCATTGCGTATCTGCTGGGGGTGAGGGCGCGGCCGAAGGTGGCTACGACCAAGGCGTGGTCGGACACGTCGGCGACTGTCTGGTCGGCGAAGACCTCCAGTGACAGCTCGGCCGGTGCAGGGGCGGCCCAACGGGATCCGCGACGTGGCTCGCCCCTGTGCTCACTGCGCCGCGTCAGAGCCCTTCATCGCCGGGCCAGTGGGCAGGCGTGATGTCGTGCGGGGTGTCCGGGCGGGTGAAGCGGGCTGACCACTGGAAGCGGTCCCTGCCGAGGGTGGCTTTGCCCAGGTGGTGAAGCTGGATGTCGTCGGGGCCAGCCGGCGCGGCGATATGGCGGATGTCGCGGTCCAGGCGGGCGAAGGGGTGATCGGTGCGGGTCGCGTAGCCGCCGAAGAGGTCGGCGGCGTGCTGGGCTGCTGCTTCCGCGGCCCGTTTGGCCGTGAGTTTGGCGTTGAGGAGCGTGGGGTCGCACGGCACGCGCCGGTCGAGGAGCGAGGAGGCGTGGTAGACGGCGAGTTCTGAGGTCATGAGACCGGAGCGGATCTCGGCGACGCGTTTGCGGACGACGGCGTTGTCGGAGAGGTGACCGCCGCGGCGGGTGCGGGTGGTGAGAAAGGTGATGGTGTCATCGAGGAGCCGCTGGTGCAGGCCGAGCGCGACCGCGGCCAGGTTCAAGCGCCCGCACACCATCGATGCGCCGTACGCGGCCATCCAGCCCTGTCCTTTCTCACCCAGGAGGTTGGCGGCCGGCACGCGGACGTTGTCCAGGAGGAGCGTGCCGGCGCTGAACCCGTGCAGGCCGACAAAGGGTGCCTGTTCCAGGGTGATGCCGGGGCGGTCGGCTTCGATAAGGAATGCCGAGAGCGTGTCTGTGTCCCGCCTGCCCGGTGTGCCGGTGCGGGCGACGACCAGGTGCAGCCCGGCGATGTGGCTGTTGCCGATGAAGCACTTGTGGCCGTCCAGTACCCAGGAGCCGTCGCTCTTGGGGTAGGCGGTGCTGATCATGCCGAGGATGTCGCTGCCGGCGTCGGGTTCCGTGACAGCGATCGTCGTCCAGAGACCGGCGGCGATCTGCGGCAGCCACTGCGTGCGCTGCTCGGGGCTGCCGAGAACCTGCAGGGCGAGGGCGGGTATGAGGGAGGCCTGCAGGATGGCACCGGCCGCACCACTCCAGTAGGAGAGCTCCTGGATCAGGAGCATCTTGGCGACGTGTCCGGCGCCCATCCCGCGGTAGGGCTCTTTGGGAATGAGGACGCCGGTCCACCCCTGATTCGCCAGGAGGGCGGGGATGGCGGTGTTCGCGTGAGTGCCGGCTTCTTCCAGCCGCCGGGTGAGCGGCGCGATCTCCTTTCGGGCGAAGTCGCGGGCTTGCGCCCGCAGACGCCGGTGTTCGTCGCTCAGGTACGGCTCGACCTCGGACATCATCTGGCTCCCCTCCCTGTCAGTGGCCGTGGTCGCAGGTCAGATCAGCGTTCCGCGGGATGTGTGAGGTGCGAGCAGTGCGACCGCTTCCTCCGCGAAGCGCTTGCTGAGGTCGACGGCCTCGCGGTCCCATTGGGTCTCCTGCCTGCCGATGACGCAGGCCGTGCCGAGGCTGATCCCCGTGGGCCGGTGGATCATCGGGGCACCCAGGTAGGTCTTGACGCCGAGTTTGTGCATCGCGCCGTTGCCGGCGCTGCGGGGGTAGTCGAGAACGTTGTTCAGCGGAAAGGCCTTACGGCGGTCGAGGGTGTACACGCACCAGCCTTCGGTGCGGCTCATGGTGCGCTCGGTGTGGGGCGCGCAGGCCCGTCCGGTGCTGTGGCCGCCCGCCGCGCGTGGTGTGGACAGTCCGGCGAAGAACTGGTCGTGGGTGATGATGTTGACGATGCCATTCAGCTCCAGGCCGCCCGTCAGCGCGCTGGCGGCCTCGGCGAAGCGGCTGGCGAGCGCGTCCAGTTCCTGCATCGGGCGGGGGTCGTTCAGCCCTAATTCCTCCAGCAGGGCCAGGCGCTTGGGGAGTTCACGGTCGATGGGTGCATCGTGGCGGCCGGTCGCGTTGTTGTAGGTGGGCATCAAGGCTTCCTCAAAGGTGGCAGCCGCAAGGGGCTGGTCGGGAGGTTGTGTCAGCGTCATGTGGTGGCGCGTTGATGGGCGTGCATGACGAGTTCGATCAGTACGTCGCGTGCCGAGCCTCGGTCTCGAGCGTCGCAGGTCAGCAGGGGGACGGCCGGGGCCAGGCCCAGTGCGTGCCGCACTTCGGACACGGGATAGGGCTCGGCGCCCTCGAAGTGGTTGACGGCGACCAGGAAGGGGATGTCCTGCACCTCGAAGTACTCCACGGCGGCGAAGCAGTCCTTCAGCCGTCGGGTGTCGGCCAGGACGATCGCTCCGAGCGCGCCGCGGGTCAGGTCGTCCCACATGAACCAGAAGCGGTCCTGGCCGGGCGTGCCGAACAGCATCACCTGCACGTCGTAGGTGAGCTTGGCCCTTGTCACGGGCAGCGTGATGCGTCCGACGTCCATGGCGACGGTGGTGGTGGTTTTCGGTTCGGTCCCGGTCAGATGGTCAACGTCCTGACTGGCCACGGTCATGACCTCCTCGGTCCGCAGCACCTCGATCTCGCTGAGCGCGCCGACCAAGGTCGTCTTCCCCACGCCGAAACCGCCGGCGATGACGACCTTGACTGCCACCGCCATGCGCACTTCGGTGTCAGGACAGGTTGCGTAGGCCATTGAGGACGTCCTCCAGGATGCGTGGGTCTTTGCCTGCCTCGGAGGGATCGCGCAGGCCGGCTGGCATGGGAGTGGCGAGGTAGCCGTCGTCGATCAGGTCACAGACCATGATCTTGACAACTTGGAGTGGCTGGCCGATCGTTCCGGCGATCTGCGCGAGGGAACAGGCGCTCAACCGGCAGGTTTCGAGGATCGGCAGGTAGTGGGGCTGCGGGGCCGCATGAGGAGCACCGACGGCGGCGATGACCAGGGCGGTGCGGTCAAGATCTCGGGACGGCTCGGAGCGGCCCCGCACCAGGAGGTAGGGACGGAGCGGTCCCAGACCGTCCCCAGCCCCCGGTGCGGCCGTATGCCCGCTCATGTCAGATGCGCTGCCGCGCAGGCACGGACAGACTCTGCGGCACCTGCTTGGCCAGCAGCGCCATCTCGTAGTGGATCTGGCCGATATCGGCTCCAGGCTCGCTGACCACCGTCAAAAGCGCCCCGGAACCGGCCTCCATGACAAGCAGGTTGGTGTCTCCCATCTGAATGAGGGCCTGATCCACCACGCCGTCGCTCCCGAGCCTGCTGCTGGCGCCTTTGGCCAGGGAGTGCACCCCGCTGGCAAGGGCGCTGAGGACATCGGCGAGTCCGGAGGCGTGATCGCCGAGATTCACCTGGCCCTTCAGCATCCCGTCCTTGGAGGTGACCAGCGTGGAGCGCACACCACGGGTCTTGTTCACGAAGTTCTGCAAAAGCCAGTCAATAGGGGGAGCGGTGGGGGTGATCATGCTCGTCCTCCGTGCTGGTGAGGGCTGGTCGCGTCGGCGTCGGCGTCGGCATCTGCGTCAGCGGCTGTGGCAACGGGCTCGGGCTCGGGCGCGGCCCGGTCCACTCCCTGGGCGAAGGCACGCACTACGCCTGGATCGGGCGCGCTCTCTCGGGAGGCGGCCGGGCGCTGCTGTTGGTCCAGCAGTTCGGGATGGCGGTAGGACTTTGAGGGGTCGCGTGCCGGCAGCGGTGTCCGGGCTGCTGCCTGCCCCGTCGCGGCGGGGTGGCCGTGCCCGGGCAGCCGGGGAGCGCGCCGTTGCGGCAGCGGTGCCTTAGGGCTCGCTTGGGCTGAACCGGCGCTGGGATCGGTCGTGTGGACAACCGGGAGCGCGAGGGTGGTTTCCGCGGGCATCTGCCCTGCGGAGCTGTCACCGGCACCGAGGGGCACGGACGTCGCAGACGGTGCCTTCGCAGGCGCGGAGGCAGACGCCCGGTGGGCTCGCGTTGACGTGTCGCCCTCGTGCAGCTGAGGGGCCGGGATCACAACGACGGCGGTGATCGCCCCGTACACGTTGGTTTCCAGGTGTACGTGCAGGCCATAGCGCTGGGTGAGTTCGGACACGGCCCAGATCCCCAGGCGTCCGTCGCGGACGTACTCGTTGGTGTGGCGCGCGGTGCCTGCCAGCAGCTGGTTGAGGTGCTCCAGGGTGGCGGCCGGCATCGAGGTACCGCGGTCCTCGATCTCGACGCAGGCTCCCGCGGGAGCCTGCGTCAGGCGCACCCTCACCGGATGGTCGGGCGGGGAGAAGGTGAGGCCGTTGTCGATGAGTTCGGCCAGCAGGTGCGCCAGTGCGCCCGTGACGCGGCCCCGGACGGTGGTGTCGATCGGCGCGATCACCTCGACACGGCGGTAGTCCTCGACCTCCTGGATCGCATGCTGCAGGACAAGCGACAGCGCGGCCGGCTCCCGGGGCTCCTGGGGTGCGCCGCCTCCCAGGATGATCAGGCTGTCGGCGAAGCGCCGCATGCGGGTCGTCTTGTGGTCCAGGACGAAGAGCCCGCGCAACACCTCGGGATCCTCGGTGTTGCGCTCCAGGTCATCAAATCCGCTGATGGCCTGGTTGGAGAGCCCCAGCATGCGACGCCCGAGCACCAGCAGTGCAGCCCGGTCCCTGTCCGCCGAGCTGTTGGCCACCAACACCTGGATGTCGCGCACGAAAGCGTCCCAGGCGCAGGCCAGTTGTGCCAGCGGGTGATGGCCGGGGCTCGCGTCCGGCAGGGCACGGATCTGCGGCTGCTCCCCGCGGCGTACTTGATCCATACAGGCCTGGATGTCCTTGAACGCCTGCGGCAGCCCGTCGCGTAACTGGCCGGCCCACTGCGCGTCGACCGTGGCCTGGTGCTGGAGCGTGTCCGCCACGGACGTGCTCATCGACCAGGCCGCCGCCGAGGCGAAAGCGCACGCGCTCGTCACCGCGGACCAGATCAGCCAGCCGTGTGAGATCTGGCGGGCAGGATCACGCGTCAGACAGATGGCGATGAGGAGCATCGGCGCCGTCACCAGGGCCGGCAGGACCGCGATGCGATGCAGTTGCCGGCGCAGCGTGCGCGGTGCTGGCGCACGACGGCCCGTGAAGTGGTGACGGGCACGCGCGGGCGCTGTGGTGTCAGACATGGCTCGCCTCGCCCTCGACCGCCGGTCCCGAAGGGCCGGGTACCGGAATCTCGCAGCGGATCACAGGTGCCAGGCCAGGCCGGGCCTGGGCCCTGGCCTGCAGATGAACCACACGCTCGCCGCTGGGCAGGCAGTGCAAGCCCGCCTGCTCCCAGCCGCATTCACCGCGCAGGAAAGCACTCAGGCGCCCGGGCACCGCACACCTGTGCGGCTTGGGCTCGCGGACCTCGCAGCGCGCCCAGGTGCAGCCGATGCGCGCGGCGAAGTCGGTGGCCCACAGCGTCATGAGCCGGCCGATGCCCTCGTCCTGGCCTCGCACACTGTGCGCATCGCAAAACAGCACGCTCGGCTCACTGCCCCCGGGCCCCCAGTGCTGCAGGACCGGCTCGCGGTGCAGGTGCAGGTACCCGATGAGGACCTCATCCTCATAGAGGCCCACCTCGTCGGTGTCCGCATCCGGGCAGTGCTGGCGGGCATCGGTGTAGCCGCGCTTGGCCCGCCATCGTTGGCGGTCCTCCCTCAGCGCTTCCACCTCGGCACGGGCGGCCGCAGTCCGTACCAGACGCATCACGTAGGCCGAGGGGCCGGCCCCAGGCGAGGACAGTGTGGACGCGGGTGCCGCTGCTGCGTGGGCATCGTGATCGTGCCGCGGCGACATGCTGGTGCCGCTCACTGGGCCGCTCCGCTGGTGGACTCGGCGCTCTGCGGGGGCGCAGGCACCAGGATCTGCCAGGCGTGTCCCAGGGCCACCAGATGGGCCGGGTCAGCGGCACCTGCCTTGGCACACAGCTCGTCGATGCGATTACGCAAGCCCTTCACGGGCAGATCGCACACCCCGGCGATCGCGGTGCCTTCGGCGTACTGGGCCAGTGCGCGCAGGAGCAGCAGCTCGGCATCGGTGAAGTCGGGGGCAGACCCGGCCGGGGTGGGCGGGGGCACCTGACCGGTGGACAGCAGCACGTGCGCCAGCACCGCTCGCGAGGAGCCGGGCGCTGCCACGCGGGTTCGCAGACTGAACAGAAGGGTCCGGGTCGTGATGGGGGAACGGTGCCGGTGCGCGGCGAACTCGGGCAGGGTGCCGTCGACAAGCCGGCGAGCGGCCTCTTGTTGGACCGGCGTGAGTGCGGTGGCGATCGTAGTGGTCATCTCGGTTCCTGGTCGGGTCGAGTATCAGAGGGCTGCAAGCACGGGGGCTGGCGCCGGAACTGGTGGCCGGAGCGAGAGCACCAGCACCAGGGGCGCGTCGCGCTCACCGCGCGGGGTCAGGCGCGTGTGCGTGCCAGGTGCTTTCGGCGGGCAACCGGCGTGAAGGCCGGGGGAGTTGCAGGCGGCCGCACGGCCGGGTCGGGTTGAGGCGCTGCAGGTTCCCGCTGCTCGTGTCCTACGGCAGTGCCGTGACCTGCGGCTTCACCCGGTGTCTCATGCTGTGTCCAGCCGTGCATTCCCACGGCCGTGTCCAAATCCTCCGGATCGTTCCCCGAGGACAGGTCTCTGACCTGCGCACTGTCGGCCAAGGCCGCCGAATGGCCACGGTTCCTGGGAGTAGGACACGGAGCCTGGGAACCTACAGGCGCGGTGGCGCTGTACGCGCCTGAGGTCGTCAGTCTGAGGGCCGTGTCGATCATGGCGACGTGGCTGAACGCCTGCGGGAAGTTGCCGACCTGGCGCTGGGCCGGGGAGTTCCACTCCTCGGCGAGGAGCCCCAGGTCGTTGCGGAGCGCGAGGAGCTTCTCGAAGAGCTTGCGGGCCTCGTCGACCCGGCCGATCATCGCCAGGTCGTCGGCCAACCAGAACGAGCAGGCCAGGAACGCCCCCTCGTCGCCTTCCAGGCCGTCCAGGTTCTCCTCGTCGCTGGAGGTGGGGTAGCGCAGGATGAAGCCGTCCGGCGTGGACAGCTCCCGCTGGATCGCCTCGATCGTGCCGATGACGCGCTTGTCGTCGGGCGGCAGGAAGCCCATCTGCGGGATCAGCAGCAGCGAGGCGTC
>NZ_JBSFTT010000064.1:0-23103 GCF_053591415.1 Streptomyces sp. NPDC003032 | reverse complement strand
CCAACCACCACCCCCACACCAACCACCCCACCACCACCACCCCCCCCCGCGCGCGGGGGCCCGCCCCGCCCCCCCCCCCCACGGCCGGACACACCAGCGAGCACCGCCCGCGCCCAGCCCACTGTCGGCCATCAAGCCCACTACAGCGCCTCCATACGCTGGGCACGGCCGATCCCAGCCACAGGAGACGTCCGTGACCCGCCCTGCCCCCTCTCAGCCCCCGAACACTCACCAAGCCGACCCTCTGCACGCCAAACGACGGCGCTACCAGGCCCTGAGCTACATCTCCGGCACCCTGCTGCTGGCCCTGTGCATATCCATGGTCTTCAAATACGGCTTCGACACCGCCCAGGGCGCCACCCTCGCCCTCGCCCAGATCCACGGCGTCGGCTACCTCATCTACCTGCTGTGCACCTTCGACTACGGCACCAAAGCCGGATGGTCCATCGGCAGGCTCACCGCCGTCCTGCTCGCCGGCACCATCCCCACCGCCGCGTTCTACGCCGAACGCCGCATCGCCCACCAGCTCCCCAAACCCGGAGCCTAGGTGTATTGATCACGAGCAGAGCCAGATGAGGAGCCTGGCCTCCTCTTTCAGACGGCGTTCGGGGCGGCGAGCTGGTCGGCTGCGGGGCTCGCGGCCCAGCAGCTCGGCGAGCAGCGAATCGACTCCCGCGAAGCGGCCCTGACGGGCGGCCTGGAAGGTGGTGAGCGTCATCCGAGCCATCGCCTCCGGTGTACCGGCGGCGGCCCTGTCCGCGATCCATGCCTCGCCGTCCATCCGTGACACGCGTGATCTCACGGTCAATGGCCGCCGATGCCATCGCGGCGGCGTCGTCGAACGTCACGGCCTGGCGTGCGGTGAGTGTGACCGGGTCGTCGAAGACGCGGCGCCAGGATGACCGCTGCCGCTTCAGCGGCATCCGTGCGCTCCGTCCAGGAAACCGGCCCGTCGGCCGGGGCGTCGATGCTGCCGGTCTGCTGGCAGGGTCCGAGCAGCCAGGTGGGGCTGTGGGCGTAGAAGCCGTTGCGCAGCGCGATCCACGGAGCTATTTCATTTCCCCGCATACGCGGGCGCGGTGGTGTCAGTGGCTGCGCAGGAGCGGCAGGAGTATGTCGTCGACGAGATGCTCGACGAAGGGTTCGTCGCACGGCTCGCCCCCCATCACGATGCGGTGGACGATCACGGCCGGGGCGACCTCGGCGAAGAGTTCGGCGGCCTTGGGCGTCAGCTGTTCTCCGTGCCTGAGCGCCTTGCGCAGGGACTCGTCGGTCACCACCGCCTCATCCCGCCGCAGGATGCGGCGCATCTCCTCCGCAAGGCGCGCGTCACTGCGCATCCCGGCGAACAGCGCCCCCAACAGTCCGATCTCCTGCTCAGCGATCTGCCGGCCCAGCCAGGTAACCAGCCCGAGAAGGTCTCCGCGCAAGTCACTGGCAGCAGGCTCGGGAGGCGCGGCGTTCGAGCGGTACTCGACCGCGGCCACGACCAGCGCGGCCTTGTCGCGGTAGCGCCGGTAAATCGTCGTCTTCGCCGCCCCGGAACGGCTCGACACCCCCTCCATGGACAGCTGCTCGTAGCCCACCTCGGTCAGCAGCGCCAGCGTCGCGTCAAGAATGGCCAGGTCACGGCTGGTGTCACGCGGCCGCCCCACGACAGGCGTCCCGGCCGCGCCGCCACATACCGAACCGCTCAATGCGCTTGCCACACAACTCCCAGTTTCGATACGCGACGGTTGCGTATCGAAAGTAACCCAGAAGGCGGCCCGCGGCAACTCAAGCTCGCGTTGATCGAGGAGAGAGAAGGCGCTGCGAATCGCGACTACGGCCGACCGCGGCCCGGGCCGGCCGTGGCGGCCGGGCACCCTGCCCCCGGCGCCCATCGACCCGGAGCTGCCGAGCGCGGACATACGCATCGGCTACGCCCCGTTGCTCGACGCGGGGGCAGGAACTCGACTCCCAGCTCGACGCGCTCAGCAAGCACGGCATCCCCCGGGACGCAACACAGCTCCCTCCTCTTCACACATATCAGTACGGTTCCGCCAGTCTGGCTTGAGCGGCCGGCATCGGGATGCGCAGCAGTTGTTCGTCCTGTGGCGTCGGCACGCCCGACTCGCTGCGGAGCAGGGCGGCCGAGTAGTCCTGGACGAACCCTGCCCGGGGCATGCGCCGCTCCCACCAAGTCCGCAGAGCCTTCTCCACATCCTGCTCCGCGTCCAGGCACTGGGCGAGGACGACGGCGTCCTCGGCGGCCATCGCCGCTCCTTGGGCCATGTGCGGGCTGCTGGCGTGGGCAGCGTCACCGGCGACGGCGATACGTCCGCGGTACCACGGCTCGCGCAAGGTCACCTGCTCGATGGGGCTGCAGGCGGCGGAGGCGGAGGCGTCGGACACGACTCCGGCCAGGTCGCCGATCCAGCCGGTGAAGCGTTTGAGCAGGGATGTGATGGTGTCCGCGATCTGGCTCGTAGTGGGCCGCGCACCGATCTGCTCCTGTGGCGCGACCAGAGCGACGTAGGAGTCGGTCGCGCTGAGCGGGATGAGCGTGGTCTTGATGTCACCGCAGAAGGAGTAGACGATCCGGTCGAGTTCCGCCGGCCGCGGCAGGCTGATGCGCCAGCAGGTGAAGCCGGTGTACTCGGCCTCGTAACGGTCACCGAACACATGACGGCGGACCTGCGAGCGGATGCCGTCGAAGCCGACCAGCAGGTCATAGCGAGCATTCTCGGGCACGGTGACGCTGTCGACCGTGGTGGCGAAGGTGACTTGGACGCCGTCGTCCTCCTCCTGGATTTCGGCCAGCGTCGTTCCGTGATAGAGGCGGGCACCGGCCTTCCGTGCGCCATTAAGCAGGACGCCGCAGAGTTCGCGGCGCTGGATGCCGTTGTTGGGAGGCACACCTGGGAACCCCGGGGGCGGCATGTCGACAGCTGCACCTTCTGGGGTGATCAGGCGGAGGTCGCTGTACTGATAGCCGCGTTCGAGGCAGTCGTCTAGGACTCCGATCTCGCGCATGACGCAGAGGGCGTTGCCGGGCTGGTTGAGACCGACGCCCAGGACCGCACCGGGCGGGCGGTGTTCGACAACGTCGACGTGATAGCCGCGCTGGGCCAGGGCGGTGGCGGCGACGAGCCCGCCGATTCCGGCGCCTTGGACGAGGACTCGGGAGACCTGACTCATGCTGAGCTCCCCACGCGTCGGGAGCGGGCCGGCGGAAGGGGCACGGGCGCCGGCCCGGGGGCGATGCTGTTCTCGACGTGGCCGATGTGTTCGATGTCGATGCGTACGGTGTCGCCTGGCGTGAGTGCCGGCGGTGCGGTGTCGGGGTGGGACACCCACAGTTCAGCGAGGCAGCCGGTGCCGCAGGTGCCGGAGCCGAGGACGTCGCCGGCACGGACGACGGTGCCGCGGGACGCATAGGCGAGGAGTTCGGGGAAGGTCCACGCCATGTTGGCGGTGGTGTCGCCGCCGGTGCAATTGCCATTGAGCCGGACCTCGGTGGTGAGCGCCAGGGTGCCGTCGGTGTCCCATGCGTCGGCGAACTCGTCGGCGGTCACCAGCCACGGCCCGAGGGTGGTGGCGGTGTCCTTGGACTTCGACGGGCCAAGCGGCAGCGTCAGCTCGCGGCGCTGGAGGTCGCGGGCGGACCAGTCGTTCATGATGGTGAAGCCGAGGATGTGGTCGCGGGCCTGGGCCGGGGACAGGTCCGATCCCGCGCGGCCGACCACCGCGGCGATCTCCAACTCATAGTCGAAGCGCTGTGAGCCGGGTGGCACGGGCACGGCGTCGTACGGGCCGACGACGGCCATGGGGTTGGAGAAGTAGAAGCCAGGCTCCGCGTACCAGCCCTCGGGGACGGCCCCGTCGGCGGCGTCGGCCGACATCAGGACCGCGATGTGGTTCTCGAAGGTGAGGTAGTCGCGGATGGAGGGCGGCCGGAGGAGTGCGGCGAAGGTTGCCTCCGCCAGGGGCAGTGCCTTAGCGTCGCGGGCCCGGCGGGCCACGTCGGTCAGGGCCTCTTGGCCGCCCTCGATCACCTGGAGCAGGGTCTCGGAGGTCGGCAGGACCCGTACGGCGTCGCCGTCGGCCATCGCGACCCGCGGGCCCGCTTCGGTGCGGAGTGTGGTGAGTTTCAACGGTGTGTCCTCGTGGCTCAATGCCTGGGTGGGAGGCGTGGGGTGAGGGGTCACTTGACGGCGACGGGGTTGACCGGGGAGCCGACCGCGCCGGTGAACGGCAGCGGCTGGGCGGCGAGCCAGAACTCGTACACGCCGTCGCCCGCGCAGTCCTCGGCCAGGGTGTCCAGGTCCCACATCTCGCCGACCAGCAGCCCGATGTGCGGCAGCGCCACTTGGTGCAGTGGCTGGAAAGAGTCGGGGAATTCGTTGGGCCGGACCTCGAAGCCCCAGGTGTCGGTGGCGATCGCGGCGATCTCGGAGCCGTGCAGCCAGCCTGCGGTGCCGAAGGACAGGCCAGGGGCCGGGCCGCCGGCGTAGGTGCCCCAGCCCGTGCCCCGGGCCAGGGCGCGGCGTACGCGGGTGAGCTGTCCGGTGCGGACCAGCACGATGTCGCCCCGGCGCACCTCGGCGGTGGGGCCCTGTTGCTGGATCGTGGCGGCCAGGTCCTGGGTGGTGATCGGCTGGCCGTCGTCGAGTTCCCCGTCCGCGCCGAGTGCGCGGCCGACGTCGAGCAGGAGACCGCGGCCCACCAGCGGGGCGGCGAGGTGCTCGATGCCGGTGGCCGAGTCGCCCTCGCTGGTGACGGTGTCGGCGCCGCGGCGGCCGTTCCAGCCGATGCCGTGGTCGAAGACGTGGCCCAGGCCGTCCCACTGGGTGCCGCACTGCAGCGGCATGAACACCGTGTCGTCGGCAGCGGTCAGGCCGTGTGGCGTGCCCATCTGCTCAGCGGTGTCCTGCCCGGTGGACAGCATGGTGTGCACGGGATTGACCCGGCGGCGCCAGCCGTTCTGCGGGCCGGTGTGGTCCAGGGGCAGGGACAGCGAGAAGGTGACACCCCGGTGGGCCAGGGGCGCGGCACAGGCCCGCACGGTGTCGTCCAGGAAGTTGACGGTACCGAGGGCGTCGTCGCCTCCCCAGCGGTTCCAGTTGCTGTAGCGGGCAGCGGCCTCGGCTATGGCGGCCTCGGCGTCGGTCCCGTATTCGTCGAAGAGGGTGCTCACGGTGTGCCTCACACCGGCGGCGCTATGAAGCAGCCACGGTCGACGTCGTTGTAGCTCTCCTTGGCGACCAGCTCGCCGAACGGGTTGGCGGTGCCCCACTGGTCCTGGTTCTCCGGTTGGGAGACGTCGTAGTGGTAGGGGTGCCAGATGTCCTCGTCGAGCAGTTCGAGCTCGGTGGTGTATTCGATCGTGTTGCCGTGCGGGTCGAGGAAGTAGGAGAAGGTGTTGTCGCCAGCCATGTGGCGGCCGGGGCCCCAGATCTTGCGCACGCCGGCCCGCATCAGCCGGCCGGAACCGCGCATGTACTCGTCCAGGCCGCGCATCTCGAAGGAGATGTGGTGCAGGGATGTGTGCGGGCCGCGGGCGATGGCGAGGCTGTGGTGCTGCGGGTTGCAGCGCATGAAGTACATCAGGTCGCCCATCCGCAGCAGGGTGAGCACGTCCGAGAGGTCGAAGGCGAGGTGCTTCTCGTAGAAGGCGCGGGTGGCCTGCGGGTCGGCGGAGTTGACGACGACATGGGAGATACGGACCGGGATCGACTCGCGTTCCTCGATCCTGCGGTGTGTGCGGGTGGCCACGTCGGCGCTCACCTCGACGGTACGGCCGTCGAGGTCGAAGAACCGGAAGCCGTAGCCGCCACCCGGGGCGTCCATCTGCCGCGGCTCGTGCACCAGTTGGACGCCGCCGGTGGCCAGCCTGGCGGCAAGGGTGTCCACGGCGGCGCGGTCCCTGGCGCCGTAGGAGATGAGGTCAAGGCGCTTCTCGGCGTCCCGGCGAAGCCGGACGATGTACTGCTCCGGGGAGCCCTCGGCGGCCAGGAAGGCGATGCCGTCGTCCTCGGCGACCTGGGTGAGGCCCCACAGCGTGGTGTAGAACTCCCGCTGCTTGTCGAAGTCGGGCACCGCCAGATCGACGTGGCGGAGATGGGTGATCAGGCGGTCCGTCATCGGACACCTCCAGTGGTGGGCGGGGAGTTGAAGCCGGGCAGGGAACCAAGGAGGCGCAGGGCGTTGCCGCCGCGGATCGCGGACGTGGTGGCAGCGTCCAGCCCTGCGGCCGTCAGCCGGTCGACGGGGTCCTCGACGCCCATGTCGAAGGGGTAGTCGCTGCCGAGGGTGATCTGGGTCGCCCCCAGTGCCTCGACGAGGTGGCGCAGCTGGTGCGGGGCGTAGACCAGGGAGTCGACCCAGATCCGCTGCAGTTGCGCGCTGGGGGGCTCGGTGGTGGTGCGGGCGTCGGGGCGGGTGTGCCAGGCGTGGTCGGCGCGGCCGAGGTAGGTGGGCAGGTAGCCGCCGCCGTGCGCGGCCCAGATCCGCAGGCGGGGGTGGCGTTCGAGCAGGCCCGAGAAGGCGATCCGGGAGAGAGCGAGCGCCGTCTCCACGGGATTGCCGACCGTGTTGAACAGGTAGTAGTCGCCCAGCCGCGCACCGAGAGAGCAGCCCCAGGGGTGGATGAGAACGGCCGTCCCCAGTTCCTCGGCCGCCGCCCAGAAGTCCCCCAGAGACGGGTCGTCCAGCTCTACGCCGGGTGCGGCGGCGGTGGAGATCTGCACACCTCGCACGCCCAGGTTCGAGACGGCGGCCTGCAGGTGCCGCACGGCGAGATCGGGGTGCTGGAGGGGTATGGTGCCGATCGGGACCAGCCGGTCGGGGCGCTTCGCGCAGTATGCCGCGACCGTCTCGTTGGTCACCTCGGTGATGCGCGCGGCGAGGTGCCGGTCCGCCCAGGAGTGCGGCAGCGGTACGGCGCTGACCGCCTGGATGTCCACACCAGCCCGGTCCATCGCCTCCAGCCTGAGGTCTAGGTCGGTGAGCCGGGCAGCGAGGGACTTCAGCTGTGCTGCGTTCACCGCCAGCGAGTCGGGGCCGAGTGCCGCCGCGTCGGTCTGGCGCTGCCGGGCCAGTCCGGGTTCGCTGGCGATCAGTTCGTCGACGGCGGGCACACCGAGGTGGGCGTGGACGTCGACGGCTGGTATCGCGACGTCGGCTGCGGGACCCCTGGCTGGCTGGTTGCTCATCAGACCTCCGCCACGCACGCGTTGCGCTGCGCGCCAAGGCCGGTGACGCTCGCGTCCATCACGTCACCGGGCCGCAGCAGCCGGCCGTGCACCAGACCATTGCCGGCCGGGCTGCCGGTGAGGACCAGGTCGCCGGGCAGGAGAGTGGCGACGGCCGAGCAGTGGGCCACGATCCGTGCGACGTCGAAGATCATGTCCTTGGTCGACTCGTCCTGCATGACCTGGCCGTTGAGCCGCAGGGTCAGCTGGAAGTCGGCGGGGTCCGGCACGGCGGCCCGCGGCACGATCACCGGGCCCGTCGGCAGGAAGGTGGGAGCGTTCTTGGAAGCCAGCCAGTCCGCGCCCAGTTCGGGCATGTCGCGGCGCAGGACCCGTTCGCGCAGGGTGAGGTCGTTGACGATGACCCACCCGGCGACGGCGTCGAGCGCCTCGGACGGGTCCAGGCGGCGCGCCCGGCGGCCGATGACGGCCGCCAGTTCCAGCTCCCAGTCCGGCTGCCGGCCGTGCTCGGGCAGAACCACGTCGTCGTACGGGCCGCAGATCGCACTCGGCAGGCCGGTGAAGACGTACGGCGGGTGCTCCAGGCGGCTGTCCATCTGCGCGGCGGCGCCCGCGCGCACCTGCTCGGGAGTGCGTCCGTCGGACGGGTCGTGGTGCTTGACGGCGAGGTCGATGACATGGGTGCGGTAGTTGGCACCGCACTGGAAGATCTGGCGGGGCTCGACGGGGGCGGCGACTCGCAGATCCGCCAACGGGATCCAGTCGCCCCGCGGGGAATCCGCGGCGATCGTGTCCAGAGCCGGCCGTGCAGCCTCCCAGTCCGCTAGCAACCGCCGTACGGACGCCGGGTGGCCCACCCGCTTGTCCGCGGAAAGGTCCAGCACCCGGTCCCGACACACCAGACCGGGGAATTCTGGCTGGCCAGGTCGGTGGGAACGGGCAAAGGTCCCGAGTGCCCACGTCCCGGCGTGGTCGATCGAGGACACCATGAGCGTGCTCCTTCGCAGGGCTGTGCAGCGTCGAGGTCCGTGTAACGTCGATATGAACAGCAGCATGCTGTCCGGCCCCCTCTCAGGGCCAACAAATGATCCGTATGGTCAGGCATCCACGCAGCCGATGCCTGCCGGGTCCCCGTCTTGGAGGGCGAGTGGAGCTTCCGGCACTCGATCTGAATCTGATCGTCGTCCTGCGGGCGCTGCTACAAGAGCGCAACGTGACCCGGGCCGGTGAACAGGTCGGGCTCAGCCAGCCGGCAACGAGCGCCGCACTCGCCCGGCTGCGCCGCCATTTCGATGATCAGCTACTGGAACGCGTGGGCAGCCGCTACGAGCTGACCCCGCTCGCGCTGGCGCTGCGGTCCGACCTGAACGACACCGTAGAGCGACTGTCCGGGCTGCTCACCGCACAGCCGCACTTTGATCCGGCGACGACAAACCGCCGTTTCACGGTGCACTGCTCCGACTCCGTCCTCACCACGCTCGGTCCGCCCCTGGTAGCCGCCCTGCGCAGGGCCGCTCCCGGCGCGAGCATCGACTTCCGCACCCTCGGCCCAACCGTCCTGGGGGACCCTCTCGGCGTCCTCGGCGACCTCGACGTCCTGATCATGGCGCGGGGCCTGCTGTCCGGCATACCGAGCCGGGACCTCTACACCGATCAGTGGGTGTGCGTGGCATGGGCGGAGAACACCATCACCCCCGAGCAGCTCACCCAACGGAACGTCCTGGACGCCCGCTGGGTGGTGCCGTACAGCTTGTCCCCGCAGTCCTCCCCCGTCGACGCGCACCTGGCGGCGCTCGGACTCGACCGCCACAGCGCCGTCACCGTACAGAGCTTCACCGCACTGCATCGCCTGGTCGTCGGCAGCGACCTGCTGGCCCTGGCTCACGAACGCGACCTGCGTGCGACACCGGATGCACCCTTGCGCCGCATCGAACTGCCGGTGCCCATACCGACGCTGACCCAGGCCGCGTGGTGGCATCCACGCCAGCAGCTGGACCGGGGACACCGGTGGCTGCTCGATCTGCTGTCCCGAGTCGCGGCGGCGCTGGATCCGCTGCCCCACCCCCCGCGAGCTGCGACCACAGCATGAGCGCGGGCTGCCCGGCCAGGGGCGCCGTGGACTTGCGGATGTTCTCCCGCTCGGTTTCCGCCATCGCCGCGAAAGACGGGAACGACAACTTGTCCGGCCCGGTGGGTTCATTGATGCCGGGCAGGGGCCCGGCATCTTCAGGACCAGGCCGTGGGCGGTGAGGAGGTCAGCCAGGGCTGCCAGCTCTGCCTCAGCGTGGCCGCGAGGCCGCGAGAGTTCTTGCCGCGAGTGAAGAATACGCGTTGCGGCGTAGGGCGAACGACTACACCGGCAACACCGCAGGAGGCATCTCATGGGCAAGCTGAGCGATATGGCGAACAAGGCCAAGGAGCTGGCCCAGCCACCCGGACCAGGCCGACAAGGGTTCTGAAAGCGCCGAACGTGCGGTCGATGACCGGACCGGCAACAAGTACGACGCGCAGATTGACAAGGCCGCCGACACGGCCCGCCGCTCCTACGGAGAAGACGGCACGACGGCCGGCCACTGAGCAGCACCCTGCGGAGAGGTCCCCGGCGTTCGCGCCGGGAACCTCTCCGAGCCCTGAGGTCTTCTACCGAGCGGCTGCTTCTTCAGCGGTACCTAGAGGTCGTGACAGTTGGTGAGTCGGCGATGGGCGATGAAGGTCGCGGCTATGCCGACGTCAAGGAACCACCGAATTAAGCAGCCAGACTGATCTCGTGCAGACTGCGCAGCACCGTGTTGCGTTGCGGCATCTGAACCCAGCGCTCATGCCTGTCACCGCGCCCATTGCGCCGCCGGTTCCTACTGATCGCCCCATTGAGGCAGCAATGGCCGAAGCCGACCTCGCCGGCGAGCCAGACGGGTCATAGTGACGACAAAGCCATATGTCGCACTCCCCGCGTGAGGCTTGTTCGCTGCTGTAGCAGCCATGGCGGAGACACCCGCCAGGTGCAACCAACCACGCACCACCCAAGACCACGATCAACCTTGGTGCAACCACGGTTCGATAAATCCCCGACACCACGTGAGCAAAGACGAACCCGCCTCGTTCAGGGCTTCAACTCCGCGACGACGCGCAGGTTCAGCTGTTGGACCTGTCAGGAAAGTGCGAACTCGCGCGCTTTCGACCGCTCAGTGGCCAAGGTCCGCCGAGACGAGACCGGTCACGCGGCAATCGAGCGACGCCTCATCGCACTCGGAGCCACCGCTCGCCGAGCCGAGGAAGATGGCACGCGATGGCTCGCTCGGGCGCTCGAGGAGGTCGGGGCAGCGGCGCTGTACCACGGTGGCTGCCACAAGTACGCGCGAACTATCGGTCCGCATCGCACGCGGCTCCGGCTCACTGGGCCCGCTTTTCCAGCTCCGCGGCACGGGACCACTGTCCGCTCCGAGTCCGTAGGAACGTCATGACTAACCCGTTCGCCCCGCCCATCGACCTCAGTCACCTGCCGAACTACCAGCAGGCCGACGCGCGTCCTCGCCGCGCGGTGTTCCTCGGCCGTGTCTCCACCAAGGACCGGCAGCTTCCCGCCTCGTCTATTCCGCGGCAAGTCGTCCTCGCCGCTGAACGCCTCGACCCCGGTGAAGAGTTCTTAGCGCACTTCTGGGATGTCGAGTCCGGGATGCTGCCTGCGGCTTTGAGAGGCCTGGGACCACAGGAGATGTACGACGGGCTCGGCGTGCCAACGCCCCGGGACGGCGGCCTCCAGGACCTCGTGGACCGCACCGAGCAGATGGGCATCACGCATGTCCTGGCTGAGAGGTCCGATCGCGTGGCGCGCGCCATGCTGACCAGCCTCACCGTGGAGCACGAGCTGGAGCGCCTCGGGGCAGAGGTGATCTACGCCAACGAGCCGACGGGCGGCACCGAGTCCGGCCGGCTGCGTACGCGCAGGTACGGGCAGGCCGAGGCGGAGATCTACCGCGCGACGATGATCGAGATGTCGATGGGGGGCCAGTTCCAGCATGCGATCAACGGCTGGAACCACGGCTACCCGCCCTACCCCTACGTCGCGGTGGTCGACGAGGATGCCCCGGTTCGGGGACAGGGCCGGTTCGGGGAGATGCGGCCGAAGAAGAAGCTCATTCCGCACCCCGAGGAGCGCCGGTTCGACGCCACCCGGGAGCTGTGCCGCCTCCGGCGCGAGGAGCACCTGAAGGGCGCGGACATCGTCGCGATCCTCCAGGCAGAGCCCGACCGGTACCCGATCGAGGGTGAGTGGACCTACAACAGGGTCGAGGGGCTGGTCGCGAACCCGAAGCTGACCGGCTATCAGGTGTACAACCGGCGGGCGAACCGCACCGGCCGCGCCGGGTTCTCAAGGCGCAACCCCATTTCCCAGTGGGTGTGGTCGCCGAAGGTCGTGCACAAGCCGGTGGTGAGCCTGGAGGAGTGGATGCAGGCCCAGGAGGTCACCGCGGGACTGCGCGCGGGCGTCGAAGGCGGCCCGCTGCTGCGGATCCAGGCCGCAGCCTCCCGGCTTGGGCTCACCGTCACCGCGGTCAGCAGCAGCGCCACGCACACGCTGTACCGGATCGGGAACCAGCAGATCGTCCTGCCCGCGCCGGTGCCGGACACGCTCGTCCAGCAGGTCATCGAGGACTTGGGGAGCGCGGCGTGAGCG
This sequence comes from Streptomyces sp. NPDC003032, assembly GCF_053591415.1. Lineage (NCBI taxonomy): Bacteria > Bacillati > Actinomycetota > Actinomycetes > Kitasatosporales > Streptomycetaceae > Streptomyces > Streptomyces sp. NPDC003032. Next base: position 11,232 of record NZ_JBSFTT010000064.1, on the reverse strand, counting down.
AGACCATCGAGGGCCAGGCCCACCGGCGCGGCCGGACCTGGGTGACGCATCTTGCCGAGCACGGTGTTTACGCACACGGGCGGACGCTACGGGCGACGGAGGCGAACGCCGTGGAGGGGCTCGAACTCGTCGGCGTGAGGGCAGAGGTCACGCTCACCCCGGTGACACCGGAACTGGAGACGCTCCGGACCGCCGACGACGCCCGAGAACAGGCCCTGCGTGCCGCGGTGTACTCCCTGGCCCTGCGCCGTACCACGCGGCGCGACATCGCCCTGGCAACACGGGCACCGGCCTGGCTGGTGAAACAGATCCTCGCCGAGCAGGCGAAGAAGGACGACTCGCAGCCTCCTGCGGAATCAGCCACGACAGCCGAGGGCACCGTATGACTCACGGACGCCCGTACGGATTCCTGCGGCCCGCCACTCAGGGTTCCTGGAACCTGCGCGTCTTTCCCTACCAGCACTGGGTCGAAGCGAACTCCAAACCCGAGGACTCGATCCCCTACGTCAGAGCAGGACTTGCCGAGCAACTCGAAATGCAGCAGCCGGGGGCCGATACCTGGTGCCAGCGCTGGAACTACCGGCTGCCGACGTCGAGACGGACCCTGGACAGAGGATTCGATCCGGAGGTCCACTGTGTCGTCCGGACCTCCCAGGCTCCGGCCATTCTGGTGCCCAGACCATGAGCGGCTACCGAGAGATCGTGAAGCTGTTGGCGGCGAACACCGGCGCGAAGCGGATGAGCGGAGTCTTCGACAACTTCGTCGAGATGGCGGCGCTGGCTCTGCGCAACGCCGTGGACGTCCGCGGGAGCGAGTCCTGGGAAGCCCGCGAAGGGCAGTACCTCCAGATCGCCGGCGGCTACAGCAGAACAGAGCTGGACCGCTTCGTGCACGCCCTGGCGCTGGTGACCACAGAGATGGAACGCGATCCCTGTGACGTGCTTGGCCGCCTCTACATGGAGTTGGAGCTCGGTAACGAGCGGCTCGGCCAGTCCATCTGACGCTGCTGCACATCCCCGCGGTGGTGCGGCGTCGCGACGTCCTCACGCTGGAAACCTTCGAGTCGTGGCCCACTCTCGCTCGTGTCATGGGCGGTTGGGGCCGGAAGCTCAGGCTGGGCCAGGCCGTCCGTGGATCACGGCGGTTGCTCATCGCGTCGCCTCAGGAGATCACCGAAAGATCCTCTGCTGCTCTGGAGGTGCAGCGATGACGATCACGCAAGAACCCGCGGTCTGGGCGGATCGGGCCAACGAGGCTGCCCGTAGCGCTGTCGCTGCCCTCGCCGAACTCACTGGCTCGGGGGTGGCGGAGAGCGACGCGGGCCCAGATGCGGGTGCCCGCGCCCGGCTGGCTCTGCCTGCTGGGGGGCAGGTGACGGAGCCGTACGACGCGGCCCGCACCATGGCCGCTCTCGGCTGGAGTGCTGCGTTCGTGGCATCGGTCCGCTTGGCCGCAGCCGGTGGCCTGAAGGCCGACGGTTCCGGGTTCCGCGCGGTCGAAGCGGACGGCCGTACAGGGCGGCGGGTCAAGGGTGAGCGGGTGCGGCTGCTCGCCCGCTGCGGATACCTCGCGCGTCACTCCTCGGGCTTGGTCGTGGCGACGGAGGACGGACACGAGGTGCTCAGGCTCGCCGAGGCTGCCGGGCCGGGCGTGCTGCGCGATGAGGCCGACGTCATGGCGTCGGTTCGCAAGGCTCGCCGCGCCCGTCAGTGGGACAGCCACGCCGGGCAGGACGCGCACGCCTTGCCGGTGCTCCCCGGGGGAAGTGAGGAACGCCGCCGCCTGGCCGTCGCCCGAAAGAGCGCGGAGCGGGCGGCCGTCGAGGCGGAGAAGACGCGCCAGCGGACCGAGGCACTGATGCGGCGCGCACGGATCCGGGACCGCCGGGAGGCCCGGCGTGAGGCGGCCCGGGAGGCGGAGGCCAGGACGCCGCGCCGGTGCTGCCGGGGGGTATGGCCGATGGACTGGCGGTGCGGGGAATGCCGGGAACTGGCAGCGCGGGGGATCGAGGACTTCCCCGCCCTCCCGGCAGGCAGCACGAACACACAGCAGAGCAGCAACACACGGAAGGACTCGGGGCACGGTGGGTAAGCGGCGGATCAGGGTGAAGCGGATCACTGACGGCCTGTGGCACGCGATCACGCGCGGCGCGGTGTACACGGTGGTTCATGAGGATCGCGAGGTGTGGCCGTGGGTGATCGTCGCCCCGAACGGCGACCGGATCGGTACCCCGTCCGTGATCGACGGCGAGTTTGCCGTTGAAGACGTCCGGGACATCGTCCGCAGGCACGCCGACGGTGAGCCGGTGGACGCCCCGGTCGCTGCTTCCACCCCCGGGCCGGCCGCGACCGGTGACGATAGCGACGCCGAGCCGATGGCTGTTGGTGAGGTGTACACCGGTGAGGCGTTCGCCCGAGCCGCCGCGTTCGACCTGGCGGAGACCCGTTGGGGTGTCGAGTGCACCCGGCACGCCCCCGTGACTGTGTGGGTGGACAAGTTCGGCGATGAAACCGAATGCAAGAACGCGGCAATGCAGTTCGACAACCGGGCCGACGCCGAGTACGCAGCCCAGCTGCACGCCGATGACCACGCGCGCCGTGATGAGGGCGTGGTCACACCGGCCGAGATCGAGCGGGCCGCCGCCCTGAGCTTCTCCCGCAACCAGTGGCGGGCGCTGGGCTGGATCCGTGAGGGCAAGGTCAGGGAGACGCGCGGGGGATTCAAGGCGTACGACGTCAGCCCGGACCGTGCCGACGTGTCGGCCCGTATCAAGCGGGACCGCATTCCGGCGCTGTGGTCGGCTGGGTACGTGAAGGTGTTCGCCGTGGCGCCTGGTGTGCGCGCCTTCGGCCTCACAGAGGACGGGGAGCGGGCATACCGCCTGTGGTCCCGGGTGATGAAGACCGAGGCCGTCACCGAGCCGGAGACCGACACCGCCCACGACGACGTGAAGGGGCAGCCGTACCGGCTGCTGTCCGCCCGTCAGTACTGGCTGCGGGAAACCCCGGTGGACGAGGAGGCCGAGAAAGCTGAGAAGGCGGCGGCCGAGGAGAAGGCGGCCCGCCTCGATGAAGAGTCCAAGCGGCTCCCGGCGGAAGCGGTCGCGCTGATCTCCCAGGCCGAGAAGTCCGGCCGGTGGATGTCGCGCACCCTGGTCCACCCTGCGAGTGCGGCCGTGGTGCAAGTCCACGACGTGGACGAGGAGCGCGGCCGAGTCGTGCGGATGCTGTGGAAGTGGATGCCGGAAGGCTGGGAGTTCTCCACGGGCGGCACGCTCGACGGAAAGGGGGACCGAACCGAACTCAAGGCGATGTCAGAGGCTCGCGCGTGGGTACTCGACGCTGTGACGTTCGCGGGCGACGACGTCACCCCCGACGAGGACAACGACCAGGCCGACGGCGGCGAACCCCTCCATGTCTCCCGCGAGTTCTTACCCACCGCCACCCCGGGCAGCGATGCCGAGATCATCGAGATTGCCGCCGTTGGTCTGCTGTGGCAGCGCGACGGCGACAAGTTCGCGCACGCCGGACGCATGGTCAGCCCCGCGCGGGTACTGCCGCTGATCGAAGCCGGGACGCTCTACCGCTCCGCTGATGGGCGCGTCTACCCCGTCAAGGACAACCAGGTCGAAGAGGCCGAGCGCGCCGACAGGGCCGCCCAGGTCGAGGACCATGCGAAGGAGAAGGTAGAGAACTGAGCATGAAAATCAGCAAGCTCACATCCGGGGCCATTGAAGCCCTCCAGCACCGTGAATCCACCGGCAAGGCCGTCATATCCGCGCCGCCTGGTCCGAGCCACCCGTGGATCACAGCAGCTCCTGGGCACGACGCTGCAAGGGACCACCGGGAAGCCCGTTGATGCTCTGAAGGTGCAGCGATGACGATCACGCAGGAACGAACTTCTCTCCCCGACTTCGCCAGCGACGCCGCGCCGCGACGCATCGGCGAGGCCCCCGAGATCTTCTTCAAGGCAGGTACGACGGTCGACCCCCGGTGTGGTTCAGGCCGTAGGCACACGCAGGGCCGCGGAAAAAGAGACCCCACCGTCGGAGCAAGCCCTCCGGGCGTTGGGGTCTTCGCTGCACTGTCTTCAGCATCAGAGCGGGAAGTGAAAAAGGAAGCCCGCCCCGCAGCGGAGCATGACGCTCTGCCGGGGGAGGGCCTCCGGTGTGACAACTGACCGTCAGCTGTGGTGTGCGCGAATGGCCATCAGCAACTCGCCAAGCATGTTCGTGCCTTGGACCTGCTCGTGCTTCGGACAAAAGCACGAGCCCCAGAACTGGTCATGCCAGTGATTCGTCTCGACGAGCATCAGGTCACCGGTGGCGACGAGCCGCTGGCTCAGGCCGGGGACAACGAACTTGGCCATGAGCACACGCTGCATGGCCCAGACGCGCATTCCGGTGTTCCAGCCGGGGCGCAGCGTCACCCGGCGGCCCCGCCCCTTGCTTTCGCCGGGAGTCGGAGCACTGAGCACGTGGTTCTGCTCAGCGGGATCGAGGGTCTTCAGTGCGTTGAATGCGTGTTCACCGGAGGCAGCTTCGCGTCCCAGCGGCGGGACGAAGAAGGGCGTCTCATCGATTCCTAATGCCGTTCGTCAAGCCGCGGCGCACGCTTGAGGTAGCGGGCAGGAGATGTCGGAGGTGCGCGGTACAGTCCGTTCATCCGACTGGGGAGGGCTCATGGCGACCAAGTGGAGCTTGACGATCGACTGCGCGTACCCGGGGAAACTGGCCGCGTTCTGGGCGCTGGCGTTGGGCTACGAGGAGAAGCCCGCGCCCGCAGGGTTCGGGAGCTGGGAGGAGTGGTTCTCGCATCATGAGGTTCCGGAGGACGAGTGGGATGACGGGGCGTACCTCTCAGATCCGGACGGCGTGGGCCCCACCTTGTCCTTGCTGAAGGTGCCGGAGCCGAAGGTGGCGAAGAACCGGCTGCATATCGACGTGCAAGTTGGTGGCGGCCGTGAAACCCCGTGGGAGGTGCGCTGGCCGCGCGTGGTCGAGGCGGTGGAGCGGTTGACCGCTGCGGGCGCGACCGTGGTCCGCGAGGACGAGTTGCAGGGCAGGCCGGATCACGTGGTGATGGCAGACCCGGAGGGTAACGAGTTTTGCCTGGTCTGACGGGGTCGGTCAGGCCAACTGGCCGCGCGCAGCGTGTCGCGTCCCTTTCTATGCGGCAGCCCTTGCCGGCGGAGCTGGCTCGTAGCGCCGTCCGTCGCGCAGAAGGGCCCAGAGGACGTTGACGCGGCGGCGAGCGAGAGCCAGGACGGCCTGGGTATGGCGCTTGCCCTCGGCACGTTTGCGATCGTAGAAGCGCCGGGATTCCTCGCAGTGGCGGATGCTGAACAACGCCGAGGTGTAGAAGACGCGTTGGAGGCGGCGGTTGTATCGCTGCGGACGGCGCAGGTTCCCGCTCAGTTTTCCGGAATCGCGGGGCACCGGGGCGACGCCGCCGAAGCCGGCGAGACGGTCGGCGGTGCCGAACGCCGTCATGTCGCCGCCGGTGGCTGCCAGGAACTCGGCGCCGAGGATGATGCCCAGGCCGGGCATGCTGGTGATCACCTCGAAGGTGTGGTGGTCGCGAAACCGGGTCTCGATGGCCTTGTCGAGCTCGGCGACCTGCTGGTTGAGGCTCATCACTTCCTTCGCCAGCGTGTGTACCAACGTGGCGGCCAGCTTCTCGCCGGGCAGGCTCGTGTGCTGCCGTTCGGCGGCCTGGACAGCGATTTCGGCGAGCCGATCGGGGCGGACGACGTGGCGGTTGCGCAGCCAGGTCTCCAGCCGCTTGACGCCGATCCGGCGAATAGCCGCGGGGGTCTGATAGCCGGTCAGCAGGGTGAGCGGGCCGGTGTTGGTGAGGTCCAGGGCCCGCTCCAGGCCGGGGAAGATGCCGGTGAACTGGGCACGGAGGCGGTTGACGGTGCGGGTGCGGTCGGCGACCAGGTCCATGCGGCGGCCGGTGAGGATCTTGAGATCGATGACGGTGTCGTCGCCGGCCCGCAGCGGATGCAGATCGCGGCGGACGCGGACCTGGTCGGCGATGACGGCGGCGTCCTTCGCGTCGGTCTTGCCCTCGCCGCGGTAGCTCTCGGAGGCGCGGTGAATGGCCCGGCCGGAGATGTAGTGGACCGGCTGGTCGCGGTTGACCAGGAGCGCGATGGCCAGGGCGGCTCCGCCGTCGGCCAGGTCGATGCCCCAGGTCACCTCGTCACCCAGGGCCAGGATGTCGGCGAGGAGTTCGAGCAGTTCGGGTTCGTCGTTGGCGACGCGTCGCGACAGCAGCCGGCGGCCGCTCTCGTCGATCGCGACGCAGTGATGGTGGGCTTTGCCTGCGTCGATGCCGGCCCAGATCGCGGCCATGTGGTGCCTCCGTGTGGTGGTGTTGCTGGCGCCTCCCACGGACGACCTCGCTGTCGATTCCCTACGTAGCGATCATTCGCAATTCCTAATTGGCAGCCGAGTCGTCGTGGGGCGTCGGGCGGCCAATCGATGGAAGCCACAAGTGGCAGAAGTTTGAAAGCCACACCCGACGCCCCTGGGTGGATGAACCATACGAAGGGCTCACCACGTCCCGCAGAACAACGTAGGGAAGTTCGAGAGGAAGCCGAGGGTGTCGGTGAACATAGGCATCTGACTGTATTGGGCCACGGTGGTCACTCCTGACGTCTCATGGGTTCATACCTGCGAGTCGTCTCCCGGATCAGCTGTGCTGATTACAGAGCGGCAGGAGACCAGAAAAGAGGTTCCCTGCAGTCCACGTGCTCCTCCGGCATTCCGGGAAGCAAGAGAAGGACCCCGACCTGATGCCGGAGCACCAAGTCGGGGTCCATGTAGAGATTGGGCGTCAGTGGGTCCTCTGGGGCAGTCGCAGCCCGGCCATGCCCAGAGCATCCGAGTGGAAGCTGACTTCCATGGCGACCAGCCCGTCGATGACCTGCTGGGCCGCTTCGCCGAGCTCGCGCACGGCGTCGCGGTTGTACTTCCCGAGGATCTGCTCTACCCCATGCGACTGCGTGATCTGCAGGTTCAGACGCACGCGGCCGTCTGCTTCGCAGACCGCGGCGAACACATCCAGCTCCAGCTCGCCGGCGTACGCGCCGATGCAGTTGTTGAGCATCGCACCCCAGCGGGAGAGCGTCTCGGCATCATGGGCAACGACGAGGCTCAGACCGGGGGCTGCTTTCCGACCATCCAGCAGTGCGGCCGTCTGCAGTGCCCATTGGTGGCGCTGGGCCTGCTTCGCGATCCGCTCGAGGCGGCGGGCCTCCTCGCGTTCATAGCGCTCACGATCGCGGGCAGCCATCAGCTCGTGCCGACGGTCCTCGATCAGACCCAACGCCTGCACGCGGAACGCCTCGTCCTTCCAGCGGTCCCAGTCAGCGACCTGGGCCGTGCCCTCGGGAAGCAGCCGGATCTCGCGGTTGTAGTGCTCCATCTCGCGAAGGGCGTGGATCTCCTCCTGTATGACGCGTTGGGCCGTGCGGCCCCGGGGGTCGTGCCAGCGCTCGATTGCGGGCAGGCCCCGGACCAGGTGCTCGAGGTCACGGGAACTGCGGACCCGGCGCTGCCCGCGGGCAGCGATGATCTCTGGAAGGAGGTCGAGGTCACGGGTGACGGCCAAACGGTGAGCCGTGCAGTCGGCTGCATCGGCCAGCGTGCGCCGCGCCTGGTGGACGGACTCGTTGAGGATCCGTCGCAGCACCGGCTGCGGAGTCCGGCGCAGGATCGAGCGGATGCCTCGCTGCTGTAGGGATGTGAGCGACGGCTGGCGCATCAGGTCGCGGCCGCCGACTGTCTTCGTCGTGCGCATGGCATCGATGAGCCAGTCCACGGGCACCAGCCCGCGGAACATGGCGAACCAGTTCAGGGTGTTGATGTCCAGACGCTCCACCTCGCGGGCCAGTGGTCGACGGTAGGCGCACACGCCGAAGAGGTTCTTCGCGACCTGCGCATGGTCGTGGGCATCGAGATAGGGCAGGTAGGCGGAGGCCGCACGATCCCGCCGGCCGTCCTTGAGCAACGGGAAGCGGTCGTTCCAGTTGGGCAGCTCGCCGATGTGTTCGCGGATCGCGGCGATCGCCTGGTCCACGGCGTTGTCGACTCCCTCAGGCTCCGGTCCTTCGAGCCGGCGGGCCTGCGGGTTGCCGCGCATCCACAGCTGCAGCGTCCCGGACAGTCCGCGAATCCAGGACTCGACCATGGTCTCGGAGAAGACATGGCGGGTGTTGGATTTGCCGGTGCGGCGGTCGATCTCGCGCAGGACGACGAGGCCCTTCTTCGTGCGGGCCATCGACGTGAGCTTCTCTGAGGTCCAGTAGTGGAATGCCTTGCCCGAGGCGCGCATGCGGTGCATGCGCCTGTAGAGCGAGACGGCGACGGACGTCCGGCCGTCAGGTAGAGCCCGCGCCAGGATCCTCAGGCTGATGCCGGAGACCGCGCCTTCGACTGCGACGACGCCCTGCTCGGCAAGGGCGTCGTCGACATACTTGATGTAGAGCAGGGCGTGCTCAGTGCGCTCGGGCATGGCGGTCTCCCCCGGGAAGATGTGATGGATTCGGCAGGGAGACCCCCGGCGCTGCCTTGCAGCGCACTGCCCGCGTCTCATCCGATTCCCTCCCCTCCGACTCGTCCCCCTGTCAGGCCATTCGAGATCGCCTGTCGATTCGAAGTCATGTCGAGCGAAAGGCCCTTTGACAAGGAATGCACACCCCTACCGACTCGGAGTGAGAAGCCGGGGCTGAGCGTGCGAAAAAGGAGAACTCCCGTCGGCGGCCCTTGCGGGGATCTTGGCTGTGCTGTTCGCCAGGCGACGCGCTCGATGCGCGTGGCTCCCGAGTCGTCCTCTACTCGGTGCCTTGGATGCTGATCGGCCGCCGGGTGGACGTCCGCTCCACCGCCGCCATCGTGCAGGTCTTCGACGAGGGTGAATCGGTCAAGACACACGCAGCACTTGAGCCGGGCAAGCGCACCGACGCAGGCGACTACCCGCCCGAGAAGATCGCCTTCCAGATACAGACGCCGATGTGGTGCCGCAGCCAGGCGTCCGAGGTCGGCGACGCCTTCACCGGGCCCCTGCGGGCATTGAGGCCAGCACGACCGGTCGTGACGGGGGCAGCGGCCGTCTCGGTGCAGCCACCGCCAGCAGGACAACCGGGCCCGGTGCGAGCGGGTGGGCGCAGTGCGTTCAGTACCGGCCGCCTGCGGTGGCGGTGTGGGTGCGGCGGCCGTGGCGGATGAGGTGAGCGAGGAGCGCGGCGATCATGAGCGCGGCTCCTCGGTCTCGAAGCAGATGACGATCTCCTCGTCCCGGACGTGGAAGCGCAGCACGTTGTCGGCGAGCGGCTGCTCGTCAGGATCTCGTAGCGCTGCCGGTACGCCCGCTAGGCGATCGCCCACGCCTTGCCGATCTCAGCAGCGGGCGCGCGGTAGGGTCCGGGGGATGATCCAGCGGCGGATGGTGCGGGTGACCGTCTCGGACGTGTAGTCAGCCGTGGCGCTCCTCCTGCGTCTGCGCCCTGTCCTGCCGCGCTCCGGCGGCGGGCTCGGTATCGGGCTCGACGGTGTACGTCGTGGTCGCGCGGACGAGGCGACGCCGGGTCGGCATGCCGTCACTCCACGTCGGGCCGACGGAGCGGGCGTGGGCCAGGGCGTTCACGGCGCAGTCTCGGTTGATGTAGCAGGTACCGGGCGCCCACTCGTTGGCGAGCGGATCGTGCAGCTCGGCGCGCCAGGTGTGCTCGGCGGGGTGCGCCTCGATGGTGGGCTGCGCCTCGGCTGCCAACCGGCGCAGGAACGCCACGGCGCCCGTCCAGTTCGCGATGCTGGGGCTGCGGTAGCGGGCGATGTAGCGTCCAGCTCGTCGGCAGCCTCGGCGAGGATTGCGGCCCGGTCGACGAGCACAGGCTGCATCGCGCGGGCCACAGCCGCAGCAACCGCGGCGATCGTCCGCGGGTCGTCCGTGACGATGCTGTTCTCGGTGTCGCAGTGCGCCCACACAGCGGCGGCGATCGGCTCCATCAGCGGGTCGCCGTCGATCCATGCGGCATTCGAGGCGGCGGTCTGCGGGTCGGTTGTCATGGTGTAGCTCCTGGTCGCGTGCGTATGGTCGGGGCACCCGGCCGCCGCTGGCTCCAACAGCGGCGGCTGGCCTGCGTGCGTTAGGCATTGGGGTGCTGTCCGCCGGCGTCGCGCAGCAAGGCCGAGGTTCCGCCGGTGCCGCACTCGCACGTGTGGGCGCAGTGCTCACAGTCCTCGCAGACCTGGTGCGGGCAGCAGCCGCAGGGCAGGAACCGGTTCGGCGGCAGGGTGCAGCGGTGCGTGGCCTCTGCGGCGGCCGCGGCCTCGGCCTCCTCGCGCTTGCTGAGGAGTGCCTTCACGCAGGCCTGGCACGACACGTCGGTGCCGGGGGCCTCTAGGCTGCTCTCCGTGTCCCACGGAAAGTACATGCCGCACGCGCCGGCGTCGCCGATGCCGTCGTCTATCTGCCTGGTGGCGTGCACCGCGCGACCGCGGTTCGTCTTCGGCTCGGGTAGCCGTCGGGGTCGCTCTCCCGCTCCAGGGCGGTCAGGGCCTGGCGCACGGCCTCGGCGTCGGCGTCGCTGCTGATGCCGACGGCGCGCAGCGACTTGCACGGCCACGGCACCTGGCCACCGATCGTGTGCTCGCTGCTCCGGCACTCCGGCCCGTGCGTCCCCTTGCAGACCTTCGGCGTCGCGCAGCACCCGTGCCGGGGGTCGGCCGTCTTCGGGTGCAGGGCGAGCATCGCGCCCTGGAGGCGGAGCGCGCCCACCGCGGCGGCGGCCCGGACCGCGTCCTCGTGGGCGTCGAGGAGCGCCTTCGCCTCTTCGTGGCACATGGGTCCGCCGGCCTCGGGGGCGACGAGTTGGTTGAAGATCGGGCGCCGGGTCCCGTTCACGGTCGGATCCGGGGCCTGCCCGCCCAGCTCGTCGGCCTGGTCGTCCAGCCGCAGAGCGGAGATGAGGATGGCGTCGTGGGTCTTGGAGTCGGTTGTGTCCGGCAGGTTCAGTTCCGTGCGGCGCAGGAACTTCGCGGCCCGGCGCAAGGCGGGGATGTCCTTCGGCGTGAATTCGACGGTGATCATCGGCGTCCTTACTTTGTAGGTGGGTTGATTCCGGCCACTTACTGGCTCTAACAAAAGCTGTTGATCAAGTGACTATCGGCTTGGTGGCTCGTTGGTCAGGTCATGGCGAAGCGTCAGTCGCGGCCGTGGATC
>NZ_JBSFTT010000063.1:0-24123 GCF_053591415.1 Streptomyces sp. NPDC003032 | reverse complement strand
CCCACCCCACTCTGCCCCACCCCCCCCCACTCCCCAACCCTCACGAACCGCGTGCCGCGCTGGTGGTCGCCCAGGACCAGCCCCCCGTGCCGGGGGTCGACCCGCGGCACGGCGAGCTACCTCAAGGACCCGCTCCATGGAGATGATGGCAACCGCGTCCCAGTCCTGACCGCACGGGATCCACTGGGTACGGTTCAGCCCGCCCGCCCACCGCGCGCGTTTGCCGGTGCTGGGCTGTGCGAGATCGGAGCGCCGCGCTCTGCAGCGCCACGACGTCATCACCGGCCGGTGTGATGACTCTGCCGCCGAACCGATCTCCGTCACCATCTTGCAGCGCGATCTGTGGTTGGCCCGCACCGGCTTCCAGGCTGGGCACTTCGCCCAGCTTGGGGTGCAGATTCCCCAACTGCTCGTGGACGCGACCCGGGCCGCCGAACGCCACCAGGGCGACGACCAGCTTCAGGCGTACCGGCGACTGTCGCTGACGCTGGAGCTGACCGAGGCCGCCGCGATCAAATGGGGCGACACCGAACGCGCCGTCGTGGCTGGCCACCGCGCGGTCGCCGCCGAACGTTCCGAAGACGCCGTCATCCTGGCGTCGGCGGCCCACCACCTGGCCGATGCGATGACCAACCACGGTCAGGCCGCGGCCGCCGTCGCCGTCGCCGTCGCGTTCGTCACGGCCGCCGCCCGCCGCCTCGAAGCCGACCTTCTCCAGCGCGGGGCCGAAGGACTCACACACAGCACTGTGTCGGTGAGCTCAAACAGTTCGTGCCGCCGGGCGGTCAGGCACTTGTAGAACTCGCTCCGGATTCCTAATGGTGTTTGTCAAGCTGCCAGGGCGATGGGCGGCACGGGCTCGTAGCACTGTCCGTCGCATAGGAGGGCCCAGAGGACGTTGACGCGGCCAAGAGCGTTCTTCGGCGTATCGGTGAGTTGATCAACAATGACGGCTGCCGTGCACATCTGCGTGTCCACCGATCCTACGAATGACCGGCGTGGGCCCGCGTCAAAACGGTAGGACAAGCTCAGAGCCCTGCGAGATCGCGCAGTTCGCTCAGGGCCGGGTTGTCGCCCAGGGGCGGATGGTGGTTCACCAGGTATTCGATGCCCCTCGTGATGAATGCGCGCGCCGCTGTGGCGTACTCCTCGAGCAGGCACCGGGGAGGCACGGACGGTGCGCGGTGTGAGGAGGTGAAGCGGACTTGGTCCGCGTCGAGTGCGAGGCGGATCACGTAGGAGTTCTCGGTGAAGTCGATTTCCGCCGAGCCGCTCGACCGCAACTCCCGCAGGGAGTGGGCCAGGGTGAACATGATGTCGAGCAGCGGTGTCGACGACGCGGACAGGAAAGCGTGGGAGCCCACCCGGAAGTCCACCGGGTAGTCGAAGTATCCGTAGCGCAGGTTCGTCGCGCTCTGCGTGGCGAGGTCGATGCGCCCGGCCTGCCAAGCGCTTTCGGCGCCTGCGGGGATGTCCCGGGCGCTGTCGGGTGTGAAGTCGATCGTCAGCACGTCTTGTCCTGTTTCCTTGTGCTTGGTTCCGAGTGCCACCGGGAGGGCACCGGACGCGGAGGGGCCTCAGGCCGCCTCCGCGTCCGGTGCCGGGTCCGGCTTAGACCGGGTGGGCGGTGCGTAGGGACCCGTCCGGGTTGAGGATCACCTTGATGCCCGTCGAGATACCTCCGCCCTCATTCTTGGAGAGGCGGCCGACCACGTTACCGGGGCCGAAGTTGTACTCGTAGACGGTTCCGTCTCGGCCCTTGGTATTGGGCATCGCCTTTCCGTTTCCGACGGCCTCCTGGATCCGTTTCTTGAGCTTCTCGCCCTTGACGAACTTTCCTTCGAAGACCCCCTTGCCGTCGGGGTCGGCGGAATATCCCTTTCCGCTTGTCCGGTGCCTGTCCAGCACATGCGCCCAGCCGTCGTACTCGGGCGTGGACCACTTCACGATGGGCCGGGCTCTGGCGGCCTTCGCGACGTCCGAGACCCGTTCCAGGTCCTTGAGCTGGTCCGGCAGCTTCAGGGCGTCCCCGACGAGGGGGATGAAGCCGAGGATGCCCAGGGTGGTGCCTGCTTTGTCGCCTTCCTCGGCCGAGCGCTTGACGTCATAGCCGTCGCAGCCCGTCCCGAGGACCGGGATCCAGCCGCAGCCGATCAGCAGCAGCTCCTTGACCATCTCCGGGTTGCCCTGTTCCCCGATGAGGCCGGGGCAGACGGGGTAGCCGGATCCGGTGCCGTTGCAGCTGTTGCCGGTGTTGGTGTCGCTGTCCGTCATGGGCGGCGCGCCACCGGTGGTGACGCACTGGTTCATGCCCATGGCGTAGTAGCACTTGGTCGTGCCGGTGCTGGCGTAGGTGGCGGTGCCGCCTCCACCGCTGCTGCCACCCCAGCCACCCCAGCCGCCGCCACCGCCGCCACCGCCGCCGTAGGAGAGGACGGCGCCGACGATGGCCAGGGCGGCGCCGACCACGCCACCCATCACAGCGCCGACGAGCCCGAGGAGGCCGCCGATGCCGCCACCCTTCTTCAGGCCGGTGGGGTCGCTGTAGGTGACGGGGCTGTTGTCGGCGTAGGCGTATCCGTTCAGGGACTGGTGCTGGTCCAGGGAGAGCACGGGGTCGACGCTGACGAACTGGCCGATGCCCGGGTCGTACTCCCGGGCCCCGATGTGGGTCAGGCCCGTGGCGGCGTCGGCCGGCTTGCCCAGGAAGCCCTTGTCGTCCGGCCATGCGGTCGCCTTCGGTCCGCGCGAAGCGCCGAAGGGGGAGGTGTAGCGCTTGACGACGGCGAACGTGGTGGCGTCTATCGCGACCGAGGACGTGCCGTGGTGGTCGGCGGCCAGGAAGCTCAGCTTGCTTCCCGAAGTGCCGCTCACCGCGGTCCGGCAGGCGATGTTCTGCCCGTTGGCGGCGTAGTAGCGCGTGCCGGACAGCGTCTTGGCCGTGCCCTTGACGCTCAGGCGGATCTCGGTGGCGCCGAGGTAGAGGACGGTGTCGCCGTCACCCTTGGCGCGCCGGATGAGCAGTTCGCCGTCGGCGTCGTAGAGGTAGGTGGTCTCGGCTGTGCCTTCGGTCGTCTTGACCAGTTTGCCCTCGGCGTTCCAGTCCAGGGACTGCTGGGCGGTCGGGCCGGGCCGCTTGGTGGTGTTGCCGGTCTTGTCGTACTCGTAGCCTTTCTCGGTGCTCCCGGTGGTGGTCTTGGTCAGGGGGTGCGGCTGGTTGGTGGGGGTGTCGCCGTAGGTGTAGTCGGTCGTGGTGGCGCCCGAGGCCGTGTGCTTGGTCTCGGTCTTGCGCTGTCCGGCCTCGTTGTAGGTGTACGACGTCCAGTAGGGCGCCGCGCCGTCGATGTTGGACTGGGTGCGCCCGGCGGCCGCGCAGTCGGGGGTCTTCGGCGTCCATGCCTCGGTCAGGCGGCTGTGGCCGTCGTAGGCGAAGCACTGGTGGTCGGGCTTGGTGGTGCCGCCCTGTGTCGTCTCGTCGAAGATCGACGTGACGTTGCCCGCGGCGTCCTGGGTGAACCTCAGCTCCTGCGGCATGTAGCCGTGCACGTCGTCGGTGACGTAGGAGCGCACCAGGCGCCGGGTTCCGGCTTCGTAGTCGTAGGTGAGGTAGGTCTTCTTCGCGGAGCTCGTGCCGTCCGTGCCGAGGCTGAGCTGGCGCAGGTCGCCCTGGGGCGAGAACGCGGCACCTTGGAGGTAGCCGGTCGTGCCCTTGGAGGTGAGCTGCTGGCCGGTCCCGTTGTAGGTGTAGGAGACCGTCTCGGCGGGCAGGCCGCCGACCGCGGGCTGTGATGCCTGGGAGACCATGCCGTCCAGGCGGTAGCCGGTGGAGAAGGACAGTGTCTGCGGGACGCCCGCCTTGACCAGTTCGTCATCGGCGGGAAGCTGCAGCTGGCTGCTCTCCACCTGGTACTGGGCCGAGTACTTGGTGACCTTGGCGGTGTACGCCTTGCCGGTGAGGCCCCCGTCGTAGCGGGAGGCCGTGTCCTGCTGCCCCTTGGCCAGGGTGTCGAAGGTCCAGGCGGCCAGCTTGTTGGCGTCGGACTTGCTGGTCTTCCACAGGTCGGTCCGGCGGCCCAGGTCGTCGTACTCGGTGAGGAGGACGCGCCCCTCCGAGTCCGTGGACTTGATCTGCCGGTCCAGCGTGTCGAACTCGGCGGTGGTCGTGCCCGTGTCGGGGTCGGAGGTCTTGCTCGGGCGTCCGAACAGGTCGTACTCGTAGGACCACTTGGTCTGGTCCGGCCCGCGGACGGTCTTCTGCCGGCCGCCCGGCGTGTAGGTGTAGACCGTGTCGGTGTGGGCGCCCTCCGGCTTGGGACTGGCGTACTCGCGGCGCTCGGTGGTCTGCCCGAGCGCGTTCATGACCACCGCGGTGGCCTGGCCGCCCGTCGGCGCACTGCTGGTCACGGTGTCACCGGTGTAGGTGTTCTCGACCGTGTAGCGCGTGACGTTGTAGTTCTTCGTCGCCTCCTTCAGGGCGCGGCCGGCGCCGTCGTAGGTGGTGTCGACCTGCTGGGGCGCCTGTCCGCCGTCGACCTGCACGGCGGTGCCGGACGGCGCGGACTTCTCGTCCCAGATGTCTGACTGCCGTGAGACCGCCAGGCCGCGCGAGTCGTACAGGGTCTGGCTGATCAGCCGTCCGCCGACCGGAGTGGGCGCCTGTACCTGGCGTGTGCGCAGCAGCGAGTCGAAAATCTCGTACGTGGTGTTGTAGCCGGAGCCGTCGCCCTTGAGCGTGCTGGTCGACACCCACGGCATGGCCGAGTTGGTGACCTTGTAGGCGTAGGTGTGGTTCGGCGTCTTGCCCAGGGCCTTGGAGCGGTTGGGCAGCCAGACCTTGGTGAGTCGGCCCAGGCTGTCGAACTCCGATTCGCTGATCTTGTTGTTGGCGTCGGTGACCTTGGTGGCGGAGCCGGTGCCGATGTCCACCTTGGTGCTGGTCTTGAACTTCTTGGCGTCCAGGACCGTGGTCGCGGTGAGCGGACCCGCCTCGGCGGGGACGTAGGTGGCGCTGGTGGTCGGCAGGTTGTTGGTGTCCGACACGATCAGGGCACGGCCGAGCGGGTCGAAGGTCGTGCTGGAGACCTTCTGCCAGGCAGGAGTGGAGCCGGAGTAGGACTTGGCGCGGCCCGTCCACGCGGCGTTGCCCTTGACCGGCTTCTGTGTCGCGCTCCAGCCGGTGGCGGCGGCGTTGTCGTAGACGATCGCGGTGTCCTCGACGACGTCCCCGGGGCGGGAGCTGTCCGCGGGCAGGTCGAGAGCCGAGTCCTCCACCGAGCAGAGCTCGGCCACCTTGCGGGTGCGTGAGACGAGGGCGTTGATGCCGTTGTCGGCGTTGCGCGCGTACCAGCTGCGCGTGCAGGTCTCGTCGCCGCTGACCGCGAGGTCCCCCTTGTCCTCCACCGTCTGCGGCAGGCCGTAGTCGTCGAAAGTGGTGGCGGTGGTGCGGACGCGGTCCTTGGCGGTGCCGCCGGTCGTGATGTTGGTGCGCTCGTGGGTGACGCCGGTGCGGACGTAGTACGCCTCGGTGTCGGCGTAGGACTTGTGCTGGGTCGCCGTGCGCTTGGACCAGGGGTCGGCGATGGAGCCGGAGACCTCGGCGGTGCCGTTGTAGGTGACGGTCTCCCTGACGAAGCCCGCGTACTGGTCGGAGTCGGTGATCTCACCGGCCTTGATGCCGGTGACCTTCGCGGTCTTGCGTTTGTCGGGGTCGGGGGTCTTGCCGTCCGGGCCCAGGACGCGGTCGCCGTTCATGCCGCGCAGGTAGACGGTGACCGTCTTAGACTGGGTGGTGTCGCTCGCGCCTGTGAGGTGCGTGACCTTCTCGAAGCCGCGCCACAGGGACCAGGTGCGTTCCTTGGCCGGGGTGAAGGGGTCGTCGTTGTAGTGCCAGGCGCCGCCGCCGGTGTACTGGTAGCTGTGCTGGACCGCTTCGGCGCCGCCGAACGGGTCGGTGGTGGAGACGGCGCTGACGGGATACTTCTGGAACCAGTCGAGGATCGGTTCCTTCTCGCCGTTGGGGGACCAGTACACCGGGTAGCAGCGCTTGGTGTTCTTGTCCGGCTCGGGCATGGTCTGGCCGTGGACGCAGTCGGCCTCCATGTAGGAGACGATCGTCTGCGCGCCGGCCTCGGAGGTGATGGTCCTCAGCCTGGGCTTTTCGAAGGAGAGGATGTCGTCGGAGGGTCCGTCGACGCGGTTGGGCCTGAACTCGTGGGTGAAGGTCACCGGGTCCATGGCGAGGTCGGTGCCCCGCTTGCCGGTGTGCGTGATCGAGTCCAGCCACAGCGACTGGTCGGTGGAGTCACCGGTGTCGCCCGGGTCCAGGTAGAGCTGCTTGAAGGACCAGCCGTCAATCGCGGTGTAGTCGGGTGTCGTCGCCGCCGCGTCCCAGGCGTACGTGGTGACGCCGGTCATCCGCTTGCGGGTGAAGAAGGAGGGGCCCACGTTCCCGGTGCACTTGTCGTCCTCCTTGCACACGGCGTCGTAGGGCACGTCGGGCCAGTTGTCCCGCTTGTCCTCGGTCAGCGCGTCACAGCCGGTGCCGCTCGCCAGGCAGCGCTCCGCGTAGGAGAAGACCACCTTGTCCGAGGCGGCGGGGGTGGCGGAGAACAGGGCACCGGCGCGCTGGCCGTAGCGGATCTCCTTCAGGTAGCCGCCACGGGTGTAGGCGGTGCCGGTGTTGTCGTCGCCGAGCTTGTCGTAGTGGTTGGTCTCGTCCTCGTACCAGTAGGTGGAGGAGTTGCCGTGGGTGTCCTCGACCAGGTCGAGGTTCCAGCGCCAGGCCTGCTTCTTGTCACGGCCCGAGAAGCTCGAACCGTCGGCGTAGCCCGGCTCGCCCTCGTCGTCACCGAAGACCGGGACGGTCCACACGGACTTCGTGCGGTCCTGCGCACCCGCACCCGGCAGCTTGTTCAGGCCGAAGGAGTAGACGGTTCCTTCGCCGGTGGTGACGGTCCAATACTCGCCGTTGTCGTCGCCGTTCTCGGCTCCGGTGTGGCGCACGACGGTGGAGGCGTCGTCGCTCTTGAGGCGCCACTTGCCGCTGGTGTCATCCTTGACCAGCTCTGTGGCCTTGCCGTTCAGTACGATTGAGGCGTTCTCGTACTTCCAGCACAGGTCGTACTTGTCGTCGTGGCCGTCCTCGTCGCACGAGCCGTACTGCCGCTCGATGTAGGACGAGGTGATGTCGAAGCCCTCGCCCAGCGCGGTGCCCTGGTTGTTCGTCGTGGCCGTGCGGCCGTCCACGCTCCCGGAGTCGTAGGAGATCTCCAGCTCCGGCTGCGGGCCTGCCGCGGCCGGCGGGACCCGCAGCGGGTAGGACCAGGTGAAGGTGCCGGACGAACCGCCCGCCTCCCAGGTCGAGGAGGCCGCGAGCGGCGTCGCCTTCAGGTCGCCCGCGCCGGACTGGGAACCGGCCGCGAGCGCGAGGACCATCGTCTCGCCGCTGCCGGCGGAGCGGGCCGCGGGCGCGAAGTCCAGTGGTGCGCTCAGCTCGTCGGCGCCCCGCTTGTTGGTGGACGCCAGCGGCGCCCTTGCGCGACACTTGGCCGCCGCAGGGTCCTTCAGCGCGCAGTCGGGCAGCTGCTGGACCTGGAGCCGGCCCGCCCAGTCGGCGCCGTAGGCCGAGGCGATCGCCGAGTAGTCCAGGCCCAGTACGGCCCGCCCGCCGGTCTTGGGGCCCGTGACGGTCAGGACGACGCCCTTGATGCCCAGCGCCTTGGCCGTCTTCTGGTCCTGGACGTCCACCTGGATCTGGCCGGTCGCCCGCTTCTTGCCGGCGGGCGCCTTCAGGGTCAGCGGCAGCGAACCGGGCTCGGCCTTGGCCTCGCCCTTGGTGGGCAGACGCAGCTTCGCCGAGCCCTTGTCCGGCCAGTTCACCGACCTGCGTTGGTCGGCACGGGCGCGCTTGGCAGCGGCCCGGTCAGCGGCCTCGCCCTTGCGCACCGTACGAGCGGCCTTGCTGTTGGCCTTCTTCGTCAGAGGCGAGACGTCGGCCGAGCGCGCGTCCTTCAGACTCGGACGCCCTAGGGGGTCGTCCTTGTCCAGAGCGAAGGCGGCGGGTGTCAGCAGACCCGGCAGCATGGCCAGGCCCATGGCGAGCGAGGTGCGCCGCATCCAGCGGCCGCCCCCGGTATCGGTCCGGCTGCTTCGTGGCAGCCGGTATCTACCCAGTGGGTTCATGTGGGTGTTCTTTCTGCATCCGGCCGAGAACCGGGTGCCTGGCGGCCCCCGCGGTACGGGGGTGGGGAGGCGTGGGGGGATGACAGACCGCGACCGGGCAGCGAACGCGTGGCCCGTGGGCGCGGGTAGGACCGTGCCGGGGCCGGGCACTGCGGCCCGGACCCGGCACGGCAGGGGGGTCAGAGCGTGTGTGCGCCCAAGACCTGTGAACTGATCTGGTCGGCGCTCATCGCCCCGGTCCAGACACGCACTTCCTCCAGGGATCCGGGCAGGTAGTGACCGGTGCTGCCGCCCTTGCTGCCGCGGCCCGCACTGATCGTTCCCGCGCCCTGCTGGGCCGCGGTGAACCCGGAGTCGCCCTCCGCGAGCTGGTCGAACCCGCCCACGTACAGGTGGAGCCGCCCGTAGCGGGTCTGCGTGGCGGACGCGTCGTCCGGTTCGGCCGGTTCCCAGGGCTCCTGGGCGTCGAAGACACCGGTGACCTGCACCCAGGTGTCCACCTCGGCGATGTCACCGCCGGGGACCTCGGCGCTCTGGGTGACCTTGCCGTCGCTTCCCAGCGCGGTGCGGGTGAACTTCCACTGGTAGACGCCGTCGGCCGGTTTGACCACCCAGAGCGCCCACGAGGACTCACCGCTGCTGGCCTGCTGCCCGGCCACGTGGGCCTGGTAGCCGACCGGCTTGGCCGCGAGTTTCGCCGAGTCGAGCTGCACCCGGGCGGTGGCGGTGAAGGAGCCGGACTCGTCGGTCACCGGGCCGCTGCCCGAGGCGTGGCCGGCCACGCCGTCCAGGACCAGGGCGTTGTTCTCCGCGTCGAGGGCCGCTCCGGAGGCCGACAGCCTCAACGGGTTGACCGGGTAGGAGGACAGCTCCTTGATCTCGGTGCCCGCGGAGGCCGCGGCGTCCCAGTGCGCCACCAGCTCGTGCTGGGGCACTCCGTTCTCCATCAGCTGTGTCTGCTCCGCGACTTCGTCCTCGGAGAGCGCACGCTGCCACACCGACACCTCGTCGAGACGGCCGCGGAAGTTCTCCCCGTAGACGCCACCGACGAGCGAACGGCCGAACTGCAGGCCGCCGGAGGAGACCCACGGTGTGTACGCGGACGACTGGGCGTTGAGCAGGACCGGCTTACCCTGCGGCCGACCGTTGACGAACAGCTGGATGGTGTCATTCGTCTTGTCGGTGTCGCGCTTGGTATCGAAGACGCCGGCCAGGTGCGTCCAGACCTTCGTCGGCGGCTCACCGGTGTCGGAGAGGGCCCGCAGGTAGGTCTGTCCGGTCTTGACGTCGGCGGCGGTCCGGTTGAACACCCACTTCTTGTAGGAGGCCGAGTAGTACAGGGTGAACGCCGAGGCGTTGGTGCCCGGGGCCGCGAGCACCACACGCGTCTGGGAGGTGTCGGTCAGGTAGGCCCACGCGGAGATGGTGAAGGAGTCCTTGGTGTTCACCGCCGGGGCGGCCGTGTCCGCGTACGCCTTCTGGTTCTCGGCGACCGTGCTGTCCATCCACAGCGAGTAGTCCGCGTCGCCACGTCGGGCCAGCGTCGACCAGCCCGCGCCGGCGGTGCGCAGGGTGGCGTCGTGCCGCGTCCCCTCGGTGGCGGTGTCCTTCGCGACCGTCACATTTGAGTCCGGAGCACCGTCATCGAAGTGCCAGACACCGGAGGGCCCCTGGGCGGGGGCGACCTTGAAGGTGAACTCGGACGGTGCCCCCCACCGGTTGCGGACGTCCCTGGCCTCGACGGACAGCACCTGGGTGCCGGCCAGTGACGGCGTCACACTGTTCACCGTCGCCGTGGAACCGTTGACGGTCTTGGTCTCCTTGGCGGACGTGGTCAGCAGCCGCCAGCGGTAGCCGGCGATGTCCTTGTCCGCCGCGTTGGGCTTGAAGGTGAAGCTGCCGGGGACACCCGGGCCTCCCTTGCCGTCACAGACGTTCGCGGTGCACGCGGTGTACGGGCTGCCCGCACTGATCACCGGGGCCTTGGGCGCCGTGGAGTCGATCTTGAAGTAGCACCACTTGGAGTACGGGGAGAACAGATCGCCCGACTTGCCGCCGTAGGACCAGTGCGACTGCGTGCGTGACTTGAGCCGGTACAGGCCGCCGTCCGCGCGGTTGGAGGTGCGCATCTTCTCCAGCGTGCCGTCCGGGTCCCAGCCGGAGTCCGGCCGGTATCCGGACCACACCTCGTGCCAGGCGGCGTCGTCACCGCGCTCGACGATGAACTCCGACTGCAGGGAGCCCTCTTCGTCACCGGCGTTGTGCTCGATCTGCGTCTGCACTCGGGACTGCACCATCGGGTCGAGCCGGGTGACGATCAGCGGGTCGGACGAGGACGTCTTGCAGTACGCGGTGGTGCCGTCCCCGGGGATGACGCCGACGTCGGTGGGCACGCCCGGCTTGTACGCGTAGTTGACCTTGAGCTCGGCGTTGTCGTCGAACCGCTTCCAGGCCTCGGGGTCACCCTCGTCCTTGGCGCGCAGCATGAACGTCAACCGGTTGATCTTGCCGTCGGCGAACTTGCGCACCACCGACGCCAGGTTCTCGTCCGGCTCGTCGGGGTTGTCATTGAACTCCACCCAGGCGTTGGGCTGGTCGGGGCTGCAATTGCTGCCGCGCCCCGCGGACACCAACCGGTCACCCATCTGGTCGAGCTGCTTCGGCCCCGGCCAGGTGGTGCCTTCGGAGATGTTGTCGGTGCGTTCCAAGTCGACCCACTTGGGATCACAGGAGAACGACCAGGTCTCGTACGCGCGGAAGGTGGCGTCGAGGATGTACTTGCCCGCGAGCTTCGACGGCGAGAACTCGAAGTACATGCGGTTGGTGTAGTTGCTGCCGCAGTAATACGGGCCGGACACGCTGCACCGGCCGACACCGTAGTCGCCGTCGAAGTGCCAGAACTTGTCGCCGTCGGAGGACAGCACGGTTCGCTCGGACACCCCGAGACCGAGCGACGGGTCGATGTACACGGGGTACACCGTCTCCTTGCCACGCAGCAGGTCGAGGTCGGGCTTGACGGAGACCGTCTCTTCGTCGACGTGCACCGGCATCACGGCGCTGGCGTCGCCGGCGCGGGGCTGGGTGCCCTCCTCGACCGGGGCGTCGGGGGCGGGGTCCGCGGGGCCCGCGGCGGCCGTCGTGTCCTTCGCGGACGTCACGCCCTTCGCGCCCGCCGTGCCCGTTTCGTCCTTCGCGTCCGCCGACAGCAGCTGAGGGCTCGGTCCCTCGCTCTGGCTCGCGGAGTCCCACATCTGCCCCGCGGCGCCCTTGAAGACGGCGTTGCCGTCCTGGTCCAAGGCGCGCAGGCCGCCGCCCGCGCCGCCCACGAGGTCCAGGTCCTTCGCCGTGGCGGTCAGCTTGATGTGTTCAAGGGCCTCGTTGGAGGCCGCGTCCGCGGACTTGACCACGAGCACCTCGCGATAACCCTCGGAGGTGGCCGTCAGCTCCAGGTCGACGCCGTCGAAGACTTCGGGATAGACCGCCTTGGCCCCGTCGAGCCGCGGCTCGGGCAGCTTGTCCGGCCAGCCGAGGCGTACACTGCCCTGCTCGGTGCCGAGCCGGATGAGACCGGCGCCCTCGCCGCCGCCGGAGAACGACAGGTCCACCACGGCCGATTTGGGCCCGATGGTGCCGTCCGTCCGCTTCTCCAGCGTGACGTCCACCGCCTGCCAGTCGCCTTCGTCATCCTTGACGCGCTGCGGCGTGGCGGACTGCGTGTAGGTGTAGGACCCGTTCGGGTTGGCCACCGTGGTCGAGTACGCGGTGCGCTCACCGGTGACCTCGACCGGTTCGCCCGTTTCCGCGGCCTTTGCTGTCGCCCCCTGGTGCGTCGCAGTGGAGTTCCCGGCGGACAGCGGGGCCGCCTGAGCCTCCGACGCGGTGGCCGTCAGCGCCGGTACGGCGGCGAGCAAGGCCAGCGCCGTGATCCCTGCGGTGATTCCGCTTACCTCTCTCCCAGCTCTGCCCGATCTGCGTCTTATACGCCCGGTGAACGCAACGTGCCTGCGTATCCGCACTTTCCCCACCCAACCCCACGTGATCTACAAATGTGCTGGGACAGCAAATAGAGTTCCGGTACGGAAGTCAAGAGGCGGCCGGAGCACCGGCGTTCGGGCAGTGAACAAGAGGGACATGTCCGGCGGCCCCGGGTCGTGTCCGAGCCCGTCACCGACTACATCCGCCTCGGGCACGCCATCACCGACGCCCACCTCCGCGTCGGCCACATCGCCTTCCTACGCGAAGCGGGAGTCACCGTGCTGCTCGGGAAAGGCGGCTTCGTGCCCACAAGCCCAAGCGCGGCGATCTCGACGCCTCCCCGTGGCAGGCCGCTATCGACGCACTCCCCGCCTGATCACCCTCCATCAGATGCAGGGCGGGACCCGAAAGCCTCCCGGAGTCCGCAGGGGCATCCCAGGAACCAGGGCTTACACGCACACCAGTACGATGCCGTAACTCAGAACCCCACGGCGTCGCACTCAAGTGCGTGCAGGGCCTGGGTGCGGTGCCGCTGGCCCGGGCAACGGAGGACGCCGGACCGCTAAGCGCACCCGGGTCCCTGTCTGCCACCCGACCGGGGGCCTATGCGATCAAGGGGAATTGATCTTGCGGACGGCCGACCCTCACCACTGTCGTGGTCTGCTCGGAGTGGCCCGTCCAATGACCCTGCGACCAACACCATGCTCCAGAGGGAGAGGAGGAGGGGGCAGTGCAGCCGGAGAACACCGCCGGGAATCTGCTGCACACCTGGCGGCATGAAGCTGAGCGACCTCGGCCCGCTGATGGCACGCCGCCAAGACGGCGGCCTCAGCTTTGACCGCTTTCGCGCCGACCCTGCTCCCGTAGTGCGGCGTGCTGTTCCGCGCTGAGTTTGTCGCTTCGGCTCTTGATGTCGGGGATCCATACGCCCAGTTTTACGGTCACCGGCTTCGTCTGGTCGTCGACTGTGATTTCCTCGGCGTGGCCGCGCGGTACAGGCCGGTGGGCGCCTTCCCGCTCGACCCACTGCGCGAGGGCGGTCAGGCCGGGCTGGAACGCCTGCTGTGCCTTGCTCGGCTTCGCCGTGCGCGCGGCTGCCGGGGCGGGAGACGGGGCCTGGTCGGGCCGCACGCCCAGCTTCGACAGCCGCTGCTGCTGTTCGGTCGACAGCTGCGCCAGGTGCCCGGCTTGCGCTGCTGCTGGAGCCACTTGCCGATGTCGTCGCCGTCCATGAGTACGCCGGGTGCGATGTCGGGCAGGTGGCTGTCGGCGTCGACCAGGTCGGCGAGGACCCGGTAGTGGCGCTGACAGTTGAGCGGCCAGGGGCAGTCCCAGTCGGGATCGATTGCGGCGAGCTGCACCGCACGCAGTTCCGCCCGTTCGGGGTCTTTGCCCAGGCTGTTCTTCGTGCCTTTGCGGCGGAGGTTGGCCATGCGCTGGCCGACCGGTCCCGGCGCCGTCGGCCCCAGCAGCAGATTCACGATGAGGACAGACCGCACCGCGACCCGACTGGTCTCCGCCGCGGTACCGGTGTGGCGGAGGCCCTGGAAGGGGCGGACTAGCGCTGTTGGCCCGACGCGCGGCAGGCGGCGAGTACTACGGTGACTCGGTGACCACGGTGCTCTCCGAACTCGTCCGGCTGCCTGCCGACCGCACGGGGGAGTGGGACGCCACCTTCGAGGAGGCCCTTGCCCTCCCGGTAGGAGACCTGCTGGTCATGGACCGGGTCACCCCACTTTCCCCGCCCAGACGCATCAGCAGCCCTGAACGCAGCCGCCGCGCACCTGCCCCTGGCTGAGCGGAGAGCCGGCCGGCCGAGGCGTCATCGCCTGTCGTCCCGTTCTGGCCGTTTCCGGGCCCCCTGGGCCTGGTGTCGGCGCCGAGGTCACGAGCGGCGGAAGCCGCGAGCGGCGTCGCGGGCCTGGCTGGGGCGGAAGGGCACAAACCACTGCGCAGCGGCAGGGTTGGCCACGCCGAGGGCCTGGTCGATCTCGTTGCCGCTGTCCTCAATCCCGTCCAGGGAGGCGTCGAACAGCATCAGCACGTCACGGTCCTCGAACAGCACGCTCGAGCACCAGTCCCAGTCGAAGTCCCGGCGGTCCTCACCCAGACCCTCCACCGTTTCGGCCACCAGGCGCGGCCGGTTCCGCGTCAGCGACTTGGCCCGGTCGATGCCCAGCTGCAGGGCCATCTCCTCGCCGGTGCAGCCCGGGCGGACGGCGCCCGTCTCGGCGAGTTCGGCGGCCAGGTCGTCGAAACAGCGGGCCATCTGCCGCCGCCATTGCTGATCCTGGCGAAAAGTCAGCGGCGGCAGCAAGCCAAGGACACGGCCCTCGCCGCGCCCCACAGGCGCGTCGCCCACGGCGGCGACGTCCTGCCAGATCTGCTCGGACAGCTCCTCGAGCGCCACTCGCAGCACCGCAGCCGTCCGCGCGGTGAGCTACTCATCCTTCTCGCCGTCCTCGTCCCAGCCGTCACCGTCGTCGTCTTCTTCGTCCCACGTCGCCGGCTGGCCGTGGCGGGCGAGGGGCCGTGGCGGTCGAGGGAACGCAGACGGCTGCGTAGGCGCTGCGTGGCCTCTTCGGGAGCGGCCAGGGCGTTGTCGATGATCTGCAGCTCGTCGGAGAACTCCTGGGCGCTCGGCAGCGTGCCGGCCTCGGCGAGCAGGGCGGAGGCCGCATCGGTGCAGGCGTTCTTGCCGGGCAGGACCACGGCGAAGTAGTTGTCCGTCAGCCGGTCGACGACGGCGGCCACCACCACGGCGACGACCACAGGGTCGGCGAAGGCCTCCTCCGTGTGCAGCCGGTCGACGATCAGGACGCCGGAGGCCGACTCGTCGAACTCCTCGAACTCGTGGGTGAACCGGCCTTCCTCCGTCCACGAGCTGGGCGGCCACCAGAGCGGGGAAGGACTGCTCGTCGGCCATCCGCTCGCGCAGGTTGTCGCTCTTCCAGTACAGGCCGCGCACGGCCGTAAGGCTGCCCACCGGAGTGCCGCCCGCGGTGATACGGCACCTCCCAGGCCTGCACCCCCGCGGCAGGGTCCAGCAACTGGTGGGTGTGGTGGAGTCGAGCGTCAGCTGGGCCAGGTCCGCCCCCGCTGCCGCCGGAGTCGGTCGACTGCTCAACGTGCTCCCTCAGCGCCGCCTGCGACGGCTGCGCACCAGCGCAGTGGCCGGACGGCGGCCATCTTCTAGAAACGTGCATCGCTCATCACTGGCCCTGGACGCGCGACAGCGGCCGGATGCCCGTTGCGAGGCAGACCGGCGGCACAGCCCCGCCCTGCTGGCCGCCGGGCCGTGTCAGCCGTCATCCGGGTCCGAGGCCATGATCTCTGCCAGTTCCTGGGCAGGCAGGGGGCCCACCCGGCGACCTCATCCAGCGCCACCCCGGCGGCGACGGGCCGCGGTGGCGGTGTGCACGAGGGCCTTCTCGATCAGGGCGGCACTCTCACTGAGATGCTTCAGCAGGGTCCGGGCCACCTCGTCGGTGGTGCCGCTGTGCACGCCGCGCAGCTCCACCAGATGCTCACCGGCCTCCTTGACCAACTGGGCGATGTGAAAGCGGTGTTCGGCGGACACGGTGGCCCGCCATGAGGTGCCCGAGCCGCGTCCGCCGGTGCCTCGGCCGCCATGAGGTGCCCGAGCCGCGCCCGCCGGTGCCTCGGCCGCCATGACGCGCAGCTGCCCGGCCATCGTGGCGGCTGCAGCTCCCTCTGCAGCCGCCACGGATCGTCCCTCCACCCGGGCGGCCCCCCTCCGCCGCGGCCGACGTCAACGACGTTACCCAGACCCTCGCCCTGGTCGACGGCATCCCGCCTGTCGCGGGCCGCCCCGGTCGGCCACGCCGACGACCCGACGCCCTACCCGGCGACAAGGGCTACGATTCCAACGCACACCGTGACGAGCTGCGTCACCGGCGGATCTGGCCCGTCATCTCCCGCAAGGGATCACCGAACATCAAGGGCATCGGCAAGCTCCGCTACGTCGTGGAGCAGACCTTCGCCCTGCTCCACCACTTCAAACGCCTCGCCGTCCGCTGGGAACGTCGCGCTGAACTCCACGACGCCTTCACCTCTCTGGCCTGCGGCCTGATCTGCTGGAGACGCCTCAAGAAGCTCAGATCATGATCGTGTCACGAGCTCTAAAGCTCGGCGCCGAGCTGGTCGTCATCGGCCTTCGACACCGCCGCCTGCAGGTCCGCGGCGGCCAGGCGGTGCAGCGCGTCGCGCACGGCCGTCAGCGCGCGACGAGAGCGCGGAGGAGGCTCGCCGGCTGGTGCTCCACGCGCCCGCACTCGACGGCCACTTCTGCGCGCTGCACGAGCTGTGGGCCCGACCGGTGCCGCCCACGCCGGAGGAAGAGCGGGAGCTGATGGCCCGCTACGGGATGGAGCGCGTAGCCGCCCTCGCTTCCTTGACGCAGTCACGCGGCGGGCAGAAAATGCCCCCATGCCCATGCGTGCACGGGTGCAGAACAAGGTTGTCGCGAGGCGCATGCGCCGCTTCTTTCAACAGGTGAAACCTGGTCCGCGTGACCCGGGCGAGATCGCGGTGCAGTACGGGCGGCACCTATGGGATTCCGGTGCGCACAGCCTGGTTGATGAAAAGAAACTCTCTCGATCCCGGTTCTACGTCGGACTGTCCGTCGAGGGCACCGGCTTGACCGAGTTCACGAAACGCGCCGTGCTCATATCGGACACGCTGCTCCTGTCGCATGATGGACATTCGGAGTTCCACGAACTGGGCAGCTACGCCACCCCCACCACCGGGTTCGACATGACCTCCGCCTTCTCGTCCGCCGCGGTCGATCCCTTCACGCTGCGCTACGGGATGCGCTGTCCCAGTCTTCCGGTGCTGGGCCAGTGGATACTGGACGCCGAGCCACTGCTCAGAGCGGGCCTTGCCTGGTACCTCCCGAGCTATTTGACCATCACGCGCGCCGAACCCGGGGTGCCTCGACCAGTCGGGGCCATCGATTACCTGATCCGGGACGGCAGGGTCATCGACGCCTCCGGAGGCGAGCCCGTAAAGAGCCGGCTAGTGCGGCCGATCTGTACTATGGAGCTGCCGTTCATCGACGGCGTCGGCCTCGCAGACTTCGGCCAGATCACGATCGATGAATTTGATTCCTATTCAGCATTTCGCGACTTCCTCCGGCTCAGCTTCCTGAATATCGACGACGCCCTGAATGACACCCAGTCGGACCGCGAACTGGTCAAGCTCGGCTTGGAGATCAAAGACCAGGTGCGATCTGTTCGATCGGAAATGAAAAGGATCAAGGGGCAGAGAGCTGTGGCCGCCAGTGGCGCTGTCGTCGCAAGCATCTCGGCGACGCTTGTGGCCGTATACGGCCCGGCCCTCCAGTGGGTCCTCGGAGTGGTCGGCGGAGCGACCCCCGGACTATGGGGAATGCTTCAGGCCGGCGGGGACCACAGCACCCGGCCGCTGCGGGAGGACAGGTGGCATTACGTCTGGGCCCTGTCGAAGAAGGCTGACCGCAACACTCTCTGATCCTGCATCGCGCGCTTCCGCGAATGATCGCCGTCAACCCCACTGCGGCAGGCCACCGGCCGTTGGCCCGCATGGGGCCGCTCAACATGACGGCAGAACTGGTGGCCGAGGTCGGCTACGCCGCTCCGGCGCGGCGCCAGTGCGGCCCGGGCTGCGAGCGAGTGGCCGGCGGCGCACTTCGGCACGTTCGATCTGCTGAGGCTGAGGGCTGGTCGTTCTCCGCCGGGCGGGGCAGCCGGGAAACGCGAACGCGCCGTGATGCGCGGGGAGATCACGGCCGAAACACCCGCTCCCCACCCCAGGCTCCAGGTGGTGGCCGGACTTGCCACCGGCCGGAGGCGTCCCGGGCGACGTCGACGCCAATCGGCGCCTGGTGATCCGGTTCCTCGTGCGCCGGTTCCACTGTGACCAGCCACGTTCCACACGGACTCCAGCGTCGCCCTGTGCCTCCGGGACGGCCACCCGAACGTGTCCGTCCCGGCAACACGAGATCCCGTTCAGCCGGAAGGCCGGTCGGGATCCCGGCGTTTGTGGAGTGTGTTCTGGGTTGTCGTGTATCCCGGGGCGCCACCCCGCACGCTGGCATCGCGCCCGGCCCGACCTCTCCCCGCCGACCTTCCCCGCCTCACGCCGCTGCCGCTCCTGGTCGGCCGAGGCAGCCGGTCACGCGGCCTGGACGGCTCCCCGGGCGTGGGCCAGTCCCCAGTGATTCGGCACGGACGCGGCGCCCCCGGCCGACGCCCAAACGGCTGAGCGCACGCTGGTGCCCGTCCGCGGCCGGGCCACCCACCCCAGTCCCTTCTCCTGTTTGGCCATTGGTCAGGGCCTTAGCACATGGTCGGCTACTACCGGGGCGATGTGAACTGCGACGTCAGGATCGCCACGGACGACAAGAACCTCCCCATCAAGGAACTGGGGAAGCGGCTCGCCTGGGACATCTACGAGCGTTACTCCAAGAACGGCCGGTCGGTCGACCTCATCGGCCACTCCATGGGCGGTCTTGTCGCCCGAGCGGCCCTCACCGGAGTCGAGCAGCGGCTGAAAGAGTGGCCGCCCTACCTCTACGTCGAGGACGCGGTCACCATCGTCACTCCGCACAACGGCCTGCGGCTCGCGTACTTCTGCGGTTGGCCGTTCGAGGGCACGCAGCAGTGCCGGGACATGCGGCCGGGGTCCGACTTCCTCGACTGGACGGGTGACAACCCTCAGTCGACGCAAGGAACCGACTGGACCCTGATCGGCTCGGCCGACGACCTCGCCGTCCTCGGGTCCGCCATCGGCATGGAGGAAGCGGATCACCGGGTGATGTATTACCGGGGCAACGGCTGGAAGCACGCCGACATCAACGAGAAAACCACCGGCACCTACGAGATGGAGTACCGGAATGAGCCCGGCGACGGGCTGTGGTACTACGACGCGGACGGTGCGGCTCCGGCCCGCGTCGCGATGAACGCGGCCTACTGGGCGCGTAACTGGTAGGCCGAGAGGCCGGGGGCCGGGTACACCGAGTCCGGTGTACCTGGCCGTGGGCGATCGGCTGTCTTGAGGTTGATCCCGGGGAGTGGACACCATGTTGCCGGTTGTAGAAGGAAAGTCAGCGGAACCCTGGGAAGAACGACTCGGCGAGGGCGTTGTCGTAGCCTCGATCGCGTCGGTGACCAGTGAGGTGCGCATGTGGTCGGCGATCGACCAGCCCACGACCTTCCTCGAGCAGGCGTCCGCGGTGAAGTCGCGCATCACCAGGTCCGGCGCGGGCGCCGCGGTCCTGTCAGCGATCGTTGTCCGCTTCTTCTTCCGCAGGTGGCGGCCGACGATGTGATTGGTCCGCGTCAGCCGGGTGACGCGCTTGCGGTTGATCCTGTGCCCTCTCGCCCGCAGCTCGGCATGGACGCGCGGAGCGCCGTAGGCGCCATAGTGCTCGGTGTGGATAACGCGAATCTCACTCACAGTCCGCTTCTCCTCGGCCTGGCGCTCGGCACGCGCCTGCTCGGTGGCCAGATGCCGGTAGTAGCCGGCGCGGGACGCCCCGAGCACCCGGCAGATCCGCTTGACGCCGAAGTCGGCGCGGTTGTCGGAGATGAAGTCCCAGCGGCGGGATCCCACTTCACCTCCCGAGCGAAACAGGCGGCTGCCCGGCGTAGGATCTCGCGCTCCAGCCGCCACTCCTGCTCGGCTTTGAGCAGCCTGGCGTTCTCAGCCCGCAGCCGGCCCAGTTCCTCTGCCGCACTGTCGCTTCCGGCGCGGCCCTCGGGCACCGCCTGGACCTCGTCCTTGCGGACCCACGTCCGCAGCGACTCCGCGGTGATACCGAGATCCGCGGCCACGGCGGCGCCGCTTGCAGGCCGTGGTGGGGCGGACGGTCACGGCGGCATGCCCGGACGCCCGTTCGCCGGACCGAGACGTATCCACGAATATCTCCGCCGGGAACAGCGCACCACGATGCCCGGCCAGAAACGCGAACACACTCCCCGCCGGGATCGACTCCCGCAGCTTTCCCACACGTCCTGCCCGCCCCTCTGCCTGGCCCGCTCACCCCTCAACTCCTCGTCGCGGTCGGTCCACATCGGTGACGAGAGTGGTAGCTGGAGTGGCGTCCTGGCCGGCACGTTCATCGCGGGCGCGTGCGTCACGATCGTATTCACCGTCACGGTGTGGGCCTGCAGCACTGATCCGTCGACGGGGTCTGTGTTCGGGCAATGTGAGGGCTGTGTGCGCTGGACGCCCGGTCTCTGGTGGCAAGGCGGTGAGGCCGCGAAGTTTGTTGTTGCGTTTTTCAAGGGCTTCGGCGCTGGTGGGTAAGAGCGCTGCGTCGCCTTCACCGACCTGTGCCTGGTTCAGTTCGACGAATCCGCGGATGTCGCGTTCGTAGGCGGCGAAGGCCGCGGTGTGGTCGCGATGGGCGGCCAGCGAGTTGGCGAGCATGTAGGCGCCGATGAGGGCGAGGCTGGACCCTTGCCCGGTCAGGAACGACGGGGCGAAGGCGGCATCGCCGACGAGCGCAACCCGGCCGCTGGACCAGCACGGCATGCGGACTTGGCTCACGGTGTCGAAGAACGCGTCATTCGCGTCGCGCATGGCGGCGACCATGGCCGGGATTTCCCATCCATCGTCGGCGAAGGTGGTGGCGACGAGGTCGCGTCGTGCCTCGGGGTCGCGGAGGACCTCGTACGGTGGGTCAGGGTGAGCGAAGTTGAGGAACGCGTGCAGCTCGTTGCTGTCTCTGACCGCGTAGAGCGCCGCGGCCCTTCCGGGGGTGTTCCAGATCAGTGCTTCATGGGAGAGCCCAAAGGTGTTGGGCATGGCGAATATGGCGAAGCAGTACCCCAGATAGCGGTGGAATTTCTGCTCGGGGCCGAATACGAGTCCTCTGGTACGCGAGTGCATCCCGTCCGCACCCAGGACCAGGTCGAAGCTGCGCTGGACACCGCTGCGGAAGGTGACGTCGACACCGTGCTCGTGTTCCATGAGCGCATCGATGGAGTCGTCGAACACGAACTCCACCTCGTCACGGACGGCCCCGTACAGGACTTCTGCCAAATCCCCGCGAGGCACCTCGACGTCACGCCCCTCGACCCCGCCCGTCACCGCCTGTGGATGAACCACCGCCGCCTCACTGCCATCGGCATTGAGGAAGGCCAACCGGCGCGACTCGATATGCGCTTCCCGGAGCTGCGGCAGGATTCCCATCCGGCGAGCCACCTCCACCGCGGTGCCACGCACATCGATCGGGTACCCACCGTCCCGCGGTCCGGTGGCCTTCTCCACCACCGTCACCGCGAATCCATACCGGTGCAGCCAGAACGCCACGGCGGGACCCGCGATGCTCGCGCCGGAAACCAGGACCGTATCTTTCGATGCAGTTCTCATGCCCATTCGTCAACCCCTAAGTCCGTCAGCTTCGGAAACCGACTCGGATTACCTTGTACGCCAGGAAACTGTCGGTTTGTTTCCATCTCTTCAGAGGTCCATCACACCGCGTCCCGCTCGAGGCCGAGCGACGGCGCGTTGCGGCTGAGGCGTGTGCTTTGCACGAGCCTGACGGCCAGCACCGCGGCGATCGCGAACGCGCCGGAAGCGATCGCGATATAGCTGAATACGCCCGTGGCCGAGTTCGTTGTCTCGCCGTCGACGACCACGGTGGTCGACTTGAGCACGGCCGCGCCCACGAAGTCGAGCACCACCGCCCCGATCGAGACCATGACCATGACCAGGCTGGACACGATGCCCTGCCGTTCGGGGGACGCCAAGCCGGCCGCCATGTTGAAGCCGGAGGTCCCGAGCGCTCCTACCGTGACACCCAGCAGGAATCCGCAGCAGAGCGCGGCGGCGAGCTGGGAAGCCCCGAGGAACATCCCGAGGGTCACCACCGTGCCGAGCATGACCGCCCCGGCCAGCGTCGAGGCCGGTCCGATGCGTGCGGCAAGCCATCCGGCCGCCGGACCTCCGAGCGTGACGCCGACTCCCGGCGCCGCGAGCAGCAGTGCCACTGATCCCTGGTCGGCCAGTCCGTACCCGAGTTGCTGATCCGCCGAGACGTCAGCGATGAGAGAGACGAGCTGGAGCATGCTCTGGTACGAACCGGCTGCGAGGAAGACGACGAGGAGCGTGAGCGCCAATGGCCCGCCGATGTCCCTGACGTCGATCAGGGGGTCGGGCTTCCGGCTCGACACCAAGTACCACCTGGCCAACGCCGCGACACCACCGACGAGGAGAGCCGGCGGGCCGACGGCGAGCCAGCCGAGCTCCGAGCCCAGACTGACGTAGCCGAGCACCCCGGCGAGACCTCCGCCGAGGAGGAGGGCGCCGCCGACGTCGATCTTGCCTGGTGTCCTGACCGGGGATTCGGGAACGACCTTGCGCACGCAGATCGCCATCGCGGCCGCGACGAAGGCCGATCCGAGGAACAAGATCTGGAAGCCGAAATCCGCGGCCAGTTCTTCGATGAGGAAACGGGACGCGATGTTGAGCACCGCGGAGCTGGAGGTCACGATGCCCACGCTGATCATCGCGATACGGGGCGCGCAGACACCTCGAACGATCGCGACGGATAGGAAGACGGTGGCCAGGGCCGCTCCCTGCAGCATGCGCCCCGGCACGAATAACCAGAGGCTGGGGGCCACGGCGCATAAGAGGGCGCCCGCGCAGCTGAGGAGCAACGTCAGCACGAGCACCCTGCGCTTGCCGTAGATGTCGGCACTCTTGCCGAGCAGGGGTGCCCACAGCACTCCCGCCAGCATCGCGGTGGCGTTGACCCATGCCGCCTGGTCGGTACCGAAGTGGTCGAGCATCTCCGGGAGGACGACCAGCGGCGCGGTGATGGCCGAGTCGACCACGAAGTTCACCATGGCCAGGACAGCCACCAGGCCGATGAGCCGCCCGTTCCATCTCGTGTGCAGTCCGGCGGCTGTGCTTCCGGTCCTGGGCTGCTGCATCAGGGCTCCTTAAGATACGTTTCAGTTTCTTATTTGGCAGCGTAGGGTAGGTCGATAAGAAACGTCAAAGGTTCTAAGGGGTGTTGTGGGACGGCGGCGCGGCGAAGCGCTCGAGGCAGCGATCCTCGACGCGGCCTGGGACGAGTTGAGCGAGCGGGGGTACGCGAACCTGACCGTCGACTCCGTCGCCCGGCGAGGCGGCACCAGCAAACCGGTGCTCTATCGGCGCTGGGCGGACAAGCAGAAGCTGGTCGAGGCGGCAGTTGTACGCCGCAATGTCAGCCAGCTGATCACCCCGGCCGACACTGGGTCCCTGCGCGGCGACCTGATCGCCACCCTCACCGAGGCGAGCGAGAAACAGGGGCCGTTCCTCGCTCAGCTCAGCCTGCTGCTCGCCGGGTACTTCGCCGAGACCGAGACCAGCTTCGCCGAGCTGCGCGAGATGATCGTCGCCGGACGCCGCTCCGGACGCGACGAGATCATGGAGCGCGCCATCGAGCGCGGTGAGATCGACCCGGCCAAGCTCACGCCACGGATCGCCTCACTCCCCTTCGACCTGCTTCGAGGCGAGACGATGATGACGCTGCGGCCGGTCGCGCCCGAGGTGATCGAGGAGATCGTCGACACGATCTTCCTCCCGCTGGTCCGCTAGAAGGCCTGTGAAGGTCCTGGGGTTTTGGTTCCGTTACGTGAGCGGCGGGGCCGGACTCGTTGTCGCGGTGATGGGTGAGCGGGCCGGACAGCGGGCCAGGCCACCGCCGACAGATGGAAGGCCATCGCGCCGTTCTCCTACGGCTGCTGGGGCCTGGCGGCTCAGGCCCATCAGGCCGCCAGGGACGAGCGGATGAACACACACAGAGACCGTCGCTGCCTTCGGTGCAGAAGGCGCTTTCACCCCGGACATCACCCGCACCACACTCGCGCCCATTCCTTTAACTGGCTCTAACAAAAGCTGTTGATCAAGTGACTATCGGCTTGGTGGCTCGTTGGTCAGGTCATGGCGAAGCGTCAGTCGCGGCCGTGG
>NZ_JBSFTT010000062.1:0-24320 GCF_053591415.1 Streptomyces sp. NPDC003032 | reverse complement strand
AAGTCGACGGCCGGGAAACTGCGCTCCAGGCGTCGTGTGTCGACAAGGACGATCGCCCCGAGTGCCCCGTTCAGCAGGTCGTCCCACATGAACCATGTGGTATCAGTCACAACAGCCCCCTATGAGCGGGGTCCCGGCTGTAGCTATCTGACCAGGTGGAAGACCGCCCGGGCAGCGTAGCGTTTGAGGCACCGGAGGCTTTCGCGTCGGGTCTTGCCCTCCTTGATTCGGCGCTCGTAGTAGTCCTGAGTGCGCGGGTCGACCCGCAGACGGGTGAACACGATGCGATGAAGCCGGTCCGCCGCACCACCGTTCGTCTGGCCGCGATCAAGAAAATGCTCGCCCAGGCCACCAGTCGGGGGCGCTTGTCACATCCCTTACGCCGCCTGCGGATGCATCAGTCGGGCCAGCAGGTCATCGAGGGAGATCATGCCGGTGAGCCGCCCGGCGTCGTCGCTGACGACGGCGAGGGAGGCGCGGTGCTCGCGCAGTTGCTCGATGACCTGGCCGACGGTGTCCTGGCTGTCCAGTTCCGGCACAGGGCGAGCGAGTTCCTTGGCGGAGACCGCCTGGCCCCGGGCGCGGGCGATTAGCACGTCGCGCGCGTGGACGGAGCCGACGACCAGAGGGCCGTCGAGCACCAGCAGGCGGCTGCGGTTGTGTGCGGCAGCCGTGGCGAGGATTTCGTCGACACCTGCCTGCGCCGGAACCGAGGTGATCTGAGCGGCGGGCGTCTGTAGCTCGACAACCGGCGTGTGCGGCTCGGTGAGGGAATTGGTGATCAGCTCGGAGTCGGTCTCGCTGATGAGG
This sequence comes from Streptomyces sp. NPDC003032, assembly GCF_053591415.1. Classification (NCBI taxonomy): domain Bacteria; kingdom Bacillati; phylum Actinomycetota; class Actinomycetes; order Kitasatosporales; family Streptomycetaceae; genus Streptomyces; species Streptomyces sp. NPDC003032. The sequence goes on along the minus strand of NZ_JBSFTT010000062.1, from coordinate 23,510 downwards.
CCGAGGCGCTCAGATTCCTCGACGAGGTGGGTCAGTTGCTCACGATTGTGGACCGAGGTGAGTTCGTCGCGCGGGGTGACCCGGCAGATGCGCACCAGTGCGTTGCTGACCTTGTTGAGTAGCCAGATGAGGGGACGTACGACCTTCACCACCGCGCGGAAGGGCGGTGCGAGCAGCATCGCCGAGCGCTCAGGGTGGGCGATCGCCCAGGACTTGGGGGCCATCTCGCCGAGCACCATGTGCAGGAACACCACCACGATCATCGCGAAGGCGAAGGACATGCCGTAGCTGAGCCCGCTGGGCAGCCCCAACGTGTGCAGTACCGGATCGAGTTCGTGGGAGATCGCGGGCTTGGAGATCGAGCCGAGCCCCAGGGTGCAGACGGTGATGCCGAGTTGCGCGCCCGCGAGCATCAGGGACAGTTCGCGCATTCCGGCGAGTGCGGCTTTGGCACCGCGCTGCTTTTCCCCGGCCGCCTTCTCCATGCGGTGCCGCTTGGCCGCGACAAGGGCGAACTCGGCGGCCACGAAGAAGCCGCTGCCCACCAGCAGCAGGACGGTGACGAAGAGCGCCATCGGGAAACTCATGAGCGGGGCTCCTCGTGCGGGATCTCAAGGCCGGGTAGGCGCTCCAGGCGGACGCGCTCGGCGACGTGGCGGTCCAGCGTGCGTACGTCGATGACCACGCGGCCCTCGTCGGGCAGCTGGACGGTGACGCGGTCGCCGATGGCGGGGAAGCGGCCGAGCCGGTCGACGATGAGCCCGGAGACGGTGTCGTAGTCATCCTCCTCGGGCAGCTCGATGCCGGTGGCTTCGGCGATCTCGTCCAGGCGCCGGCCGGCGTCCACCAGCCAGCCGCTGCCGTCGGGGGCGGCGAGTTCGACGACGGTGTCGCTCTCGTCGGCGATGTCGCCGACCAGTTCCTCGGCGATGTCCTCATACGTGACGATGCCCGCCACGCCACCGTGCTCATCCAGCACGACGGCGAACTCATCGTCCCGCTCGCGCATCCGTGCGACCGCGTCCGGCAGTTCAAGGGTGTCGGGCAGCAGCAGCGGCCGCCGGGCGACCACACCCGCCGTCGCGGATGCCAGGCTGTCTGCGGGCAGCCGCATCAGCTCGCGGACGCTCAGCACGCCGGCGATGTCGTCGGGGTGGTCGCCGAGGACGGGGTAGTTGGAGTGGCCGTGCTTGGCGATCAGTTCGACCGCGTCGGCCGCGCTCGCGTCCTTGCGCACGAAGACGGCGTCGGCGCGCGGGACCATCACTTCGTCCAGCGTGCGCTCGGAGAATTCCAGGGCGTGATCGAGGAGCGCGGCGGTGTCCTTGGGCAGCTCGCCCTGCTCGTGGGACTCACCGATGAGGTGGCCCAGCTCCTCCAGGGTCGCGCCGTGGTGCAGCTCCTCGACGGGCTCGATCCCGACGCGGCGCAGCAGCCGGTTGGCGGCACTGTCGAAGATCCGCACGATGGGCCCGACGATCTTCAGGTACGCGAGGGTGGACCCTGCCAGTGACTTGGCGAGCCGCTCGGGCACGGCGAGCGCGAGGTTCTTCGGTGCCAGCTCGCCCAGCACCATCTGTACGACGGTGGCCAGCACGAAGGCCAGGACGACGGAGATGCCGCTGACGGCGCCGTCGGGGATGCCGATCCCGTTCAGCACGGGCCTGAGCAGAGCGGACACGGACGGCTCGGCGATGAAGCCGACGACCAGGCCGGTGACGGTGATGCCGAGCTGTGCGCCCGACAGCATGAAGGACAGCCGGCCGAGAACCTTCAAGGCGCGCGCGGCACGTCTGTCACCCGCTTCGGCCTCGCGGGCCAAGGCGAGGCGGTCCGCGGAGACGTAGGCGAACTCCTGGGCGACGAAATAGCCAGTGCCGGCGGTCAGGACGAAGACGGCCAGCAGACCCAGTGCGGCGCTCATCGGCGCGTCGACCGGGAGGGGGCACCCCGCCGCGTGCCGCGATCAGCCAGACTGTTCAAAGTCTGGCGGGATGGCCGGGGACTGTGCCCCGGTGGGTCCGTCGGTCTGGCGGACAAGGCGCTACTCCTCATTCAGCATGTTTCAGGACAACGGTCACGGCCGTGACCGGGTTCCCAGATCTCTCCCACACGCCCGCGAACCCCATGCCACTCCGTGCGACACCAGCGTTCGCAAGGCGATCAGGGCTCTATATGGGCGCATCGCAGGCCGCTGGGCGGGAACGCGACCTCTAGCTCATCCGCCATTGTGGCGAAGAATCGCCGTCCCTCGGATGACTGCCGCGACGTGGACCATGTGTAGCCCGAGCACGGGACCATGGCCGTGTGCAGGGCGTGACGGCCAAGCCCCTGGCCCTGCCAATGGCCGGCGACAGCGATGTTTCCGATGTACCCGATCCGGCACCGATGACAGACCTGGAACTCGAGGCTGCCGACCTGTCGGTTGCGGAGATCCAGCATCGTGACGGCCTGGCGGCCCGCGGGCAACGCCTCGACGACACGCTCAAAGTGGATGGCGGGCGGCCGAGCCGGGAGACTCACTCAGCTCTCCCATCCTGCCTGCGGACGTTGGCACGCTCGGTCTTGGCGAGGGCGGCCGCGTCCCGTCTGAAGGCCCACTCCATCTTCGGCTCCATCGCGAAGCGGAACATGCGCTGAACCGGTGGCGTGCACAGGAGCGTGATCACCGTTCCGGCGACGAGGGTCACCGCGATCTCGCCCAGCGGCTGGTGCAGCCACTGATAGTCGTACCAGTCCCAGAAGCGCGAGCCCTTGGCGAGGAAGCCGTGCAGCAGATAGCCGTAGAGCGTGCCGGCGCCCAGTGCGGTGAACCACAGCTTGCGGCCGGGGACCCAGGCGAAGAAGCAGGCGACGAGGATCGCCGAGCAGCCGAACATCGCCAGCGTCATCACGCCGCCGGACCAGCCGGGCACGGCCAGCTCCTGGGCGCTGTCGCGGCGGTAGAACCAGGCCGCGTTCATCCGCTCAGCCGCCCAATAGGCGAACAGCAGCGCCATCGCGAAGACCGGCAGGGCCAGGATCCGGGCTTCCTTGCGGCGCACCAGCTGGAAGTGTTCCGGCTTCAGGACGAGGCCGAGGACGAAGAAGGGCAGGAACTGCAGCACCCGCTGCAGATCGAGGTCGTCGCCGATGTCCGGCGACACGGACGCCAGGACAGCGATGGCCAGCGCGATCGGCAGCGGCCGGCGCACGAGCTTCCACAGCGGGGTGGTCAGCCGCCAGATGAACAACGCTCCCAGAAACCAGGTGAGGTACCAGGGGTCGAGCAGGCTGATCGGGTACGTCGGGTCGTCATCGGCCCAGCGTTTGAAGAAGGTGTACGCGACTTCGAAGAGGACGTAGGGGACCGCGATGCCGGTGACCAGGCGTTTGAGGCGGTGTGAGCTCGTGTCGAAGCTGCGCGAGAAATAGCCGGAGATGACGATGAACGCCGGCATGTGGAAGGTGTAGACCGTGATGTAGAGCGCGGCCGCCGCCCGGCTGTCGCCGCGCAGCGGCTCCCAGGCGTGGCCCATCGCCACCAGGACGATCGCCAGGTACTTGGCGTTGTCGAAGAACGCGTCCCGCTTCTTGGCCGGCTTCCCTGCCCACGCTGCTTCCCCGCCCGGCACCGCCCCGCCGTCAGAAGCCTTCTCGAGGACGGTAATAGGCCGCTGCGGGGGCAGCGGCATCGCGGGAGGGCTCGTGGACCGCAGCGTGTCACTCAAGATGCCTCCCGCGGTAAACCCCAACCTGCGCAATCACGTCTTACGGCAAATGCGGGTACCGCGCCGTCGCAGAACATTCCCCGCACCCTAGCCACGCATCTACAGACCTGTAAAACCCCGCTGGTTGTGAGCCTGCCCATGCCGGGCCGCCCTGTAAGGGAGCGCGCACAGGACGGCTCGGCGGTCAGGCGGCCCGACCATCACGCAGCGGCCGGGGCGGGGCCGACCAGTTCCGACAGCACGTCCTCCATGGTCACGAAGCCGAGCACCGCGCCCTTCTCTCCGCTCACTGCGGCCAGGTGGCTGCCCGTGGCCCGCAGCGCGGTGAGGGTGTCGTCGAGCGGGGTGTCGATGCGGACCCGGGTGACGGGATGCAACGCCGTCCTCGGGAAGGGTTGGTCCCGGTCCGCGATGCCGAGGGTGTCCTTGATGTGCAGATAGCCCAGCAGCGTGCCCTGCGGGCCGGTGACCGGGAAGCGCGAGAAGCCCGCCTCGGCTGCCGTCCGCTCCAGCTGTGCCGGGGTGACCGTGTGCTCGACGGTGCGCATCCTGGCCGCCGGGACGAGGATCTCACCGACCGGTCGTGTGCCCAGCTCCAAGGCGTCACGCAGGCGCTCCCCGTCCGCCGCCGAGAGCAGCCCGGCCTCACTGGAGTCGAGCACCATACGGGCCAGCTGGTCGTCGGTGAAGACGGACTCGACCTCGTCCCTGGGCTCGACGCGCAGCAGCTTGAGGAGGGCGTTGGCGAAGGCGTTGATGCCGAAGACGAGCGGCTTGAGAGCACGCGTGAGGGCCACCAGCGGCGGGCCGAGCAGCAGCGCCGTCCGCGCCGGTGCGGCGAGTGCGATGTTCTTGGGGATCATCTCGCCGATCAGCATGTGCAGATACGTCGCCACGGTCAGGGCGATGACGAACGCGACCGGATGGACGAGTCCGTGCGGCACGTGCGTGGCCTCGAAGACAGGCTCCAGGAGGTGCGCGATGGCGGGTTCCGCGACCGCGCCGAGGACCAGCGAGGAGACGGTGATGCCGAGCTGGGCGGTGGCCATCATCGCGGAGATGTGCTCGATGCCCCACAGCGTGATGCGAGCACGCCGGTCGCCCTCGGCGGCGCGCGGCTCGATCTGGCTGCGGCGCACGGAGATCAGGGCGAACTCCGCGCCGACGAAGAAGGCGTTGGTCAGCAGGGTCAGGGCGCCGATGACGAGCTGCAGGGCGGTCATCGGGACTCCTCCAGCAGCGGGCCGGGCGCCGTGTCCGGCTCAGTGATGCGCACGCGGTCGGCCCGGTGGTGCTCAACGTCCAGGACCTCCAGCTGCCAGCCGTCGAGGTCGACGGAGTCGCCCTTGGCGGGGATACGGGCCAAGCGCATGGCGATCAGGCCGGCCACGGTCTCGTACGGCCCCTCGGGCGCCCGCAGCCCTATGTCGGCGAGCTGGTCGATGCGTACGCCACCGTCCGCCTCCCAGGTGGCGTGACCCCGCTGGGGCACGGTGGCCAGCAGCAGGTCGGGGGGCTCAACGGGGTCGTGCTCGTCGCGGACCTCGCCGACGACCTCCTCGACGATGTCCTCCATGGTGGCCACTCCGGCGGTACCGCCGTACTCGTCGATGATCACCGCCATGGTGCGGGTGGCCCGCAGCCGCTCCAGGAGCCGGTCGGCGGGCAGGCTGTCGGGGACCAGGAGGGGCTCGGTGGCCAGCTCCGTGACCGGGGTGAGCGGGCGCCGGTCCGGCTCCAGGGCAAGCACGTCGCGGATGTGCACGGTGCCGATGACCTCGTCGAGGCTGTCGCGGTAGACGGGGAAGCGGGACAAACCGGTGGCGTACGTGAGGTTGGCGGCGTCGGTAGCCGTGGCGTGCTCCTCCAGGGCGCGGACGTCGACGCGCGGGGTCATCACGTTCTCCGCCGTGAGGTCGCCCAGGTGCAGGGTGCGGACGAAGAGCTCGGCAGAGTCGGCCTCGATGGCGCCCTCGGCGGCCGAGCGCCGGGCGAGGGCGACGAGCTCCTCGGGGGTGCGCGCGGAGGCCAGCTCCTCGGCGGGCTCCAGGCCGAAACGGCGTACGGCGCGGTTCGCGGTGTTGTTCAGGTGCCGGATGAAGGGCCCGAAGGCGGCGGTGAAGCCGCGCTGCGGTGCCGCCACCACCTTGGCGACGGCCAGCGGCCGGGCGATCGCCCAGTTCTTCGGCACCAGCTCGCCGACGACCATCAGGACCACGGTGGAGACGATCACTCCCAGGACACTCGCCACGGGCGATGCGGCCCCGCCGAGCCCGGCCCCTGCGAGCGGGCCGCGCAGCAGGGCCGCGAGCGAAGGCTCGGCGAGCATGCCGATGACCAGCGAGGTGACGGTGATGCCGAGCTGAGCGCCGGACAACTGGAAGGTCAGCCGCCGCACGGCCTGCAGAGCGCCGGAGGCGCCCCGCTCCCCCGCCTCGGCGGCGCGCTCCAGGTCACCGCGCTCGACAGTGGTCAGGGAGAACTCGGCCGCCACGAACAGCGCACAGGCGAGCGTGAGGAGCAGAGCGAGAAGGAGCAGCAGGACCTCGGTCACCGTGCCACCCCCGTTCCCTCGCACACCGGCTGCGGGCGGAAAATGGCACGGCTCGTACTGGGAGGCTCACCCATTGCGGGTCGCTGACTCCTTCTCGCACTCGGGCGGAAAACAACGTGTGTGTAGAGACAGGATTGCCTCTACACACACTGTAAAGGAACCGCAAACGACGACGCGACCCTCGCGTTCAGGGGCAGGACGGGGGCCAGCGCCTCCAGCAGCAGAGGCAGGGAGTGGTGCAATTCCCTCTCCCGTACGCGGGGTGAGGGGTACCCGTGCGAAAGTGGCTGGTCGCCGGGGTGCCGAGGTCGGCCAGGCGAGCGTCGAAGGAACGCTTCAGGGCGTTGAGGCTGGCCTCCGCGGGGTCATAGCGCTGCCTGGCGGGTCACCGCCGCAGCGAACATGCCGGGGCAGCGTGCGGCGTAGGAGACGGCTCCCGCGCCGCCCATCGACAGGCCGGTGATCGCGCGGCGCACACTCGCGCCGTATCCGCGCTCAAGGAGCGGGATGAGCTCGTCGAGGTGGAAGGTCTCCCAGGCCGGCGGGCCGCCCCCTTCCCGTGGTTCACCAGTTGCTGTAGAAGCCGAGTGTGCCGCCCTGGGGCATGACCACCAGGGTGTTGCGGAGTTCCGGGGTCTCCTCCGGGCGGGACCCGGGTAGAGCGGGAGTACTCACCGCGCGGGCCGGGCGGGCGCGGCCAGAGTGTCAGCCGGTCGCCCTGGCCGCACCCGTTCCGGTCAATTTCCCAGGCAGACGCCACAGACGTCGCCTCCTCAGGCCGAGCACCTCTATGCTTCTACAGCCTTGTAGACACAGGCTTCTGATAGGCGATCACATGAAGGAGTGCACTCCGCAATGGTGTTCAAACGGCTGCTCGGCTCGCTCGGCGTGGGCGGCCCCACGGTGGACACGGTCCTCGCCGCGGGGGCGGTGCGGCCCGGCGGTGACCTCAGCGGTCAGGTCCATCTCAAGGGCGGCAGCACCGGCTTCGGCATCGAGCACATCACCCTGGAGCTCGTGGCCCGGGCCGAGGCCGAGCGCGAGGACGGGGAGGGCGAAGGCACGGTCATCTTCGAGCGGTTCACGGTAGGCGCCGGATTCCGCCTTGCGGAAGACGAAGAGCGCAGCATCCCGTTCACCGTGACGCTGCCATGGGAGACACCGATCACCGAGCTGTACGGCCAGGGTCTCGGCATCGTCCTCGGGGTACGCACGGAGCTGTCGGTGGCGGGCGGCAAGGACAAGGGCGACCTGGATCCGCTCGCGGTGCGCCCACTACCCGTACAGGAAGCGATCCTTGAGGCCCTGGGGCAGCTGGACTTCGGTTTCAGGGCCGCCGACCTGGAGTACGGGCACATCGGCGGCACCAGCCAGCAGCTGCCCTTCTACCAGGAGATCGAGCTGGCCCCGTCGCCGCGGTACGCGCACGCCGTCAACGAGATCGAGTTGACCTTCCTCGCGAGCCCCGGCGGCATGGACGTGGTCCTGGAGGCCGACAAGCGCGGCGGGTTCCTCTCCTCCGGCCATGACGCGGTGACCCGCTTCACGGTCGGCCACGACGAAGCGGCGCGACCGGACTGGAACGCGGTGGTCGACGGCTGGGTCCGGCAGCTGGTCGAGCACCGCTCGTCCCACGGTCCGCACGCCTCGTATGGACACGGCGATCCGTACACCTCGGGCCACGCTTACGGGGATCACCACCACGGGCACGAGGGCCAGCACCGCTCGGGCCCCGGTATGGGCACCGTCGTCGCCGCAGGCGCGGCCGGGCTCGCGGTGGGGGTGGTCGGCGGGATGGTCGCGGCCGAAGTCGTCGACGAGGTTGGCGACTTTTTCGAAGGCGACGAGGAAGAGGCAGGCGAGGAGTAGCCGGGGGCGAATCGGGGGCGGGAGGGGCTGAGGAGCCCCTCCCGCCCCCGATAATCTTTTACAGTGCTAGGGAGTCCGCGTCGACGATGCAGACCCAGGGTCTGGGCAGTGGTAGGCCGGTCATCTGCGGGTGACCCAGGTGCTGCCCGCTGTCATAAGCATGCAGCCGGACCGTCTCTTGCCGGCCGGCGGTGTCGTTGGCGCTCAGGATCCCGTCGGTGCGGTCCCACAGCTTTAGCGGGCCGCCTTGGCGCACCTCCCATCCGCTGCCGTGCGGGGTGAGGGTAGCGGCGGAGCCGGTGACGACGTCGGCCAAGTGCACACCTCCCCGACTGCTGTCATCTGTGCGTCCGGCACCGCGGGTTGGCCGAGGAATCGCAGGTGGAATGCCTCCTGGGACGCGGCGCTGATCCGCTCCGGGCTGTGCCGGGCCGCCCGCCCCTTCGCTGGGAGGCCGACGGCCCAGTGGGCGGGGTTGCCGAAGACGGGGCGGCGTGGTTCCGCGCGGATATGAAGGAGACCGTGCCGCCCAGCGGCTGGCCCTCGGCGGTGCCGTCGGCTGCCTTGGGCTGGTTCCGGAGGCTGGTGCTGACGGGTGAGCTACTCGGTGTGCAGCACGGAGGCGATGGTCATCCGGGCCGCCGACCGGGCCGGGATCAGGGCGCCGAGGACTGCGATCGCCACACCCGCCAGGAGCATCGCGGCCAGCTGCGGCGTGTGCCACACATCCTTCATATACGCGGGGAAGTCGACCACTCCGACGTTGTCCACGACGAGGCGGTGCGCCACGATTCCGAGCGGGATGCCGAGCAGCCCGCCGACCGCGCCAAGACCGGCGACCGAGGTCACCGTCATCACCACCACCTGCCGGGGGGTCATCCCGATCGACTTGAGCATGCCCAGGTCCCGGCGCCGCTCACGGGTGTTCAGGAGAACGGTGTTGAAGACACCGAGTGACGCGACGAGCGTCAGCAGTACCGTGAACACCGTCGCGAAGGTGATGACGGTGGCGGTGCCGGCGTTGCCGGAGTCCATCACCGACGCGTGCAGGCCCGGGTCGAGCGACGCGACCGCCTCGGCGTAGGCGCGCGCGTCGGCGCGGGGGGCGAGCCGCACCGTGTACTCGGTGGCGTGGGCGTCCGGTGCGAGTTGGGCCAGGGTCTGCCAGGTAGCCTCCAAGGCCCGGGCGTTGCCCTCCATGAGCTGACCCACGACGGTCGCGGTGATCTTCCTGCCGTTCAGCTCCAGCATGACCCGGTCGCCGAGCTTCAGCCCGCGCTGGGTCAAGAACGCCGGCCCGGCCACGATCTCACCCGCCGCAGCCGGCGCCCGGCCCTTGACGATGGTCTGCTCGTACAAGGAATCGTCGCCACGGTAGAAGTCGGCGAAGACGGGCTGGGTCTGCCCGGTCATGTTCACCTGGGACAGCGCGCGGGCCCGCACCCCCTCCGCACCCGGCAGGGACCGCAGCCGTTTCTCGATCTGTAGGTCACTGAGCCGGAGCGAGGTCCGGTCGTTGCCCGACCCCACGGTCGTTACGTGGATCCTGGCGCCTGCGTCCTCCCGCTCGGCATTGCCGTACGCGACCATGGTGCTGGTCAGTCCGGTCGACAGAGTCACCGTGGTGACTCCGAGCACGATGGCCGCCAGGGTCAGCAACGTGCGGGCGGGCCGGGTGAACGGCTGACCCAGGCCCAGACTGACCGGGCGCGGCAGCCGGGTGGCGCCGAGCATCCGCTGGACGCGCAGCCCGCGCCCGGTCCGCGGCGCGCCGCCTGCGCTGATCGCCGTCGCGGCGGGCAGCCGGTGGGCGCGCAGGGCGGGGACCAGTGCGGCCAGCAGGACGAGGACGGGCATGCCCACGAGGCAGGCCACGGACACCCACGGGCTGACGTCGCCGACCGAGGCCCGGCCCACGTCGATGCCGGCGAACGCGACCTTCAGGATCGGCCGGGCCAGCACGTTGCCCATCAGGGTGCCCAGCACGCAGCCCACCACCGCCGGTACGGAGAGCATCGTCAGGTAGACGGCGACGACCTGGTTCGGCGTGAAGCCCAGGGCCTTGAGCACTCCGATGTGCCGGTACCCCGAGACGACCGCCCCGCTGACTACGTTGCCGACGATCAGGGTGGAGACCAGCAGGCCGAGGATGCCGAAGAGCGTCATGAACGGCAGATAGGAATCGGCCAGCGCGGAGAATGCCTGCTTGAGGGCAAGGTAGGTCTGCGTGCCGGTCAGTGACTCTTCGGGCAGTCCCGCGGTGGCCCCGGCCAGCCCGGCGCTCAGCTGGGCCTCCGTCGAGGAGTCCGTGAAGCGGTAGAGCATCTGGGCGGAGGACGGGTGCAGTGCGGTCATCTGCTCCGGTGCGACCCAGGCGCTCGCCGACTTGCTCATGCTGGCGGCGAAGCCGACCACGGTCAGCGTCGGCCCCCCGGGGTTCTTCAGTTTGGTGCCCAGCAGCTCCCGGCCGGGGGAGCCCTGGACTGCCCAGTTGACGACGATCTCGCCGGGCGCGGTGGCCCAGTGGCCTTCCACTATCTCGATGCGGTCCACGGGGCCCGCTGGATCGGCCCGGCCCACCACGGTGAGCGTGCCGCCCGCCGTCCAGAGCCAGCCCTTGGGGATGTCGACGACGGCCTGCCCGAACGGCCCCGCCGCGGCCTCCACCCCGGGGCGCCCCGCGGTCCGCTTCAGCTGCTCCCGCGAGACCTTCGTGGTGTCGAAAGTCGCCACCGTATGGGCGCCGCGCTGTGCGGCGTAGGCCTTGTCGAAGGGGCCGGAGGCGGCGGACAGCAGTCCCAGCGCGAGCAGGACGGTCGTGGTGGAGCAGAGCACGACGAGCCCGATGACGAAGGTCTGGAGCCGACGGCGCTTCACGGCCGCGCGTGAGGCTCTCCATACGGCGCTCACGCGGTCGCCTCCAGCGCGCTTTCGCGGCCGACCCGGCCGTCGGCGACTTCGATCAGCCGACTGGCGCAGCGGGTGGCCAGCTGCGGGTCATGGGTGACGATCAACAGGGTCTGGCCGATCTGGTTGAGGTCGATCAGCAGATCCATCACCTGTTCGCCCGACCGGCTGTCGAGGGCGCCGGTCGGCTCGTCGGCCAGCAGCAGCGCGGGACGGTTCATCAGGGCCCGCGCCACGGCGACCCGTTGCCGCTCGCCGCCGCTGAGCGTTGCCGGATAGTTGTTCCGGCGTTCGGCGACACCGAGTTCGTCGAGGAGCTCCAGGGCGCGGCGGCGCGCCTGCCGGGCCGGGGTGCCGGTCAGCTGCGCGGCCAGCGCCACATTGTCCAGGGCGGGCAGATCGTCGATGAGGTTGAAGAACTGGAAGATCATGCCGACGTTCCGCCGCCGGAACAGCGCCAAGCCGGTCTCATTGAGTTTCCCGAGGTCATGCCCCTGCACCTGGACTGTGCCCGAGGTCGGCCGGTCCAGGCCGGCCACCATGTTGAGCAGGGTGGACTTGCCGCAGCCGGAGGGCCCCATCACGGCGACCGCGTCCCCCGCCCTGATCTCCAGCGACAGGCCGTCCAGGGCCTTCGCGTCGCCGTACTCCTTGTGCACGCCATCCAGCCGCACCACCACTTGCCGGGCACTGCCATGATCAGTTGTCATGGCTCGAACTTAGGGCGGGGCCGCGGAGGGGGCGTCGCCCCCCGGATGTATCCGCCCGGGCAGGTCATCCCGGGGATGTACGGAGCTGCATCCGGAGGCTGATGTGGGGCGCGTCGTGCAGCTGCGAAGATGATCCGGTGTGGGGATCCGGGACGACCTGGCTGGTCATCGCCCTGGCGGCGGCAGTTGGCGCCGCCGGGTGTCTGTGCGTGGCGGTGATCCGGGCGCGGCGGCTGCACCGGGCGGCCATCGAGGAGCGCGGCTGGCTGCTGGAGCGGGAGCGCGAGAGCGCGACGCGGACCGCGGTCGACGCCGAGCGGGCCAGGATCGCCGCCGAGCTCCACGACATCGTCAGCCACAACGTGAGCCTCATGGTGGTCCAGGCCGGGGCCGCCCGCGAGGTGCTGGCCACGATGCCCGAGGAGGCCGCGGCGGCGATGAGCGCCGTCGAGACCGCCGGGCGGAACACGATGACCGAGCTGCGGCACCTGCTCGGCCTGCTCGCACCCGCGCAGAACGGCGACGACGAGCCCTACGGCATGGGCCTGTCACCGCAGCCGAGCTTGAGCCGACTCAGCCCACTGATCGACCGGATCGCCTTTGCCGGCCTGCCCGTGGAGATGCGCGTCTCGGGCGAACCGCGCCCGCTGCCGACCGGGATCGATGTCACCGCCTACCGGATCATCCAGGAGGCTCTGACCAATGCCCTCAAACACGGGGACGGGGCGAAAGCCGAGGTGACGGTGCGATACGCGGACCACTACCTGCGAGTCGAGGTGCTCAACAGCGGACCGAGCATCCTGTCGGGCGGCCCGCCCGTGCGGCAGGAGCCGGTGCCACGCCGGGCGGAGGGAACGGGACGCGGGCTGCTCGGCCTGCGGGAGCGGGTCACCGTCTACGGCGGCGACTTGGATGCCCGCCGCCGCCTCGGTGGCGGCTACCGGGTCCGCGCCCGGATCCCGCTGGACCGGCCATGACGACGCTCCCAGATCCCGCTGGACCGACCATGACGCCCACCGAGCCCGCCGCCCCTCGCGTCGTGATCGCCGACGACCAGGAACTGGTCCGCACCGGCTTCCGCCTGATCCTGACCGCCCGCGGCATCGACGTGGTGGGCGAAGCCGGCGACGGAGCCGAGGCCGTGGCCGCCGTGCGGAGGCTGCGGCCCGACGTCGTCCTGATGGACATCCGCATGCCCGCCATGGATGGCCTGGAAGCCGCCCGCCGCATACTCAGGCAGTCCCCGGACTGCCGGGTGATCATGCTGACCACCTTCGACCTCGACCACTACGTCTACGCCGCTCTCGCCGCCGGAGCCAGCGGATTCCTGCTCAAGGACGTCACCCCCGCGCATCTGGCCGCCGCCGTACGCCTGGTCGACACCGGTGACGCCCTGCTCGCACCCTCGATCACCCGCCGCCTGGTGGAGCGCTTCGCCCCCAGCGCCCCCAGAACCGGTTCGGGCCTCGCAACCCCGGCCGTCCACCGGGACCTGGCCGCATTGACGCCGCGCGAGCGCGAGGTGCTGACGCTCATGGGCCGAGGTCTTTCCAACACCGAACTGGCGCGGGAACTGACGCTCAGTGAGGCGACAGTGAAAACCCACGTCGCTCGGATCTTCGCCAAACTGACCCTGCGCGACCGGGCCCAGGCCGTCGTCCTCGCCTACGAGACAGGGCTCGTCTCACCGGGCGAGTCCGCCGACACGGCCAACCCCTGCCGGTAGCCGGCAATCTGGAGTTCAAGCATGAATCAGCCAGAGTGTGCATTTTGGTGTCACATGAGGTGACACCTCGGCTCGGCCGCTCCATCCGCGACCTGTACGAGATCGCCGACTCGCTCGCGGAGCGGGAAGTCCGACTACGGATACCCGGAGCCCGCCGAAGTGACCAAGGCGCTAATCCACCGAGCTACCAGACTGCCGACAGCAGTCACCTCGAAGTCCACGGTCCTGAACCGTATCGAGATGTGCGAGGCGGGCAATCGGTGAGAAGGGGCATCCGCGCGATCGCTGCCTCCCGGGGGACGCGTTATTCCGACACGCCCAGCAGTCTTCGTGCGGCATCTGCGGTTTCAGATCTGCGTGCGGCGCATTCGACCACCGACCGGTTCACAGACCGGCCTTAATCCTCCAGAGGCTGTAGCACAGCAGCGTGACTGGCGAGGGGCTCAGAACACTGGAAGAACGCGACACCTCAGAGCGGGGTGGCCGCGTGGAGGATGAGGACCATCGTGACCGCGGAGTTCGCGGATGACATCGCGGACAGAGCCGTCCCCGCCGCGGCCACCCACGCCGCGAGCCCCACTGCAGTGAACGCCGAGGGCCAGCTGCGCACGGCGGGGGCCGGGCCGAGCAGGGCCGCCACCCGGCGGGGGACCGGCCCAGCGGTGGCAAGGCCCGCCAGCGTGCCGACCCGGGTACCCCGCGAGACCAGCGCGGCCTTGCCGATCGCGCACGCCACGGTCCTGCGACTGCCAACAGCCTTGGCCGCCTCCTCGTCCGCCCAGCGTTCCGTCGTATAGACCACCGCCGTACGCAGCGGACGCAGGAACGGGTTGGCGCGCGCCGCCAGCTGCACGGCCAGCAGGAACCGGTGGTGACGAGCGGCGAGGTGCGCGCGCTCGTGGGCGAACAGGGCGCGGCGCTCGGCGGATTCGAGGCAGGACAGCATGGCTGTGGTGGCGACGACCCGGCCCTGGGTGCCGCCGCCCGGCAACGCGTACGCGTACGGCACGTCATCGGGCAGCACCGCCACGGGCGAACCGGGGAGGCCGGCCAGGGCCCGGTGAGCACGGCGGCGCACCCGGCCGTGCCGCCACAGCGTCCTGCCGCACACCACAGCCACCACCAGCAGCACGGGGATGGCCACCCGGCCGGCCACCTCGTCATACGGGACCGCTTCGCGCACCTCCGGGTCCGACCAGCCGTCCGGAAGCGGATTGCCGGGCAGTTGCGCGGTACCGACCACCATCAGCAGCCCCAGGCACACTGTGCTGCAGACCGCCATGACCGCGGCAACCCCCGTCAGCAGCCGGGTGGCCGCTCGGGGATGCAGGTTCTGCTCGGCCAGGCGCGCGATGGGCCATGCCGTCAACGGCAGGAACAGCGGCAGAAAGACGAACACCCCCATGAGGCTTCAGTCTTCCCTCTCCGCCTCGGACTGACCCAGCAGGTCCCGAAGCAGCCGTTCCTCATCCGGGTCCAGCGCGGTGACGAAACTCGCGAGCACCGCTTCCCTGTCCCGCTCCCCGTCGAGCACCTTGCGCATCCTGCGCGCCGCAAGACCTGCCTGGTCCGAGGCCGGCGTCCACACGAACGAGCGGCCCACGCGCTGGCGCGTGACCATGCCCTTGGCTAGGAGCCGGGTCAGGATCGTGATCACGGTCGTATAGGCAAGGCCCCCGCCGAGTTGCTCCCGCACCCAGCCGGCGGCAACCGGCCCTTCGGCCTGACGCAGGACCGACAGGACCAATCCCTCCAGCTCCCCCTGGCCCCGCCTTCGGGGACGCTGCCGGTCATCTGTCATGCCCTGTCTCCCTTCCACTGCCACGCGCTTCGCGAGCGGTACATCGTATAGATCCCTGACGCCGCTCCACCGCGCCGAGAACGACACACTCCACCACGTTCGCAACTCCTGCAGGAGCGTAGAAGCTACGCCGCCCCGGCACGCCTCCCCACGCAACCGGGGAGGCCGAACGAAAGGAAGGCAACACCCATGGGCGTCATCGGGTGGACCATTCTCGGGCTACCGGCCGGCGCGATAGCCGAGGCCGTGCTGCCCGGCCGCGATCCGGGCGGGCTCATCGGCACGACAGTAATCGGAATCGCGGGGGGGCCTTCGCCAGGGGCTGGCCGTCGGCACGGTTCCTGGAGCGGCCGGTGGAGCGGCGGTTCTTCGAACCTCACCACATGGGGTCGGCCATTACAGGGGCACTTGTCCTGCTGATCGCTACCCCATCCTGTCCGGGAACTCACGCAACTGACGCGCGGCAGCATCCGCACCTAGGCACCACACATGGCCGATTCGACACGGCCGTCAGCCGAGTCGCACTTCAGCTTTCTCTACAGTGCTGTAGTTTCTTGGCGGGCTCGCGCTGCGGGTCCGGACCGGAGACACACCAAGGAGGAGTGCAGTGGGAGTTTCCCTGGCCAAGGGTGGCAACGTCTCGCTCAGCAAGGAGGCCCCCGGGCTGACGGCCGTTCTGGTCGGCCTGGGCTGGGACGTGCGGACCACCACCGGTACCGACTACGACCTCGACGCGTCCGCCCTGCTGGTGGACGAGTCCGGCAAGGTCCCCTCCAGCCAGCACTTCATCTTCTACAACAACCTCAAGAGCCCGGACGGTTCGGTCGAGCACACCGGCGACAACCTCACCGGCGAGGGCGAAGGCGACGACGAGGTCGTCAAGGTGAACCTCGCGACCGTTCCCGCCGAGGTCTCGAAGATCGTCTTCCCCGTGTCCATCCACGACGCCGAGAGCCGCGGCCACAGCTTCGGCCAGGTCCGAGGCGCCTTCATCCGGGTCGTCAACCAGGCGGACAACGCGGAGATCGCCCGCTACGACCTGTCCGAGGATGCCGCCACCGAGACCGCGATGGTCTTCGGCGAGCTCTACCGCAACGGCGCAGAGTGGAAGTTCCGTGCCGTGGGTCAGGGTTACGCGTCCGGTCTGACGGGTATTGCGACGGACTTCGGCGTCAGCGTCTGACAGCACGGGCTATGGCGCCTCTGGTGCCCAGCGACACCTTCTAGTCCCCTGCCGCCCGCATGACCACCCGATCGCATGCGGGCGGCGTGTCTCCGCGTTCTTCCACCACCTCCCAACCAGGCGGCCTACATGTCATCCGTGAACCTGTCCAAGGGTCAGCAGATCAGCCTGAGCAAGTCCGACGGCGACGCCCTCAGTGTCGTACGCATGGGACTCGGCTGGCAGTCCGCCCCGCGCAAGGGCTTCCTCGCCAAACTGACCGGGAACCGCGAGATCGACCTCGACGCCTCCGCCGTGCTCATCACCGGTCAGGAACCCATCGACGTCGTCTTCTTCCAACAGCTCACCAGCAAGGACGGCTCCGTCCAGCACAGCGGCGACAACCTGGTCGGTGGAACAGGACAGGGCGACGACGAGTCCATCCTCGTCGACCTCCAGCGTGTCCCCGTGCACGTCGACCAGATCATCTTCACCGTGAACTCCTTCACCGGGCAGACCTTCGCGGAGGTCCAGAACGCCTACTGCCGGCTCATCGACGAGAAGACCGGACAGGAACTCGCCCGCTACACCCTCACCGGCGGCGGCAGCAACACCGCCCAGATCATGGCCAAGGTCCACCGCTCCGGCACCGGCTGGCAGATGGCAGCCATCGGTGAACCCGCGACCGGCCGCACCTTCAAGGACCTGCTGCCCGAGATCACCCGCCACCTGTAGCCGCTCCCCATTCCCCCCAGGCTCGCGCCGCACCCGGCCCGAACCAAGACGCAGACAGGACCGCAGTGTTCGGACTGAGCGAAATCGCGATCATCCTCATCGTCGTCATACTCGTCCTCGGCGCCAAGAAGCTCCCCGAACTTGCGCGCTCCGCAGGCAAGTCGGCCCGCATCCTCAAGGCCGAGGCCAAGGCGATGCAGAAGGAGGACCAGGCGACCGCCGAGGCTCAGCAGACACCTCCGCAGGTCTTCGAGGGCCAGGTGCTCCTGCCGGACAGCTCGACCTCCCCGCCTACCTCGGCCGACGCGTCCCACTCCCCCGGCCGCCCCGGCACCGATACGAGGCGGTGAGACCGGGGCTTCCGCCCGGGGACGGTGTGCGCCGGTGCGGGGTCATCCGGAGTCCTCCTGGCCGGTGGCGCCTCCGTTGCTGTCGTGGTCGGGCGGAGAATTGTCGTCAGCGAGGTCGACGTGTGGCCTGAGTCGGACGACGGTGATGGCATGGCGGTCGATCTCCACAACCTCGATGCCCCACGTGGCCAACCGGACCCGGGCTCCTGGCGTGCTGGGGATGTCCCCGAGCCGGTACAGCACAAGACCGGCAATGGTGGTGTAGCGGCCGTGGATCTCCAGTGCGCTGAGAATGATGGTGCGCTGTTCGGCGGTCAGGCCCCGATGGCTGATCACCATGTCCCGCAGCTCTTCGGGGAAGGCGGCTGCTTGCCGACATCGGGATTGCCGCCGAGCAGCCGGACTACCATGTTGGTCGCCCGGCAAGCGTCCAAACGGCAGGACGGGCTACAGCGGACATCACGTCCAGGGGCATGGCCGCCAGCAGAGCCCACCGCTCGGTGAACTGCATGGCCAGCCGCTTCGGCGCCAGTTCACCCACCACCAGGGTGACGAATGTGAGCACCAGCGTCCCCAGGACGACAGCCACCGTGTCGGCCGCCTGTCCAGCGAACGACAGGAGCGGCACAAGTGGCCCAGCCAACGACACCGCGGCCGTCGCCGAGGCCAGGAAACCAGCCAGGGTGATACCGGTTCGGGTCCGCCGCCAGTCGCACCAACCGGGCTGCGTTCGCCCCGCCTCGACGCCGCAGACGGCGCAGCCGGCTTTCCCGCAGAGAAATCAGCGCGATCTCACTGCCGGCGAACAGGGCGTTGAACACGATCAGCACGGCGATGAGCACGAGGTCTGCCCCCTAGCCGTTCATGGCACCACCACGTCTCCTGCCCTGTTCAGGGGACGCATCGGAGCCGGCGTCCCAATCGTTGCCGATGGCACGGCTGAGCGCGGCTCCACGCGATGTGTCTCGGGGGCTCCCCCGCTGTCCGCCCTCCGCCTCACTCAGCTCGCACCACGGTGACCGGGCACTGCGCATGGTGGAGGACTGCCTGGCTGACCGAGCCGAGGAGAAGCCCAGCGAAGCCGCCGAGCCCACGGGCGCCCCCCACCAGCAGCTGGGCGCCGGCGCTCGCCTCGATCAATGTCGGACGGGTACGGCCGTGAACCAGACGACGGTGCACGATGACCTGCGGGTACGGGGTCATCCCGAGTGCCTTGTGGATGCCGAGGTCGCGGACCCCTTCACGGGTGTCGAGAACGACGCCGTTGAGCATGCCGAGCGCGGCGACCGCGACGAGGATCAGGGTGAGCAGCGCGGAAAGGGTGTTGAGGGTGACGACCATCTCGCTTTCGCCGTCCCCGCCGCTGGCCTCGGCGGTAAGGCCGAGCGCCCGTAGGCCCTTGCGATGTGGTGCGCGGCAGACGCCACATGGGCTCCGCCGTCCTGAGCGACGCGGTGTCGGTGGAGACCTGCATACCGTCGTAGCGGGGGTCGAGGAGGCGCGCGGCCGAGCAGGAGCGGGCGCGGATCGCCCGCGAACTGCACGACGTCGTCACCCACAACGTCAGCATAATGACCATCCAGGCTGGCGCCGCCCGCAAGGTCATGGATGTTGCCCCGGAGCAGACCCGCGAGGCGCTCCTGTCGGTGGAGGCGGCGGGCCGTGCGGCTATGACGGAGCTGCGGCACACGATGGGGCTGCTCGCGATGAACGCCGACGGTTCGGAGCGGGCCACCCCGGACCTGGCCCCGCAGCCGGACCTCGGCCAACTGGACTCCCTGGTCGACCGCATGCGCCACACCGGCGTCCCCGTGACCCTCACCACCGCCGGCATCTCACGCGATGTACCGCCCGGCATCGGCCTGGCCGCCTACCGTGTCGTCCAGGAAGCCCTCACCAACACGGTGAAGCACGCGTGCGGGGCCAGCGCCCAGGTGACCGTCGCCTACGCCGAGAACCACCTCCGCTTGGAGATCACGGACACCGGAGGTGCCCCCTCCGGCGCCGCAGCCACCAAAAGCGGCCACGGACTCATCGGCCTGCGCGAACGCCTGGCGCTCTACGACGGGACACTGCAGGCAAGCCGCCGCCTTACCGGCGGCTACCGAGTGAAGGCGGCCATCCCCCTGCCGCCGGCCTCTGCACGACCGGTACACGTACCGGAGCCGGCACCATCCCCTGCATCCCTGGAGACTACGTAACCACCCCTCTGCGTGTCGTGGTCGCCGACGACCAGGCGCTCGTACGTACCGGCTTCCGCATGATCCTGATGGCCGACGGCATCGACGTGGTCGCCGAGGCCGCCGACGGCGGGCAGGCAGGCAGGCAATCGAAGCGGTCCGCCGCACCCGCCCCGACGTGGTCCTGATGGACATCCGTATGCCGGAGCTCGACGGCCTCGAAGCCACTCGCCGCATCCTCACCGCTGCAGCGGACGCCCCGCGCGTCATCATGCTGACCACGTTCGATCCGGACGATCTCGTGTACGCGGCCCTCTCGGCCGGAGCCAGCGGCTTTCTGCTCGAGGAGGTCACGCCCGAGCACCTGCTCGCAGCCGTACGGATGGTCCGCACCGGAGACGCCCTGCTCGCCCCCGTGATCACTCGCCGCCTGGTCGAGCACTACGCCCGTACGGCTCCGGAATCCGACACTACCGAGTCGGCCCCGACAGTGCACCGCAACTTGACGGCCCTCACATACGCGAACTCGAAGTCCTGCGCCGGCTCGTCCAGGGCCCTGAGCAACGCCGAACTCGCCGGCCGCCTCTACCTCTCGAAACCACCGTCAAGACCCACGTCGGCCGTATCCTCGCCAAGCTCGGCCTGCGCGATCGCGTCCAGGCCGTGGTCACCGCGTACGAGACCGGACTGGTCAACCCGAACGCGCAACCGAAGCCCTGACCGGCGCAATCGCGTCCGCACCCATGCTCGGCGCTGTGGTCAGCCCCTTTGCGCGTATCATCAGCCCCGCTTCGCGTACTGTCGGCACTCACCGGTGAAGACGGCGGCGAGCTCGGCATCCAGGACCGACGCCACGAGATCTGCCGCCGGCTCCCCGGCGACGCCCTCGGGGTCGCGGTAGACCTGCATGGCGAGCCCTTCCGTGACCGCCGCGAGGCGCACGGCCGCGGGCGCCGGATCCAGATCGTCCTCGACCTCACCGCACTCCTTGCCGTTGTGCACGGCCCGCGCGATCTCATCGCGCAGGGCCCGGGCGGTCTCGACGTCGACGTCGGCGAGCGCGGGGGCGTCCAGGGCCCGCCCGGCGAAGGCCCGGGCCACCCGGAACTCGGCACGGCGCGCCTCGTCGAGCGGCATGAACTCGGCCAGCGCCCCGGCCAGCACGCGCGCGATGGGCTGGTGGTGCTCGACCCCCTCCCGGGTGTGCTGGTCGACCCTGGCCCGGATGCGGACGCTGACCTCCCGGAAGGCGTGCAGCAGCATCTCGTCCTTGGTGCGGAAGTAGTGCTGCACCAGGCCCACCGACATACCGGCGGTGGCGGCGGTGCGGGCGACGGTGACGGCGTCCAGCCCGCTCTGGGAGATCAACTCACAGACGGCATCGGCGATCTGGCGGCGGCGTTCTTCGTGGTCGGCAACTCTCGGCACTTGATAACCGTACCAGCGTACGGTACAAACCATATAGTCATATGGTTTTCCGCCACGGCCCGGAGGGCCCATGCAGCCTCACCGCCTACGCAACGCAGCCTCGACCGCATTCGCCCTGCTGATCTGTCTGCTTCTGTGCCCTCCACTCGCCGTGGCCGCCGGCCCGTCGGACAAGGTCCCGCCCGACCGTTTCGCCGAGATCGACGCGTACATACGCGACCGCATGGAGGCCACCGGTGCTCCGGGCCTGGCCTATGCCGTGGTCGACGCCAACGGTCCGGTACACCAGCGGACTTGGGGTGAGGACGGGCGCGGCGCGCCGATCACGGCGGACACACCGTTCCTGTGGGGATCGGTCGCCAAGCCCATCACCGCGAGCGCCGTCATGACCCTCGTCCAGGACGGGCGGCTCGGCCTGGACGACCGGGTCGTCGGCCATCTGCCGGACTTCCGCTTCGGCGGCCGGGCGCACGCCTCCAAGGTCACCGTCCGCCATCTCCTGAACCAGACCGCGGGCCTCCCCGAGTCGGCCACCTTCAAGGTCGCCGACTGTCTCGACGCCGACTGCCCCCGCCCCAGGGACCGCGTCGGCGCCCTCGACGATGTGCGGCCGCTGGGCCCGCCTGGCGCCGAGTACGCCTACACCAGCGCCAATTACCTGCTGCTGGCGGCTGTCGTCGAGTCCGTCACCGGCCGTCCCTATGCGGACCACCTGAGGCACAGCGTGCTCGAGCCGGCCGGTATGAAGGGCGCCATCGCCGACCGTGCCTCGGCGCGCGAGCGGAACCTCGCGCCGGGACATCAGTACCTGTGGGGCCGACCGTCCGCGATCGCCAACAGGGTGGACGACCACGGCGCGGCCTATGGATACACCGGCGGCGACCTGAACGACCTGGCCGCCTTTGCCGCCCTCCAGCTCCGCTCGGGCAGGGCAGCGGACGGACAGACCGTCCTCACCCACCGATCCGTGCGCCTGATGCGCCAGGACGGCTCGCTCCAGCCCAGCGGCGGGAAGACCGGATACGGGTTCGGCTGGCGCATCGGCGGCCTCAAGGCCCCGCTCGGCAAGGCCATCTGGCACACCGGCGCCACCCCCGGATACGCGGGGATGCTGTTCCTGTTGCCCGAGCAGGGTCACGCCCTCGTACTGGAGCAGAATCTGCACGGACTACTGCAGGACAAGGCGATCATGCAGGTCGGCTTTGGTGCCGCCCGCATCCTCGCCGGAGGAGAAGCCCCGATCGACGACCCGTCCACCCTGCTGTACGACGTGACGGTGTGGGGCGTCACCGCCCTGGCGCTGCTACTGCTGGTGGCCGTCGCGCGTTCGGTGCTACTCATGCGCCGCGCTGCCCCAGTATCGCTGGGGCGTCGGATCGTCGGAACCTCTGCGTGGGTCCTCTTTGGTGCACTGCCGGGGACGCTCCTCGCCATGGCCATGAAGTTCATGGGGGCGGGCCAGGCAATGGCATGGGTGCCGGACGCCTTCATCGCCCTGTGCGTCGCGGCCGGCGCCGGCGTACTGGTCATCGCACTGCGCGTCGCCCTCGCGATCCGCCGCTCCCGGCCGGCCGGTGAGCAGCCCGCTCCCACCGGCCGGCAGACGTCGGCCGTCCCTCCCTCGGCCGGCGTCAGCTAACGGACCCGACCTCAGCCCAGGATGTGCGCCAGCGGCTGATCGCAGTCGCACAAGCAGCTGGCACCACTCACTGGCTCCTGCTGGTCGGCGGCAAGAGCACCTCCCAGGAGATGCGTCTCAAGCTCCTGTCACAGATTGAGGACCGATCGGGAAGCGACAGTCCGCTTCTCTCCGCCTTGGTAGTGGCCCCCGACGGCGGCCCGGTCCCGTACTTTCGGGAGATCCTCATGGAGGTGGGCCTCGAAGTGCCGCTATCGGACGAGGCACTGTTGAGGATCTGGCGCCGCGCAGGAACGTGCGCATGCAGCCCACGCGAGCCTCCCTCAGCCAATGCCGCCCACGTGGTGACGACCCGCGTGCTGCGACCCATGCGGAGCATCGGCTACGGGCCCACGGATCATCTCCTGACCATGGTCTAGTTTCTGCGGATTGGCGCCCTGGCTCCTCAGCCAGCCTCAGTGGGCTTGTGCGCAGCGTCGGTAGCAGCCTTCTTCGGGACAAGCCTGTTCTCTGCTTCGGGTACTCGACAGCAGCGAGTCCGAGTACAACGGAGCCCACGAAGGATTCTGCAGCCCTTCTTGACGAGTCACCAACCCCATATACGCCCTCCCATCCAACGGTCCCGAACTGGACATACGTGTTTCAGGATCTTGACGGGGGCTGCTTCCTGGGCAGGGGCAGGGGTGTCATATCCGGGCAAGGTTGTCCCTGATTCTCATGAGCAGGTGGACATTGGTGG